>CAZTCX010000012.1:0-38478 GCA_964612515.1 uncultured Lentimicrobiaceae bacterium | reverse complement strand
ATTGGAGTGAAGAATCTATTTAAAGGAAATTATGTTTACCGGACAACAATGATATTGGATTTCTTTTAGGTCAAAATGGATGTTAAGGGCGCCCATAAAGCTTGCCTCTGATTTTATTTTTCTGCGTGGATTCATTTCCCAAAATAAATATCTTTGTTGCCACTAATCAATACCAAAGAAATATTATGAAAGCAAAAGGATTTATTTTTCTGATTCCAATATTCGCAGTAATGTTGGTTTCCGTTATCGGATTTAAGCCGGGTGCAGTAAATGAAGAATTTATGCAAAATCAGGAAGGTCCCAATCTCATAATTCCTGAAGATGTTCAAACCATCATTGATAATAAATGCTGGGGATGTCATAATCCGGAGTCGCAATCGGATAAGGCCAAAAAGAAGTTGTTATGGAATGAACTTCCTGATTTGTCAAAATCAAAGATCGTGAGTAAACTCAATGATGTGTATGAGGAGTTAGATGAAAACAAGAATCCGCCCGAGCAATTCCTTGCCAAACATCCTGATAAGGCGCTCACGCAAGAAGAGTCAGTAAGACTGAAAGAATGGGCAAAAACTACTGTTGATGAAATGATGAAGTAGAGATGAGAAAACCATTTATAATCTCCGTGATTGTTCTGTTCGCAGTTTTGGTTGTTATTCAGTTTATTCCAGCTAACCGGCCAGCCAACAACCCGCCAGCAGGATATGATTTTTTCGTAGCCAATGAAGTTCCTGCGGAGATCGAAACCATGCTGCGCAACGCATGTTATGATTGCCATTCGCAGGAAACGAATTATCCATGGTATGCGCGTGTTGCACCCGTATCATGGTTGTTAGCCAAGGATGTGAGGGAAGGCCGTCACCATCTCGATTTCAGCAACTGGGAGAGCATTGATTTAATGAAACAATTAGATGCCCTGGATGATATTTCGGATGAAGTAGAACTTGGCGATATGCCGCTACCTATTTATATTCCGCTGCATCCATCCGCCAGGCTTTCAGATGCTGACCGCGACAAGATCGTTAATTGGGCAGATGATCTGGCAGAAAAGTTATTTGACGAGAAATAGTTCGTTTTGAGCTTTTGCGTTTGATCCATTTATTTTAAAAACCATAACCGGCAATTGCTTGCCGACACCTCCAAATCCAGCACGAACCTGACTGATGAATTGGGCGACTCGGTAACCGGTCTCTCGCCAACGTCTGTGCGTCCTTCTCGTAGTCACTTTCCTATCCATATTACATTCCTCTCAAGACAGAATCATCTGCAAAAAAATAAAGGCGTCCATAAAGGACGCCTCAATATCATTTTTGTTTTCTAATCTCTACCCACCAAAATCGTCGAATGCGATGTTTTCGGCCGGTACGCCATAGTCGTCGAGCATTTTTATAACGGCGGCGTTCATCATGGGAGGCCCGCAGATATAATATTCGATTTCCTCTGGCTCGGGATGATTTTTCAGATAATTGTCCAGAATAACCTGATGGATAAATCCGGTGTAGCCACTCCAGTTGTCTTCTTTGAGCGGTTCTGAAAGTGCTATGTTGAAAGTGAAATTGTCGTTTTCTTCTGCAATCTTTTCAAACTGATCTACATAAAATAGCTCACGCAAAGAACGTCCGCCATACCAAAAGGTAGCTTTACGTTTTGTTTTTTCAGATTGGAAAAGATGGAAGATATGTGAGCGCATTGGTGCCATTCCCGCACCACCACCGATAAACATCATCTCTTTGTTGGTTGGTTTGATGAAAAATTCACCGTAAGGGCCTGATATCGTTACCTTGTCGCCGGGCTTGCGCGAGAAGATGTAGGACGAACAGATGCCGGGGTTTACCTTCATAAACCCACCTGCTTTGCGATCGAAGGGAGGCGTTGCGATACGGATGTTGAGCATCACGATGTCGCCTTCGGCAGGGTGGTTGGCCATGGAGTAAGCTCTGAAAACAGGCTCTGAATTTTTCATCTTCAAATCCCACATCTTGAATTTATCCCACTCACCGCGGTACTTTTCACCTATCTCCATGTCTTTAAAATCCACTTCGATAGTCGGCACGTCAATCTGGATGTAGCCACCCGATTTGAAGTCGAGGTTTTCGCCTTCAGGCAATCTCACCACAAATTCTTTAATAAAAGTAGCGACGTTCTTGTTAGAAACCACTTCACATTCCCATTTCTTAATACCAAAAATTTCGGGATGGACATGTATCTTCAAATCTTCACGCACTTTCACCTGGCAGCCCAGGCGCCAGTTGCTCATTTGTTCTTTACGCGTAAAATAACCCACCTCGGTAGGTAAAATACTGCCACCACCTTCGAGTACCTGGCATTTGCACATGGCGCAGGTTCCAGCGCCGCCGCAAGCTGATGGAAGATAGATTTCGTGGTTTGCGAGTGTGGAGAGCAGTGTGCTGCCCGGGTCAACCACCAGTTGTTTCTCCTCATTGATGGTGATATTCACTTTGCCCTGTGGCATTAGCTTTTTTCGTGCATAAACCAGGATGCCCACCAGCAGGATGATGACGGCCAGGAAGATGGCGATGCTGATACCCATTACCCCACCAATTCCAGTTGCTAATATCATATTCATGATTATTTTAAAGGTTATCATTTATTTATTAATAAAAAAGTATTCACTGGCTGTTACAGCTTGATGCCCATAAAGCTCATAAAGGCAATCCCCATCAGTCCGGTGATGATAAAAGTGATGCCCAGCCCGCGCAGTGGAGCAGGAACGTTGCTGTACCTTATCTTTTCGCGGATAGCGGCAATACCTACAATAGCCAAAAGCCAACCTACGCCTGATCCCAAACCGAAAGATGTAGCCTCGGCAACGTTGGCGTAGTCGCGCTCCTGCATGAATAGCGAACCGCCCAGGATGGCGCAGTTTACGGCAATCAGGGGCAGAAAGATTCCCAACGACGAATACAATGCCGGCGAAAACTTCTCGATTATCATCTCTACAAGTTGCACCATCGAAGCAATGACAGCAATAAACATGATGAAACTCAAAAAGCTCAGGTCAACATCGACGAGTTCAGGGCTAAGCCATGTCAATGCTCCCGGCAACAGCAGGTACTTATTCAGAAGGTAGTCAACCGGCACGGTGATAGCCAGTACAAATACTACGGCAATGCCCAGTCCCATTGATGTCTTTACAGTTTTTGATACTGCCAGATAGGAACACATCCCAAGGAAGTAGGCAAAAATCATGTTATCGACAAAGATGGATTTTACAAATATGCTGATCAGATTTTCCATTATGATGATTTTTTGATCGTTATCTTTAAAATATTAGCTATTAAAAAAAGCTACCGTTAATTTTCGACGAGTGATTTGTCGCGCGTGCGCTGTGCCCACACGATGATGCCAATAACGATAAGCGCACCCGGCGGCAATATCATCAGGCCATTGTCCTTGTATCCCCAATCGTACAGAAACTGCGGTGTAACCTGGTAACCCCAGACGGAACCGGAGCCAAGCAGTTCGCGGAAAAATGCCACAATGATGAGGATGATGCCGTAGCCGGTAGCAGTGCCCACACCATCGAGAAACGAAGGCCAGGGTTTGTTGCTCATGGCAAAAGCTTCGAAACGTCCCATGATGATACAGTTGGTGATGATAAGACCCACGAATACCGAAAGTTGTTTGCTAACGTCGTAAACGAAAGCTTTCAGTACCTGATCCACAAGGATTACCAGTGCAGCAATTACCACCAATTGCACAATGATACGGATTCGCGGTGCGATAGTTTTGCGCAGCATTGATATCACCGCATTCCCAATGGCAAGTACGGCGATTACAGAAATGGTCATTACGAAGGCCGGCTCCAGTTTTACGGTTACCGCGAGTGCAGAACAAATACCAAGCACCTGAACGGTGATGGGGTTTTCCTTGCCCAGTGGCGCCGTAACCAGCCGCCTATTTTTAGCTGAAAATAATGGTTCTCTATTTGACATTGTTGATGTTTTTCTTGATGTAAGGAACATAATTATCCAGTCCGTTGAGGAGCATATCTTTTACGCCGTTGCTGGTAATGGTGCCACCGGAAACGGCATCCACAGCATGCGGTGCGTTGGGTTCGGCTCCACCTTTTACTACATTTACGGAAACAAATTCGCCCTGCTCGTTGAAGATTGTTTTGCCTTTAAATTCATCTTCAAATCTGGGTGTATTGATTTCGGCGCCAAGTCCGGGGGTTTCGCCTTTATGATCGAAAGTGGCTCCGGCAATGGTATTGAAATCGCTTTTGAAGGCAATGTTTCCCCAAATGGGTCCCCATAGTCCGACGCCACGCAACGGAACAATATAGAACCGCTCGCCGTCTTTGTCGAGTATGAAGATTGGCCAAACTGCGGTTTCTTTTGATTCGCCAGTTTCTGCGGACTGTTTGAGCGCGAGCGCTTGTTTTATATCGATATCAAAAGGTCTGACCTTGCCTTCTATCAGCGAATCGTTGCGATAAAGACTTACCACGTTGCCCTCCGCATCCACTGCCAGCTCTTCAACGACGTAGCGCTGGTAGGTCTTTTGGGCGTCATCGCGATTGGTCTCCACACTGGCAGAAGCCAGGATTCCCTGAATTTTCTCAGCTTTCACATTGGCCTCCTGGTAGGGCTTGAGCAGCATCGACGCCGAAGAGAGAATGGCTGCCACCAGGATTACCATCACAGAGGCGTAGGTGAAAATATATTTATTTGAAAACATAAACTGATCTTTTTATTGATTACTGATGATTTACAAAATATAGTCCCCGGATCGGTTAGGCTTTCACCGGAATACGTTTCAAGCGTTTCTTGATGTTGCCTTCTACCACATAATGGTCGATGAGCGGCGCAAATACGTTGAGCAGCAGGATGGCCAGCATCATGCCCTCGGGATAGGCCGGATTGAGCACGCGGATGAGCACCGCCATTACTCCGATCAGCACACCATAAATCCATTTGCCACGGTTGGTTTGTGCAGCGGTCACCGGATCGGTAGCCATGTACACAGCACCAAATGCAAAACCACCTATGATGAGATGATACCACGGCTGCATCGCCATGTAAGCGTTGTCAGGAGCAACATAAGGAGCAATAGCCCAGAAAAGAGCTGCCAAGCCGAAGCCGCCGGCAAATACTGACAACATGATGCGCCAGCTACCAACGCCTGTGATGATGAGGAATAGCGCGCCGATAAGGATTAGGAAAGTGGAGGTCTCGCCAATGGAACCTGGAATAAATCCCCAGAACATATCGGAGGCTGAAGCGGTGGGCATGTGACCTGTAAGCAAATTGCCAAGCGGGGTAGCCCCTGACATGGCGTCGCCTTGATCGGCTATCCATACTTTGTCGCCCGACATATCCTGTGGATAGGCGAAAAACAAAAATGCACGTGCCGTCAACGCGGGATTGAGAATGTTCATACCGGTACCTCCAAAAACTTCCTTGCCGATAATTACGGCAAAAGCTGTAGCTACTGCAACCATCCACAAAGGAATATCAGGAGGAAGGATGAGCGGGATGAGCATTCCGGAAACCAAAAAGCCTTCGTTAACTTCGTGGCCGCGTATCTGTGCAAAGACAAACTCGATGCCCAGACCCACACCGTACGACACTACCACGATCGGCAGCACCTTTACGAATCCAAACCAGAAATTTCCCCATAACGTGGCATCTTCGCCCATCGAAAGGAAATGCTGGTAACCCACATTCCACATCCCGAAAAGTAGGACAGGAAGAAGCGCTATCACCACGAAACTCATCGTACGCTTCATGTCGATGTAGTCGCGGATATGACTGCCCAGCCGTGTGGTGTGATTGGGCACAAACAGAAAAGTCTCAAAAGCATCGAAAGTGCTGTGCAGGTATGAGAACCGGCCGCCCTTTTCGAATTGCGGTTTGATGTTATCAATAAATTTTCTTAAGCCATTCATTATCTACAAATTATTAAGTCGGTTAGCTCATTTCTTTTCTCATCAGGTCGATGCCCTGGCGCACGATGGTCTGAATTTCAGTTTTGGAGGTGTCGATGTATTCGATCAAAGCAAAATCCTCTTCGTCCACCTCGTAGATGCCGAGTTTCTCCATCTCATCAATATCTTCCACCATGATGGATTTGATAAGTTGCAACGGGTAGATATCAAAAGGAAAAACTTTCTCCATGCGACCTGTCATTACAAAGGCGCGATGCCCGCCATGCATGTTGGTGTCGAGCTGATATTTTTTATTTTTTCCGTTAAGGAAATTAGGGAAAGCGTCCGAGAAGCTGAATTTTCCTATTCCGGGCAGCGCCCAGCCAAGCAGCTCGTAGTAATCGCCTTCGGGCAGCACGGTAACCTGCGCATCATAAAAGCCAACGAAGCCGTGGCTGTCAATCTTGCGCCCGGTAAGCGCATTGCCACTGATGTAGCGAACCTTGCCCGAGTTTACGTTGTTGCGGATCATGCCGTCAATGGTGGCGCCCAAACGCGTGCGGATGTAGCGCGGCTTGAGTACTTCTGATCCGGTGAGTGCAATGATGCGCTCGGCATTGAAACGACCTTCGTTAAAAAGCCGGCCAATGGTAATGACCTCCTGCGGACGCAGATGCCAAATCACTTCACCTTTATTTATAGGATCAATTTTATTGATTTGCGTGCCAACGTTTCCTGCCGGATGTGGCCCTGCAAACCAGTTGATCTGAACGTTTTTGGCGTTGGTAAAAACGTCAGAAGGTTTTGTTCCCTCCTGCAGATTCAGATGAACGATTCCAGTGGTTAGTTTTTTAAGTGCGTCGAGACCAGCCTGGAAATTAGCACCTTGCCCTCCAACGATCAGATTATAATCCGGAGCCAGCGGATGTGTATCAAACCCGGAAATGAAAATCGCTTTGGGGTTGTCGGCGGGATTGGCGATAACAGAATAAGGGCGCTGCCTGATGAAAGGCCAGACGCCGCTTTCGAGCAGTTTCTCAACTACCTTTTCGCGGGTAAGGCTTGCAGGGACGGCTTTGCCAAAATCGACAAATTCCAGTATCCCGTCGGCTTCGATAGTAATTTCAAGAAGAACGCGTTTTGCGCCGCGTCTGATTTCTTTCACCGTGCCACTTACCGGCGAGGTAAAGCGGATATTCTCACGGTATTTATCAAAAAACAATGCGCTGCCTGCCAGAACTTTGTCACCTTCATGTACCAGAAGTTTTGGAAAAACACCCACAAAATCTATCGGTTTGATCGCATAGTGCGCAACCTCTAAATCGGTGATGTTCTTCTCGGCTTCTCCGGCCAGCGGAATGTTGAAACCTTTTTTAATGTTAATTTTTTTCGACATATTGTAAAATCAAATAGTATCTGATTGGTTCCTTAAAAAAGTGTGCAATATTATGAATTAAATCCATTCCCGTGAGGCTGGGTTCATTATTGTTTTGGTATGTCAGTACATTAATAACCAATTGTTGACACATTGCTTTCAAAATGATGATCTATGTCAATGATTGAATTTTTTACGCTCCAGCGCTCCCAAGTAAAATTTCGGTTGCAAAAATATCTAAAAACCTGCATCTATTATCTTCTTAATTCCTTACGGGAAAATTCATCCAACACTTGGTCTGTGATTTTGATCAAAATCTTAACTAAAGTTTCTTCAATCAGGAGATAAGATGAACCACAGATTTTTGCAGTAATTTTGCCGAATATCCAACCAGCAATTTATGCTTTCCAAAAATAAAATACAATTCATTCGACAACTCCATCAGAAGAAGTACCGGCAGCAGCATCGGATGTTTATCGTTGAAGGCACGCGGATGATGGAGGAGTTGGCCGGTAGCACATGGCAGATTTCGGAAGTAATTGCTACCACAGAATGGCTTGCCGATAACCGGAAACTGGTGCCGGAATACGTTCCATTGCAAACCGGGTCTGATAAAGATCTTGGGCGGCTGACTACTTTTACCACAGCTCCCGGCGTGCTAGCCGTGGTGCGTATGCCCAACGATGCGGCTGCCGGCGCCGATATTTTGGCGGATTACGTTTTGATGCTCGACGGTATTTCCGATCCGGGTAACCTGGGCACCATATTGCGCACCGCCGATTGGTTTGGCTTACGCAATGTCGTCTGCTCCAGCGATTGCGTGGAGTTATTCAATCCAAAAGTTGTGCAGGCCACGATGGGATCGCTTTTCAGAATGAATGTTTTTTATGTGGATGTAGTTGAATTTTTACAGCAGCTTCCCGACGATGTTCCTGTTGTAGGTGCGATGCTATCAGGTGAATCTTTGCCGGAAATGGAGTTTGGTGGGAAAGGCGTTTTTGTAATCGGAAGCGAGTCGCATGGCATCCGGCCTGAAATAGAAAATTTCATCACCCGAAGGCTGCACATCCCTGCCTGGAGACCCGGCGGCCCTGAATCGCTCAATGCTTCCATTGCCGCTGCACTTATTTGCTACGAGCTTCGGCGTGATAAAGTGTAATCTTTTTTTATTTGGCAAAAGCAATAAACATTGTGATTGGCGGGTTGTTAGCCTAAAATCTAAAACAATTTTTTTATCATGCTCAAGCTCCTCATTCTCTCCATTATACTAGTAGGTCTGGCCATTGCAGGCATCGCCATCAAAATGTTCCTGAAAAAAGGTGGCGAATTTCAAAAATCCTGTGGCAGTGTTGACCCCGACACGGGGCAGCGCATCGGCTGTAGCTGCGGCAAGAGCAGCGACGAAAGCTGCGACAACAAGCACCGCCACCATCACGAAGTGGATTTTGAAGAAATCACCGCGTAATTTTCTTCTTTTAAATTCCAAAACCCGAAATTTCCTTTCAGGTTCCAGTCACACCGTAAAAGCTGCCTGACCGCGAAGAATGCACCTCAGCTTGCGGTTGCATGGTAGGACGTAATTCACGGGGCGACATCAGAATCCAATCATTTTCCCTTTAAAAATTTTTATGAGCTCCTATAGATAATGCCGTCAGGTCGGATAGTAATCAATTTTTAACAAAAAGGAATTAGCTTGTTTGGATGCCTGAAGAGTCCGTAAAGAGTGGTAATTTTGAAATTTCAAATTTAATTTTGGCCTGACCTTTTTAATAAAAATGAAATTTCAAAATTTCAATTTCGAATAGGATTTAAGTTTTAAAAAATGGAAAAATTAGAACTCTGGTTTGATAAAGTGAGCAATAGCAATGACCTTCAGCGCTATCTGGTGCTTGTGGGCACGTTGATCGCCTTGTATTTTATTGGCAAAATTGTTCAGACAATAATCGGTCGCTTGTCGAAACAACAACGAATCGCCGACAATTCATTGTCCGCCGGTATTTTGGAAGCCATTGCTAAGTCGGCTACCGTATTATTATTGAGTTTCGGATTGATAGTGGGGCTGAGCCTGTTGAGTTTCCCGGAAAAGTACGACGACGTAATTGTCACCAGCCGTGAAATACTCATGGTGATTGCCATTGGATATTTCGTTTATCAATTGGTAGAAGTACCCGCCCTGTGGTTTGAGAAGCTCATCGCGCGGCGACAATCTTCGTCGCTCAATATGATGTTTATGCCGGTGATCCGCAAAACGCTGAAAGCGCTGGTGGTTATCCTGATTTTTTTGCAGATCATCCAGATTTTGAGCGATAAATCCATCACCACTATTGTCGCAGGGTTGGGTATTGGTAGTTTGGCAATAGCACTTGCGGCGCAGGATACATTGAAGCATTTTATCGGTTCGTTTGTAATTGCCGGCGACAAGCCATTCGATATCGGCGACCGGATTGTGGTGGATGGATTTGACGGCCCCGTGGAAAGTATTGGCTTGCGCAGCACCAGCATACGCACGCTCGACGGCCACCTGGTGACGATACCTAACGGCGAACTTGCAAACCGAACCATTCAGAATATTGGTAAACGACCCTACATAAAACGCCAGATGAATGTAACGGTGACTTACGACACACCGCCTGCGAAAATTCAGGAAGGTATTAATATCATCAAAGAACTCCTTCGTAATCATGAAGGGATGCGTGCTGATTTTCCGTCCAGGGTTTATTTCAACGAGCTCAAAAGCAATGCATTCAATATTATGGTGGTATATTGGTATTTCCCGCCGGATTACTGGAAATTTATGGATTTCTCTGAGAAACTGAATTTCGATATCGTCAGTCGTTTCAATGCCGCTGGTATCGACTTCGCTTTCCCAACACAAACTATTTACATGGCTGGTGACAAAAACCGTCCGCTCGATTTTGGTCTGCGCGACCTGCGCGAAAGAGATAAAACCAATCAGGTAATCGACAGCAACCATCGTCCGGATAGTGCCCCCGATCCGTCGGATGAAATCCCGTCGTAACGGCGTCCCTTATAGGCAGCGTGACATCTATATCCCCAGCTCCCGCCTTCTAATTTTGTTGTACCACGAAAGAAGGTAAAAAATACCGGGGATGAGCAGTGGCAGCGAAAGCAACAGCACGTATTGTGCAGTTCCGAAAACCGGTGAAAAAGCTGTGAATAATGCGATGATTAAACCAGCCAGCGTAAGCAACACCCCGCCGGCAATTTCGATAAGCCATCCTACAAAGTAACCGACGAGCGATAAAGAGATAAGCGTTAGCAGAAGCAATAATTCAAAAGAAGCTTGTGCTGTGCGCAACATCGCAAAACCCTGACCGAACATAAACGAGATGATCAACACCAGCCCCAGGAAACCGGTGAGCCTGGCAGCCCAGCGGTAGTTGCGGAAATAGGCCATCGTTTTATTTAAAAGCCTGCGGCGTCTTGTGTCGGTCATTGGAGTTGGTTTTTAAGATGGATGATTAATAAATTTAAACTTTACAGGATTCTCCACCTTTTCGTCAAGCAGCGCATATTTCAGCACCTGACGCATGTTGTCCACATAATGAAACGTCACCCCTTCGAGATATTTACTGCTGATCTCGTTGATGTCTTTTTCGTTTTCTCTGGAAATGATGATGTCGGTGATTTTTGCGCGCTTGGCAGCAAGGATTTTTTCCTTGATGCCTCCCACCGGAAGTACTTTGCCACGAAGGGTGATCTCGCCGGTCATGGCAATTTTGTTGCGCACTTTGCGCTGTGTAAATAGCGACGCCAATCCGGTGAGCATGGTGATGCCTGCCGAGGGGCCATCTTTGGGCGTGGCACCTTCGGGGATGTGGATGTGCAGGTTGTAATTGCGAAACACAGCGGCCGGAATTTCGAGCTCATCGGCGTGCGCTTTTATCCATTCGAAGGCAATCGTGGCCGATTCTTTCATCACGTCGCCCAGATTGCCGGTGAGGGTGAGGTTGCCTTTGCCAGGGCTGATGCTCGACTCGATGAATAATATTTCGCCGCCTACTGCTGTCCAGGCCAGACCCGTAACCACGCCGGCCACATCATTGCTGATGGAGCGTTCGCGCTCGAAACGGGCAGCACCCAAGCTTTTTTGCAAATCCTCTTCAGTAACTTTTTTGGAATATTCTTCGCCCTCGGCAATGAAACGGGCTTTGCCACGGATGAGTTTGGCAATATGTTTTTCGAGTAAGCGCACACCCGATTCGCGGGTGTAGTTTTCGATTACCTTTTCGATAATCCCCTTTGTAAAGGTGATTTGGGAACGTTTTACGCCATGCTCGGCCAATTGTTTGGGGATGAGGTGACGTTTGGCAATCTCCACTTTTTCTTCGAGCAGATATCCGCTGATGTCAATTATTTCCATCCGGTCGCGCAAGGCAGGATGCACCGATGAGAGCGTGTTGGCAGTTGCGATAAAAAGTACGCGCGAAAGGTCGTACTCCATCTCCAGGAAGTTGTCGTAGAAAGTCGTGTTTTGCTCCGGGTCGAGCACTTCGAGAAGCGCTGCCGAAGGGTCGCCGCTGTGGGTGGCACCCAGAACTTTATCGATTTCGTCGAGCACAAACACGGGATTGGAGGCCTTTGCTTTGCGCAAACTTTGGATGATACGTCCGGGCATGGCGCCGATGTATGTTTTGCGGTGGCCACGGATTTCGGCTTCGTCGCGCAGGCCGCCCAGCGACATGCGGATGTATTTGCGCTCCACCGCCCGTGCTATCGATTTTCCGAGCGAAGTTTTTCCGACGCCCGGAGGGCCAACCAGACAGATGATTGGCGACTTCATATCACCTTTCAATTTCAATACGGCCAGATATTCGATGATGCGTTCTTTTACCTTTTCCAAGCCATAATGATCCTCGTCGAGTACCTTTTGGGCATGCTTCAGGTCGAAATTATCTTTTGTAAATTCGTTCCACGGCAGCTCCACCAGCGTTTCCAGATAGTTGAGCTGTATGGAATAATCCATGGCGTTGGGGTTGATGCGCTGGAGTTTTAGCAGTTCTTTTTCAAAAGTCTCCGCCACCTCTTTCGACCACTTTTTGGTTTTGGCTTTTTCGCGTAGCTCTTCAATTTCCTGCTGCTGCGATGTTCCTCCCAGTTCTTCCTGTATCGTTTTGAGCTGTTGGTTCAGAATGTAGTCGCGCTGTTGCTTGTCGAGGTCAACCTTTACCTTGTCCTGAATTTTGTTTTTCAGTTCGAGCATCTGTTTTTCCTTGCTCAGCGCCTCCAGTACTTTGTGTGCGCGCTCGTTCAGTTCCGAAACCTCCAGCAGCTTTTGCTTTTCAGCAATTTCAATATTAAGATTACTCGAAACAAAGTTGACCAGAAACACGGTGCTTTCGATATTTTTGATGGCAAAGGCAGCGTCACTTGGAATATTCGGCGAAAGCTTAATGATTTGTATCGATAGATCCTTGAGTGAAGAGATCAACGCGTGGAAATTCTCGTCCTCGCTGGGGCGTCCTGCCGTCTCGAAGGTGCTCACCTGCGCGATGAAATAGGGCTGATCGGTCACCATTTGGTTGATCATGATGCGTTTTTTGCCCTGGATGATCACCGTGGTGTTGCCGTCTGGCATCTGCAAAATGCGCATGATGGTGGCCATGGTGCCAATCTGATACAGGTCGTCCTTGGTGGGATCGTCCACTTCGGGATCTTTTTGTGCTACCACGCCGATGGGTTTCTTGGACTGATAAGCTTCGCGGATGAGCTGTATGCTTTTGTCGCGCCCCACCGTGATGGGAATCACCACGCCCGGGAAAAGTACCGTGTTACGAAGTGGAAGTATCGAAAGCACTTTGGGTACCTCCTCGGAATTCATAATCTCTTCGTCTTCCCGCGAAAGCAACGGGATAAATTCCGCGTCGTTCTCGATGATGTCAGTAAATCGCGGGCTTTTGATCTCTATTTTATCAATCATATATTTTTTGTCTTCTGCGTCAATGTGTTAGGAAAAGGGATTTCTATCAACCACCTTCAATCGGCAACAATTGTTGGTGTCAGTTTGTAAATGGCTGATAAAGGATATCCTAGTGTTAATATTTTGAAATTTGATTTTTTACCAAACCTTCCTTTAGCAATCTGCATTCCATTAAACTTTTCTCGGAAATATTGGCAAACGCTATTTTGAAAGCTACCACCCAAACCGCTAATTGTTAAAAAGGTTTTCCGCTCTCGGTAAGTTCTTTGAGATAAGCCATGATTTTCTTGTCGGCATCGGTGTAGCTGATGTCGCGGCGTTTGTAAACGCGGCTTGCCACTAGTTGCGCTTTGTCGATATTGTAAGGTTTGAATCCTGCTGTGCCGCCCCATGAAAACGAAGGGATAAATTGACGCTGAAATCCTGCCCCGAAAATATTGGCGCTCACGCCCACCACCGTTCCGGTATTAAACATTGTGTTGATGCCACACTTGGAATGGTCGCCCATAATGAGGCCGCAAAACTGCTTGCCAGTAGCCACAAATGTTTGGTTGGGATAGCTCCAAACGCGCACTTCGTCGTAGGTATTTTTGAGGTTGGAGGAGTTGGTGTCGGCGCCAATGTTGCACCATTCGCCAATTACCGAGTTGCCGATAAATCCATCGTGTGCTTTGTTGGTATAACCAAAAATCACCACGTTGTTCAGTTCTCCGCCCACCTTGCAGTGCGGACCAATGGTGGTTGAACCATAAATTTTGGCGCCCATTTTCAGTGTTGAATGATCGCACAGCGCAAACGGGCCACGAATCATTGCGCCTTCCATCACTTCGGCGCCCTTGCCGATATACACCGAGCCGGTGCTCGTGTTGATGGTGGCGCCAAATACTTTGGCGTCCTGGTGGATAAATAGCTTGCCTTTGCCGATGATCACATTGGAAGCATCCGGTTTCTGCGACTTTTGCCCTTTTACAGCTTGCGCAAAATCGGCTTCGATGGCTTCGCCATTCATGGCAAAAATATCCCAGGGATATTCAATTTTCTGACAAGGTTCGTCGAGAAATGTTTTGGTACAGGTTTCATCGTCAGTTTCTGACGAAAATTCGAGTTTCTGCAAATCCATGCGGCGGGCCACGGTTTTAAGGTCGCTCACCAACGCCTGGTCAGGCTCCAGCTTAAGGATACGCTTTACGAGTGCGGGCGTGGGCAATACTGAAGCGTTGATCAAAGTGGTGTCTTTGTCCTTTTTTAATGGATATTTCAGTTGCAGGTAAGGCTCCGTAAGCGTTGATGTTTTGGCTTTTAGCAGCTTCTCCCATTTCTCGCGCAGGGTGGTGATGCCCACGCGCAGCTCGGCAACGGGACGTGTAAATGTTAGTGGCAACAGGTGGTTGCGCGAATAGTCATCAAAAAGAATATAGTTCATCTTGCAGAGATTTCTTTGTTTTAAAATCTTATCACGTAAGTGACATGCAAAGGTATTAAAATTTAATGCAGCATGCCGGCCTGCGCGAGTGGAGGAGGGGGAGGGATTGTGCTTCAGCACGATTACGTAAAAAGCTTTCTAAACCTACCTGCACACAATCTTCAATTTCTGTTAATTATAGTCGAAATAAATATCATTTCTGAGATTTCTATTTTCAGTGCAATCAGAAATGGAATGGATTTATTTTCTTAATAAATGTTAAAAAGGGGGGGGTGAAAAACTATTATCTAAATTTGCTACAATTCAAATTTTACAAAAATTAATAACAAAAAACGAAGATCATGAAAAACCTTACCATTCTTCTGTTGCTTCTGCTGCCTGTGGCGCTTATCGGTCAAAACTGGCAGGTCGTAAATCCGGAGTACACCTACTTTTATTCTGGTGACGATCCAGGTCTGATTGCGCGTACCGTAAAAACCGATTCTGCGTCTGTGGCCGCGGGGCATCCGCTCTATTATTTAAATACCACCGTCCAATTTTGCGACACTTGCTACGATCCGGTTCCATGCTTTAACTATGATTTTAATGCGTATTACCATTCGGATGTTCAGGGGCTTTTTGCTAAGGAAGTCCATCAGCTCGACAATGGGCGCTATTGGTTTTTCGACACAGTGAGTTTTGTGATTCATTCTAAAGCTTCGCTAAACCAATCGTGGCTATTTGATACCCTTCATAATATTACTGCACAGATTTCCTCCGTCGGGTGGCAGGAAACGTTCCCGGCAGTTTATGATTCTGTGAAAACAATTTCGCTTTCCGATGGGAGGGAGGTCATGCTTTCAAAAAATTATGGAATCCTGGGCTTCCCTTCACCAAATGAACCTGAGCAGAGCTTTAACCTGATAGGGATGAAAACGCAAACCTGGGATGTGGGCGTTACGCCTCCCGGTTTCTGGGAAATATTCGACATCGAAGTGGGGGATGTTTTCCAATATGCGGGCTTAGATGGCGATGATTCTTTCCCACCTCCGAATTCGGATTATTATACCCTGAAGGTGCGCATTACCTCAAAAGCAGTAACCGACAGCTCGGTCACCTTTGGCCAGCATATTATTAAAAAACATCTTGGGTTGGGTTATTTGAACGTTCAGGACATAACCAGGAGTTACTACGACACGCCAACATTTATAGCCAACCAGCTTCCGGGAACCTTGTATGACGTATGTGCTGATGACCAGGGATTTAACCACATGTGTAATCAGGCGCCTTATCATCTTTTTTTGGAGATGCACCAGGTTCGATCGACGCTGCTTGCTGATGTTGTGTCAATTGCAAATTACTCGTTCCAGGACGATCCGGTATTGCTTGTAAAATGCGAAGAAGGCACTGAAATTATGCTGAATGTTTTTTGGGAATTTGGTTCTTTTAATGGCAGCGCTTACGCCAGCGGATTAGGGCAAACAGCCAGAAAACTTGAGGATGTTGTAATTTACGATTACTACCAGATTGAAGGATATGTGAAAAATGGCGACACCACAGGAATCATCACGCCCGATGATGTATTGTTGGCTGTGAATGAAAAACCTGCTGTTGCAAAAGTCAGTCTGCACCCCAACCCGGCTGCCCAAAGGGTTTTTCTGAATACTACCGAAGAAACCATGGTGTGGATATTTGACCTGAAGGGACAGTTGATGCTTCACCAAAAGTTTGTTGAGTCAACCAACGAAATTGATTTACAAAACTACAAACCAGGAGTTTATTTTATAAAAATCGTTACCGCCCAAAATGCGTGGTCACAAAAGCTGATCGTAAAATAGATTATGCTCTCTTCTGACTTGGCCATTTAGGCAAACGAAAAAAGCCTTCACCGTTTGGCGAAAGCTTTTTTTATTTCAAAAGGATGCGATCCTTATTTCTTCTCGAGGTGGTTTTTGTACCTGTTCTTGAATTTATCCACACGACCTGCCGTATCCACCAGCTTCATCTTTCCGGTGAAGAAAGGGTGCGAGGTGTGCGAAATTTCAAGTTTGATCAACGGATACTCTTTTCCGTCTTCTTCCCATTTGATGGTTTCACGCGTAGCCGCTGTGGAGCGGGACATAAAAGTGTAACCATTCGACATATCCTGAAAAATTACAGGTCTGTATTCTTTTGGATGAATTCCTTGTTTCATGTTTAATATCTATTATTTTCGGCCGGCAAAAGTAATTATTAATTTGTAAAAACCAACTATGTTTTAAAAAGTTATTCGAGATTTATCAAAAAATCAACCGTGTCCACGCCGTCGGCATAATCCCAAAGCTCAGGGAACTGGCTTCTTCCGGGCGGTAATCCCTGTGGCATTTCGTTGTCGATGCTCACCACACATTGTATCTGATCCTCCATCTGCGTAAGCTGTTGTTTTATTGCCGACAGGCTTGCATACTTTTCGTAATGAAGCACGGCTACCGGTGAGGCAATGGCGGCCTCTTCGCGCAGCAACAAAAACCCGTTGTCGAGGTGCGGCTGCCGGTTGACCAGAAAAACCGACTTGCTGTAGTCGTAGTTGTTGTGGTATTTGTGGTTGGAGATTACGCTTGAAAATTCTTTGATGCATTCAAAAAACAAATCGAAGTTGTAACCTTCCGGAACATAAAGTTTTGAAACATTGCGACAGCCCAGGCCATAATACCCAAAGATGTCGTGCCCAAGTTGGGTCAGTTCATCAATGCTTTCCCGGCCAGTCAGCACAGCCACTCCATTGCGGTTGTGGCGGATGATGTGGGGATATTTTTTAAAATAAAAATCGAAATAACGAGCTGTGTTGTTGCTGCCAGTGGCAATTACGGCGTCAAAATCTTTCAGGAAACTGTCAGTAAAAGTGGCCATGCCTTTGAATTCCGGCTCTATCTTTTCGATAAAGCGATGGATGAGCGGCAGCAGCCGGTCGTCGCTGCCCGAGAGTTTGCCCAGAAAGCGGTTGCCGGTAACCATCACCGAAAGGTAATCGTGGAAACCCACCAGCGGGATGTTGCCGGCCATCACCACAGCAATGGTTTTTGGGTCGGCAGGCTCCAGCTTATCTTTGGGATAGCGGCAGAGCCATTTTTCAATTTTCTTATCGTGCAGGCTTTGACCGATGGCAAGCAAGGCCTGCTGCACATTTTCGGGCGTAAACCAAGGGTTATGGTTGCGGCTATCCACCACCAGTTCGCGCAGCTCGCTGATCTCCTTGCGGAAACTGCGGAATTTCTCTTCGTCGGGATTGCGAAGAATTTCGCCCAGCTTACTACATACGTTTATCCTGTCAGTTAGATTCACCGTTTTTTTTTACAAAAGTAAGGCAAAGATTCCATCTGTCGGCCTTACAAATTATCAATCAGCAATAAGGGCCAAGGATTTTGAAAGATAAAAGATGGAAAATGTTTTGAACAAAAACATCAAGAAGCATTTTGTGTAAAGCCCACATTTCTGGCCAAGCGTGAGCTATCGCGTCGCCTTTATCTCCTCGAGGTTTTCGTCGATCATGCTGATGAGGTAGCGGCGCATCTTGGCATCGGCCATGGGCATGCCGTCGAGCGCCTCTTTTACTTCGCGTGTATCAAAACTAAAACTATCGACAGCGGTAGTGTGGCTATAAACAAATTCGACTTCCGGCCGCGACGCTGCCAAATCCACTATCACTCCGCTAATTTCTCCCAGCGGTGGACGGTCGATGTGATTCAAACCAAACAACGCTTTTACCGTGGTGCCTACGCCCACCTCCGATTCCACCGAGATGCCTCCGCCACTTTGTTCGGCATTTTGCCGGAGCAGCGGCAGCCCCATGCCTACCTTGCGGGAAGTGCGCGTGGTGGTGTATGGATCGGTGACGGTTGCAAGCATGTCCGCCGGTATGCCACGGCCATTGTCGGTTACTGTGAGTGCTAGAACATCGTCCTCTTCGCTTTCGCGGATATCTACTCCGATGAGCGTAGCTTTGGCGCTGATGGCGTTGTGCACGATGTCGAGAATATGCAGAGCAAGGTCTTTCATTTTATGAATAAGATTGAAATTATTTTTCTTCGGCAGCAACATAGCGCCCCTGAGCATTTTGAAGCGCCAGCCTGATTTCATCGAAGGTAGGTTGTTCCAGATAAAATTTTGTATGACAGCGTCCTATATCTTCAACGAAATGAGCGTCGGAGCTTCTGATAAAAGTTTTGTCGGCAAGCTCCGGATAGGCTTTTTTAAAATTTTCGGTGGTGATGTGTCGCGAAAGTTCCAGCGCATCATAGTTGAGGTCGGGAGGCACAAAGCCAAGTTGGCTAATGAGGCCGAACGCCGGCCGGTTGATGTGTGCCGGGATGAAGATTCCGCCAAGCGCATGCACCTGCCGTTCTATTTCATCAATGTCCTGATCGATGGCCATGATGAGCAGGCGTTCTTCCTGATAGATGATGTCTTCGTTTTCATCCACTTGGATTTGGTCGCCAAAAGCCTCGGGATCGTTGGGGAAATCCTGCAAATGCTCCTGGAGATAATTCTCAAAAAGATCGAGCCGCTCAAAGTCGGGCATGAAAGCCAGGCAATGCACCTCCTCGCGTGATGTGACCTCCGCACCGCAAAGCACAGCGATATTGCGATCAGCAGCCAATTTATGGATTACCTTGCAGTGGCGCGTGCTGTTGTGATCGGTGATGCCAATGATATCGAGGCGACGCGCTGCGGCAGTATCAACAATGGTGCGCGGACTCATCTCCAGACTGCCGCATGGCGACAGCAGGGTATGTGTGTGAAGGTCGGCGCGATAGATTTGCATGTGAGGTTTCTTTTGTAGCTATTAATTCCGCTTTCAACGAATTACTACTGATGCCAGATTAAATTCCAAAACCCTAATTTCAAGTTCCAAATAAATTCCAAAAATAACAACCAGTTTCTGCTTTGAGCTTTTTCAGAGCACTCAACATTTGAATATTTGAGTTTTCAATATTGAGATTTATTGTATCTATTTAGGTGCTAATATTTGCAACAATTGTTTCAGACTTTTCGCCGCCATTGCCCCATCCACGACCCTTCCCCGACGCGGGGAAGGGAGCTCTCTTTCGTTTTTATTTTTTGTCTTTTGGATTTTTTATTCCTTTTTCTTCAGTAGTTCATAAATTTTGCCACTAATCTCGAAGGCGCCCAGCGAAGTCCCCAGAATGGGGATATCCTCCTGGTTGCTTTTGTTGATGGCTTCGGCTTCGGGTTCAAAGTCTTTTACAAGTACGATGGCCGCCAGGTCACGCAGCGAAGCGATGGCCATAATGTTGCGATGGGTTTGAAGTGTCACCCACACGTCGTTTTGGTTGCAATGTCCCATCACGTCGCTCATCAGGTCGGAGGTGTAGCCTCCCTCGATTTTATTTTCGAGCCCCTGCTCTCCGCTGAAAACTTTAAGCTCCAGCGCTTCTGTTAAATCTTTTACGGTCATTTCTGCAATTATTTGTTTTCGTTATCAATTTTATTGGCACCCCAAATTTTCTTCACAATCTCTGCCGAGACTTCTGGTTTGAGCATTCCTTTTTGTTCGTAGCGACGCTGGATAAAGATGCAGTTTTCCATCATGCCGCGTCCCTGCACGATGTCTTCGGCCAGCGCCTGACATCCCGGCGAGCCACAGGCACCACAATCCACCATTGGCAACATCTGCATGATCTGACGGATTAGTTTCATTTTGCGCAAAGCCTCGCCCATGTCTTCGTCGAGTTTCATCATCGAGCGTGGTTTTATCTCGTCGATGACGAGCAGCGGACGTATCTCCTGATCGAAATAAAGCAACGACGATGGTTGTTTTTCGAGCGGGGCGACGTCGCATTGGCGGGCGCGACTGCGCATACGTTCGGCGGTGAGAAACCGGTTTTCGGTTGTAAGTACGCCACCAGCACAGCTTTCGTCGCAGGCACGAAGCTCCAGAAAATCAAAAGCCGGATGTTCCTCCTGCTCGAGCTTTTCCAGGAAACTGGTGACGTTGTGCACGCCATCAATGGCCAGCCGCTTGCCGGCAATCTGGCTCGACTCGCCGGTGGTAAGGCTCCACAGCACATCTTCGGCGGCAAGCATCGAAGCTGGTTCGACAACCTGTACCGAATCTCCATCCGCCTGCAACTTTATCGACACCTTATTATATATCTCATCCATGTTGATGACGCCTGAAATAGGAGAGGCCTCGCCCTCAGCGGGACTCTTGATGGCAGCAATCTTGGCGGCACATTGTGTCACATAAAAAATACCTGTTTCTTCACGGGTTGCGCCCTGCTGCTCCAGGTGATGCCTGAACCAGATGGCAGCGGCGTCGAGTGGCGGCTTGAGAAGCATAAGATGGTGTACCAGCGCCGGAAATTTTACCTGTACCAGTCTGACGATGGCGGGACAGAAAGTGGAAATCAAAGGTTTTATATCCCCATTTTCGGCCAGCAGGTTTCGGGTCTCCTGACGGATAAGGCGGGCTCCGTTTTCGATCTCAAAAACGTGCGTGAAACCCAGGTCAAGCAGTGCCTGATAGATTCGCGCAATACTATACTGGGGTGGAAATTGTGCAAAGAAAACTGCCGGCACCAGCGCCACGCGATATTTAAACGGAAAGATGTGACTAAAGTCGTCCTGCTCAATGATGATGGCGCTCACCGGACAAATCCTGTAACATTCGCCACAATCGATACAACGGTTGCCCATCAGCCGTGCTTTTCCGTTTCGTACACGGATGGCATGGGTGGGGCAGATGTTCATGCACTTGGAACAGCCGATGCAAAGGTCATCAACTATTTTCAGTCCGTGATGAAAATCACTCATTTTATGGTCGGCGGATGTATCGGAATTCTTCATTTAAAATTCACAACAATTTCGAGGCGTGTTCCCACACCTACGGTACTTTGTATGTTGAGTGAGTCAGTATTTTTTTTGATATTGGGCAAACCCATTCCTGCGCCGAATCCCATTTCGCGTACGCGCGATGAAGCAGTCGAGAACCCGGCTGTCATAGCAGCTTCGATGTCGGGGATACCCGGGCCCTGGTCGTCGAGAACCACCACAATCCGATCGGCTTCAATGTCGGCGGTAAGCGTGCCCTGACGTGCGTGTGCCACGATGTTCACTTCGGCTTCGTACACCGAAACTACCACCCGCTTGATAATGTTGTAGTCCAGATCGAGTTGTTTGAGCATTTTCTTGATGTCGCTCGAGGCGGTGCCAGCGCGGCTAAAGTTGCCTCCTTCTATGTCGTAAGTAAAAGTCATGCAGGTAAATTTATTAATAAACTGGCTTCACTCCATTTTGATAAAGGATACCACAGGTTCTGAAAATGGAAAATGAGGTTTCGAGCAGCAGCATTTTGTTTTGATGCGCCAGCTCAACCATTTCAGGCGATGCGATTTTGCCACGCGCAAACAACACCGTGTGGATATCGGCCATCTCAGCCGTGCGAATGGTTTGCATATTTGATAAACCGGTGATCAGCAACGGACAGCAGTCATCCAGCGTGAGTACATCGCTCATCAGATCGGAAGCAAAAGCATGCTCAACGGGGTGATGATTATCAGCATCACCGCACACCAGGCGCGCTTCGAGTAATTGCATCAACAATGGAATTTTCATAAAATCGACAATTAAAATAAAAGCCAGACAAAAAAAACATTTGCAGAATGAAGGATCAGGTTGTTAATGGTGCTACCATTTTCCTATTAAATTTTTAAAAGCTGCTCGCCATTCATTCAGATAAAAACAAAAATATACTGTTCGCACGATAAACTTTGCTGCGTAAGGTTTTGTAGCTGAAAGAGGCGCTGTATCTGGTTTTTATTAACGAGGTTTGCATACCCGATTTTAGGTCTTAATATTTTGCGATCATAACTAACAGGATGCGAAAAAGAAAGAACTTCTGAAGGAAACATTTTTTTCTATTTTAGCAAAACATTATTTTATCACACCATAAAAAGAAACATAATGGATATAGACTGGAAAAACCTACCATTCGGCTACTTTAAAACCGACTACAACGTGCGCTGTTACAATCGCAACGGACAATGGGGAGAGGTGGAAGTGTCATCTTCCGAGTACATCAATCTGCACATGGCAGCTACTGCTTTGCACTACGGGCAGGAAGCTTTTGAAGGAATGAAAGCTTTCAGAGGCGAGGACAACAAGATACGTTTGTTTCGCTGGGAAGAAAACGCCAAACGTATGCAGCGCTCAGCTCAGGGCGTAATGATGGCCGAAGTTCCCTCAGAACTTTTTAAAGAAGCAATTGTAAAAGTTGTAAAACTCAACGCCAAATACGTTCCGGCTTTTGGATTTGGAGCCTCACTGTATATTCGTCCTTTGCTCATCGGCTCTGGCCCCGAGGTAGGCGTGAAGCCTTCGAGCGAGTATCTGTTTATGGTCTTCGTAGGACCGGTTGGCCCTTATTTTAAGGAAGGCTTCAATCCTGTCGATCTGCAGATAATCGGCGACTACGACCGAGCTGCACCTCATGGCACCGGACACATCAAAGTGGGTGGCAACTATGCTGCCAGCCTGCGCGCACTGGTACGTGGTAAAGAAGAAGGATTCGCAAGCGTAATCTTTCGCTCCTCTGCCGACCGCACCTTAATTGATGAAGCCGGCCCAGCCAACTTCTTCGCCATCAAAGGCAACAGCTACATTACTCCTGACTCACCGTCAGTGCTGCCCTCCATCACCAATATGAGCTTGCGCCAGCTTGCTACAGATATGGGCTTGAAGGTAGAACTGCGCGACGTGGCTGTGGACGAATTAGGCGATTTTGACGAAGTAGGTGCCTGTGGCACTGCCGCCGTGATTTCGCCCATCCGCAAGATTGTAGATCGTCAAACAGGGAAAATTTACGAATACTGCAAAGACGGTAAAGCCGGTCCTGTTAGCACCAAACTTTACAACAAGCTGCGCGCGATACAGGAAGGCCGTGATGAAGATACCTACGGCTGGAACTACATCGTACAATAGATACCATTTTAATTTAATACAAGAGCCTGATGGCACAAGTCTGAACTTGTGCTGTCGGGCTTTTTTTGTGGCCTGATCCCCACGCCAAATTTGCCTAATGGCATAAATTATTATCTTAGCGGCCTTTTACAAAAACAAACATTTTGCTTATCGGATGCACACGAATCTTGAACATACGCACTTGGAAGAAGAGATAAAAGTTCTTCGGAATCAGGCAGAAGAGCTGCGTGTGACAATGAAAAATCTGCAAAAGGAGAACTCTGACTATCGCCAGATCATCGAAAATGCACGTAGCGTTATCATCAAAATATTATTCGACGAAAAGATAGAATACATGAACCCGCTTGCGCGAAAATATTTTGGCGCTCCTGAGCGGAAACAAACGCTTGATAAGGTGTTGACAGCTATTCTTAATCTTTCTCCCGATCAGCATCAATCGCCCTCCGATATAATTAATCAGTTGAAGCATCGCAAGCTGCACCTACACAACCATGAAAAAATGGTCATCCTTGCCGATGGTAAAATCGTGTGGATTTCGTGGACAAATCGGCTGCTTTACGACGACCAGAACAAAGCCAAAGGTCTGATTGCCATTGGTGCCGAAATTACCAAACGCAAACTGGTTGAGGAGGAATTGCGCGAAAGTGAGTTTAATCTTACTAAAGCGCAGGAGATTGCAAAAATAGGGAGCTGGGCACGCGAAATCGACAGCGACTACATCCACTGCTCAGAATATTTCTACAAGATTTTCGGTATCGACGCTACAACCAGTTATAGTTCTCTGCTGCGGCAAATGAATAAGATGATCCTTCCGGAGTATCGCGACTACATAAGCCAGAAGATAAACCGGGCAGCGCAAAAAGGGAGCACCGAGTCATTTACCTATCGCATCCTGCATCCTTCGGGCGAACTGCTCTGGATTATGGAAGAAGTGTCGCTGTTGGGTGATATCGACAAGAAGAAACAGATACTCATCGGCACTATCCGCGACATCACCGAGGAGAAAAAGCAAGAAGACAAGCTCCGGGAATATTTGCTCATTGTATCTTCATCCAGCGAGATGATGTCGCTCATTGATAAGGATTATCATTATGTAAATGTAAACCAGGCCTATCTTGACGCCTATCAAAAAAAGGCTTCGGAAGTAGAAGGCAAAACTATTGCCGAGGTGTTTGGGCAACAGGTCTTTGAAGAAGTCATCAAACCCAACGTTGACCGTTCTTTGCTGGGTGAACATCTTATCAATCAATATTGGTTTGATTTTCCTGATGATAGGCGTTGCTTTATGGATGTGACCTACAACCCCGTGCTCGAAGTGGATGGCACCATATCGGGTGTAACGGTGAGTGCACGCGACATTACGGATCTGAAAAAGACCGAGGAGCAACTGCGGATTTTTAAACTTTTTGCAGAGGAATCGGGTGTTGGTTTTGGAATGGCCGATCTGGACGGCAACATCACCTACGTTAATGACCAACTGTGTGCCATGGCGGGTTACGACGATCCGGGCGATTTGACTGGTAAAAGTATTTACCGTACCTACCTGCGAAATTACGAGCATAAGATCAAAGATGAAATCCTGCCTGCCATCAACAAAATAGGACAATGGACTGGCGAGATTGACCTGATGCGTACCGATGGAAGCACCATCCATACCATCGAAAACTTTTTTGTGATCCGCAATGTGGATGATGAACCGATGGCTTATGCCATCACCATTACCGACATCAGCGACCGCAAACAAGCTGAGGAGGCTTTGCTGCGCAGCGAGAGCAACTTTAGGATGATATTTTCAAATGCTGCTATCGGCATCGACGTGGTGGATGAAAGCGGTAAAATTTTGCAAATTAATAATGCGCTGGTGCAAATGTTTGGTTACAGTCATGAAGAGTTGTTGGAAATGAATATTTTCGATGTGACCTACCCCGACGACCGAAACCACAGCAAAGCGTCATTAGCAAATATTGGTGAAAGCCCAGGTCAGACTTATCGTATCGAAAAGCGATATGTCCGCAAAAATGGAGAAGTATTTTGGGCTGACCTTTCGGTGACGCAATACAATGACATCACGAGTAATCGCAACCTGGTGATCGGTACCATCATCGACATCAGTAGTGCGCGCAAACTGCAGGAAGAACTAAGTAAGTCGCGCGAAGAAGCCATTGAAGCCAATAAAGCCAAATCTGAGTTTCTGGCCAACATGAGCCACGAAATCCGAACGCCACTTAATGCAGTTATTGGTTTTACAGAGCTTCTCGAAACCCTCGTAACCGATCGCAAACAGATGAACTATCTGGATTCGATAAAATCCGGAGGCAAAAACCTGCTATTGCTCATCAACGATATTCTTGATCTTTCAAAGATTGAAGCCGGCAAGATTGAATTTATCTATGAGCCGATTAACCCGTACAATCTTATCGACGAGATACGTCAGATTTTCTCATTAAAAATTGAAGAAAAAGACCTGGATTTTGTGGTGGAGGTTGCTGACGATATTCCGGAGAGCCTGATTCTGGACGAGGTTCGTGTTCGTCAGGTAATTTTTAATCTGATAGGAAATGCCATCAAATTTACCGAAAGGGGATTTGTAAAATTTGTAGTAAAAAAAATTACGTCCCAAACTGATAATAGCCGTATCGACCTGATCGTGTCCGTAGAGGATACGGGCATCGGCATACCCGATGAGCAGCAGGAGCAGATTTTTGATGCGTTCAGGCAACAAAGCGGGCAAAATACAAGAAAGTACGGCGGCACCGGGCTTGGTCTTTCCATCAGCAAACGACTGGTGGAAATGATGGGTGGCGATATTTCGCTGAAAAGCATCCCCGGCAGCGGCTCCACATTTTCGTTTGTGTTGCGCGAAGTACCCATTGGCGCTACTATCGATACCAGCGCTGTAGCCGAAGGACCCGACATTTCCACCGTAATTTTTGAGCCGGCACGCATTCTCATCGTTGATGATGTGGAATCGAATCGCCGCCTCATCTCCGAGAACTTTGGTTCGTTAAATATTACCCTTACTGAAGCAGAAGATGGCCATAAGGCTGTCCTGCTTGCCAGCCAGTTTATGCCCGATCTTATTTTTATGGACATACGTATGCCCGTGATGGACGGCTTTGAAGCAGCACGTTTGATAAAAACTAAGAAGAAAACCAAAAACATCCCAATTATAGCGCTCACAGCCTCGTTGCGCAATGATGAGGAGGACGAGAATTACGAAAGATATTTTGATGGCTATCTGCGAAAGCCTGTTACCCGACGCGAGTTATACCAGGAGCTGATGCGGTTTTTGAAATACACAGTCGTGGAACCAGACCAGCCGGTGCAATCTAAAAAAGAGGTGGAAATCAAACTGGATGAAATTCCTGAACTTACCGCCGCTCAACAATTGGAGCTTAAAATATTGGTAACAGGGAAGTTGTTTGAGAAATGGAATCAGGCGATGACCTATCAAATGAGCGATGAAATTGAAGACCTTGCGGGGATGATCGTCAAAGCTGGTGCGGATTTCGACTTGCCGGCTTTTACGTTTTTGGGCGACAAACTTACCGAAGCCATCGATCGTTTTGATTTGGATGAAATGGAGAGATATCTAAAAAAGGTACCGGTGTTATTGCAATCAACTGAAAAAATACTGGAGGAGAGTGAATAAAAACCGCTTTGGTTTGTTATTCTATTGCTTTTCATAATTTTGAAGACTTTATAAAAATATTAGCGATAGCGAAAAGATACATTGCGTGGAAGCAAATTCTAAAATACTGCTTGTCGATGACAACCCAATAAACATCAGGGTTGCAGCTAAGATTTTGCGCAGCAATAATTACAACATCTCTTTTTCGCAAAATGGGAAAGATGCGCTGGAAAAAACACATAAAATTTCTTTCGATCTTATCCTTTTAGATGTAATGATGCCCGACATGGATGGATATGAAGTATGCCGGTTGCTAAAAGAAAATCCTGTGACAGAGAAGATTCCGGTGATTTTTCTTACTGCAAAAACGGAGCCTGAAAGCATCGTAAAAGGTTTTGATGTGGGCGGTGCCGACTACGTTACCAAACCGTTTCATGGACAAGAGCTGTTGTCGAGGGTTGAGACGCATCTCCGGCTGAAAAAATCGCTCGAACAACTAAAGCACACCAACCAGCTCCTTATCCAAACCAACGAGACAAAGGACAAGATGTTTAGCATCATCAGCCACGATCTGCTGGGGCCTTTTGGCAGTATTCGCGAGTCGTTGGAAATGCTGGCTACCAACCAGGTGGTGATGGACGACGCGAGTATGCAGCAATTTGTAAAAGCACTGTGGCAATCAATCGGTAATGCGTATGCGCTGCTCGAAAACCTTCTCTTTTGGGCGCGCAACCAGCAGGGACAGATGATTTACAAGCCACGACTGGTTAATATGAATCAGGCCGTTCATGAAACTTACGATTTGCTGGCAGGAATGGCAAAAATAAAAGACATCACACTCAAAACCAATCTCATCGACGATTATACAGCTTACGCTGACAAAAATGCAGTAAAGACCATTTTGCGCAATCTGGTTTCAAATGCTATCAAGTTTACAAACCTTGGAGGCACCATCACAACCCGCATTGTTTCGAAAGATGATCATTTTATCGAAGTAAGCGTTCACGACGATGGAGTGCGTATGTCGAAAGAAACAATGGAACAGCTTTTTTCGGCCAAAGGCAAAAATGATCCTAAATGGGGCACAAGTGGCGAAAAAGGTGTAGGTTTGGGACTCATTATTACTAAAGAATTTATTGAAAAACACAACGGCTCAATCCGTGTAGATAGTACGCCCGGCGAGGGTTCAACCTTTTATTTCACACTACCAAAAAATAACAATTGACTATGGAAAACTTATCCAGAAAGAAAATACTCATTGTTGATGACGTGCCAAAAAACATCGAACTGGCCGCCAACATTTTGCAGACAAAAAATTACAACATCACCTTTGCCAAGAGCGGTGCATCTGCCTTAGGAAAGGTAAAATCGATCGAGTTTGATTTGATTTTGTTGGATATAATGATGCCCGAAATGGATGGCTTCGAGGTAATCCGCCACTTGAAAGAAGATGAGGATACACGCGACATTCCGGTGATTTTCGTTACGGCCAAGTCGGAGACGGAAAATGTGGTAAAAGGTTTCGAGCTTGGCGCTGTTGACTACGTTACCAAACCTTTTAAAACCGAAGAGCTTCTTGCCCGTGTAAAAACACACATCGATCTGCGGGAGAAACTTCAGGAAAAAAGGCAAATCGAAAAGCAGTTGGAAGCGTTGCAATCGGCTAACGCAGAAGGAGGCAACGATCGCGATCAGCTCGAAGTGCGGAAAGCGGAACTCGAAAACGTGACGCTTTTCTACGATCTTCGTAGTCAGATGGACAAGCTCATACTCGAGAAAAATCCTGTGGCACGCATGGAGATACGCCATATCAAGGAGATGATCTCTAATCTGTTTATTGATAAAAGTAATCAGGAGTTTCACCGCTCACTGAAGAAGAATTTCCCCAAACTTACTTTCGACGACTTGCGTCTGTGTTCTTATCTCAAGCATAGGTTTCTGAATGTGGAGATTGCCGAGTTTCTGGAAACATCCCCAGAGGCCGTTTATACCCGCAAGTCGCGCCTGCGCCAAAAGCTCAACTTAGGTAAAGACGACGATATCAGTGAGTTCTTATCAAATTACGAGTTCTAAAAAACGCATTCACACCACCTTGTGGAGAAACTTGCCTGATGGAGTTGCGATTAGGCTGCAATGCTATTGAGCGTTATCAACTTTCATCTCGTATTGTTGATGACGACTATTTTTTCTCAACTATTTATTTTTATTACTCAACTCTCCTGCTCACGTAGTTAGGTATGCCAAATGTCAATATTATGTCAGAAGCCGTAAGGCGGAAAATGGGATAAGATACAATTTGGCCATGTTTTTGCTGTTATTATTCCGAGTTGATTTTTAAGTTTATCAGCTCTCGCCTTAATACCGGGTAAAAAACAGGTATTTTTTTTCATAAACGTTAGGTTAGGAGCCCGCCCCTCAGGCGGGTTTCTTTTTTTAATAAAAATTAACGTCCAGAGACCAAACAGCAATTTAATAACGTTTAATAGAAAGTTGAAAATAAGATATTAAGAAACCTTTTTAGGTAACAAGTAATCCTCCTTTTGGCTCCGTTGATTAATCATCACGGAGCCTTTTTTATTTGTATAGTAGGAATACAGCCGGGCGCTTGTGGATGATCGGGGTGTGTTGTCGCCACCACGAAACGGGATGCGATGCTATCCATTCAGTTTCGAGTGTAAGATCTACAGCTATGCAAAGCTGGGTATGGGGCTGACAGTTAGAAAGGATGCTTTCGATCGTTTTATCGTTACGATAAGGCGTTTCAATAAAGATCTGAGTTTGATCTTTTTGGTAAATGTTCGCTTCGAGTTCGCGAAGTTTTTGCCGAAGCTCGGGTTTCTGAATCGGCAGATAACCATGAAAAGTAAAATTCTGCCCATTGAACCCTGATGCCATCAGCGCAAGAAGCAACGATGAAGGGCCTGTGAGCGGAATAACCCGCAGCGAATGTTGATGACATAACTGCACCACAACCGCTCCGGGATCGGCAATGCATGGTACGCCGGCTTCTGAGAGCAATCCTACAGCTTTACCACTTTTCACCGAATCGATAAAAGGTGCCAGCTCCTCAGGCTGTGTGTATTTATTGAGGAGATGGAATTTTACTTCATCAAAGTTTCGCGTGTAACCACTTTTCCTCAAAAATCGGCGGGCAGTGCGCTCATTTTCCACAATAAACTCATCCAGCTCACCAATAATCTGAAAAACTTTAGCAGGCAATACCAGCAATGGTTCTTCATCTCCAAGCGTAACGGGAATTAGATAAAGTGCGTTTTTGAGGGTCATGTTTTGATCCAGGGTAAATGATTGAGATCGACGTTGCCGCCGGAGATAATGATGCCCACACGCTGGTTGCGGTAGTTTATTTTGTTTTCGAGCAGCACAGCCAGAGGCACTGCCGAAGAAGGTTCGATGATAATTTTCATCCGTTCCCAAACCAGACGCATGGCTGCAATAATACTTTCCTCTGAGGCTGTCGCAACCTCCTGAACAAGATCGAGAATAATCGGGAAAGTGATTGTGCCAAGTGAAGTGCGTAATCCATCGGCTATTGTGTCAGGATTGACGGATGGGATAAATTTCTTTTGTGCAAACGACTGAAAAGCATCGTCGGCTTGTTCCGGTTCTGCAGCTATTACTGTGATATTGGGTGCAAAATAATGTACAGCCAGTGCTGTGCCACTCAGCAGTCCGCCGCCACCTACAGGAGCTATGATCAGGTCGAGGTCAGGAATATCTTCTATGAGTTCTTTGGCAGCGGTAGCTTGTCCGGCAATAATTGTGGTGTTGTTGTAGGGATGGATTTCGATGGCGTGCGTTTTTTCTATAAGCAGCTTAAGCGTGCTTTCGCGCGAAGCAAGGGTAGGGGAGCAAAAAGTGATTTCTCCTCCATAATGTTTTACAGCCGCTATTTTTACCGCGCTTGAGTTGTCGGGCATTACGATGTATGCTTTTGCATTGCGCAAAGCAGCAGCCCGTGCCAGTGCTGCCGCGTGGTTGCCGGAAGAGTGCGTTGCAACGCCTTGTTTGATTTGTTGTTCGGTTAATGAAAACACAGCGTTTACCGCTCCCCGCGATTTGAAAGCACCGGCTTTCTGAAAGTTTTCACATTTAAAAAATAACTGACAACCCAGCAGGTCGGTGAGATTTTGACTTTGCAAGACGGGGGTACGATGCACGTATGGTGCTATCCGTGCGGCAGCTTGCTCTATTTCTTGCAGCGTGGGTTGGGAGCTCACGGGATCAGGATTTTTGTTTTTTAATTTTGCTAACGATCTCGTCGCTGGCCATGTTGATCATCCGGTAAACATTTTCAAAACCTTCGGCGCCACCATAATAAGGATCGGGTATTTCCAGATTTTCGTGTGGCAATACCTCATTCATCAGCAATTTTATTTTGGCTTTGTCTTTATCGTTGCGGGCTTTGCTCAGGATATTTCGGTAGTTATCGCGATCCATCGCATAAATGGTGTCGTAACTGTCGAAGTCGTCGGTGCTGAGTTGTCTGCCGGTGTGTTGTGTTATGTCGATGTTGTGCTTATGGGCAGTCGCTATGGAACGTTTGTCGGCAGGCTCTCCAACGTGATAATTGGCTGTACCCGCCGAATGTACCACCGCCTCGATTCCATGCTCCTGCATCTTATTAGCTAAAATGCCGGCAGCCAGCGGCGAGCGGCAGATATTTCCCAAACACACCATGAGGATTCTATACATAATTGCCAGGATTTTTTTTTAAGAAAAGTGCGCTTTCGCTAAATTTCAAGTTTTACAATTGAAATTCTAATCCCTCAAGTTCTGACTTCTAATTTACAGTTTGATCCGTTTCTCGATGTCTTCCACGTAGCCGCGAAAGCTCTTGTCGGTGTCGCGAAGGTTTTTTACAGTTTTGCAGGCATGCAGCACCGTTGCATGATCTTTATTGCCACAGTGCAAACCGATGGAAGTAAGCGATGCTTTGGTGTGCTCTTTGGCAAAAAACATAGAAAGCTGCCGTGCCTGCACAATATTGCGCTTACGGGTGTTGGAATTCATGGTGTCGATACTCAGTCCAAAATAATCCGCTACGATTTTCTGGATGTAATCGATCGAAATTTCTTTGTTGGTGTGTTTAATAAAATTATCCACAATCTGCCGGGCCAGCTCCAGGGTAATCTCCTTTTTGTTGAGCGAAGCCTGTGCAAGCACCGAAATCATGGCGCCTTCAAGTTCGCGTATGTTGGTAGTTACACTGTAGGCAAGATATTCCACAACATTATCGGGCATGGTGATGCCGTCACTGTAAAGACGTTTTTGCAGGATGGCGATGCGCGTTTCCAAGTCGGGTGATTGCAGGTCGGCAGTAAGTCCCCATTTAAAACGTGAAAGCAAACGTGCTTCGATACCTTCTATTTCTACTGGCGGTTTGTCGCTGGTGATTACCAGTTGTTTGCTGTGCTGATGCAGTTGGTTGAAAATGTGAAAAAATATATCCTGTGTCTTTTCTTTCCCCGACATGAAATGGATGTCGTCGATGATTAAAACATCGATGAGCTGATAGAAATTGGTGAAATCGTTTTGGTTGTTGTTGCGCACCGACTCGATGTATTGTGTCATAAATTGGTCGGTGGTAACATAAAGCACGGTTTTGTCCGGAAATTTATCTTTTACTTCCAGGCCAATGGCGTGAGCAAGATGTGATTTGCCCAATCCCACGCGGCTGTATAGAAACAATGGATTGAAGGCAGTCTTTCCCGGGTTTTTGGCAATGGCCAGACCTGCCGAGCGCGCCAGTCGGTTGCAGTCGCCTTCGATAAAGTTGTCGAAGGAGTAGCGTTCTATCAATTGGGAGTTTACCTTTACTTTTTGGATGCCTGGAATTACAAAAGGATCAGGGATTTCTTTGCCGCGATTGCCAATTTTAAAGGGCATGCTCACATTCTGCGCGCGGGTACCACTTCGGTTGGAAGTAGGGACGATAATCGAAAGCGGCTCCTGCTTTCGGTTGAAGGAGTTATCCATAACAATGCTGTACTCCAGGCGACCATTAGCTCCCAGCTCTTTCCTGATGGTGCGCCTAAGCAGATCGATGTAATGTTCTTCGAGCCATTCGTAAAAAAACTGGCTTGGTACCTGTATGGTCAGTACGTCATCGATGAGCCTCACCGGGTTGATAGGCTCAAACCAGGTTTTAAAACTTTGATTGTTGATGTTGTCTTTGATGATCCTCAGACAGTTGTTCCATACCTTTGCTGCAATATCGTCTTTCTGATGAACCACGTTCTTGTTGTTTATCGAATTATTAAAAAAAATAGTAATCGGATCTGTGTAATTTGAACGGAATGCTGATGGCTGTGCTTCCCAAATTTGTCAACAAAAGTCCACTAAAAAAAGTGGATAAAATATTTTTTCTTCCCTTGCTTATTTAAAAAATAATGATAAAGAGAAAATTCCGGTAAATCAAATTTTGGACTTCAAAAAGGTTAAGATGAAATGATTAATCAACAATCGCAGGTTTCCTAATATGTTCGCAAAAAAAATCTGACTTTCCTTTGCTGCCTCTAATTGTATTTAGGCTTTGTTGTACCTGATTTCAACTTATCATTATGCTATCTTTGGAGCTCAAAAAATGCTATCATTCGGTCATTTTTGGAAAGAACAAGGTTCCGAAAGTATATCTTTATCAGACATAAAAAAGGGAAATAACATTTTTTTTAATTAGTTAAATTGATGAAGATTATCTTGTAAATGTGCGCCTCAAAATGTGCAAAATGATTGAATGAAGGATTTTTTTTAAAAAAAGAAAGACGTATGGATCTGCTGATATTCAAAGAGATTACCCTACTTTTCGGCATCGCGGTGGTTGTGCTATTCATTTGTCAACGTTTGCGCATTCCTCCCATTATTGGTTATTTGGTCACAGGAGTTCTTGCCGGACCCAATGGCTTTTCGATGATTAGCGACACGCAGGATGTGGAGATGCTTGCCGAGATCGGCGTGATCCTGTTGCTGTTTACAATCGGCATTGAATTCTCCTTGAAAAGCTTGGTTAGAATGCGCAAAACTTTGATGGTTGGCGGTGGACTGCAGGTGGTTTTGAGCATCATAATTTTCTTTGGAATCATGCATCTCGATGTGTTGGGCATTCATCGTGCCAATGGTTTTTCGGAGTCATTGTTTATGGGCTTTTTGATGGCGCTGAGTAGCACAGCCATTGTTCTAAAACTTTTGCAGGAGCGCGGCGAATTCATGACACCACATGGACGTACGACTTTGGGAATTCTCATTTTTCAGGATATTGCTATCGTTCCAATGATTTTGGTACTGCCTTTTATGGCGGGAAGTGGAGCAGAGGGGAGTAATGTATGGGAAGTGCTTGCCAAGGTTGTCGGTGTGTTGCTGATCGTTTTTCTGGGAGCAAGATATGTGGTTCCTAAATTTTTGTATCAGGTGGTGAAAACGCGCAGCCGCGAACTTTTTCTGCTCACCATCATTGTGCTGGCATTGTCGGTGGCTTATCTCACCTCACTGGCCGGACTCTCACTGGCACTTGGGGCTTTTCTGGCAGGTTTGATTATTAGCGAAAGCGACTACAGCCAGCAGGCTTTTGGTAACGTGCTTCCTTTCCTTGATGTTTTCACCAGCTTCTTCTTTATCTCCATCGGGATGCTGCTCAATGTGGAGTATTTTATTGCCAACCCGATCATCATCCTCATTCTTACCATCGGGGTCATTATTGCCAAAACATTTATTGGTACGATCGCCAGTCTTGTGTTGGGATTCCCGATTCGAATCTCACTCATGGTGGGGCTTACCATAAGCCAGGTGGGGGAGTTTTCGTTTATCCTCTCGCGCGATGGTCAAAGCATGGGACTGATCAGCGAGGCCAATTACCAGTTGTTTTTGGATGTGTCTGTGTTGACGATGGCTGCTACACCTTTTATAATAGCAGCCGCTCCACGCATCGGGGAGTTTGTGAGCCGGCTGCCGCTTCCGGGTTGGCTTATCTTCGGCTCCGGCAACGAGGCTCCCGAAGAAGTGCCGGAGGTGATAGAAAACCACTTAATAATTGTCGGGTATGGTGTTAATGGGCGCAATGTGGCCAGAGCTGCGCGGTTTGCAAGTATCCCTTATCGTGTCATCGAAATGAATCCATCCACGGTACGCGAAGAAAAACAACGTGACGTGCCGATTCATTTTGGCGATGCCTCGCAGGAGGTAGTACTTCAACACGCCCAAATCGAAAAGGCTATGGTGCTGGTAATTACGTTGCCAGGTTCTCCTGTCATCAGGCGCATCACCCAACTGGCGCGCAGTCTCAATCCGCACCTACACATTATTATACGGGCGCGTTTTTTAAGTGAGATGCAGGATTATTATCACTTGGGTGCTAATGAAGTAGTTCCTGAAGAGTTTGAAACATCTATTGAGATTTTTACACGTGTGTTGGCCAAATATCTGGTGCCAACCGAAAAGATCGAAAAACTGGTGGCATCGGTTCGGTCGGATGGTTATGAGATGTTCAGAAGTTTATCTGTAAATGATGTGGGTTTCGAAAAGCTCTCTGTAAAAGCTCCTGATATCAGCATCAATACTATTCAGGTTGCGCCCCATGCCGTGGTGGCCGGGAAGAATCTGGCCAAATTAGAACTCAAAACCAAGTATCACCTCAACTTGCTGGCCGTCAGCCGGGGCAACCATATTGTTGCGAGCCCACCCGACAAGTTTATTATTCACGAAAACGATATCTTGTTTTTTCTTTCGTCCAAAGACCAGTTGGCGAATGTTGCCGGGATGTTCAAATCACCCATCGACGATGGACACCAGGAGGGATAGGTAACTAAAATCACCAACGCAGGAGTTAGCGCCTTGCGCCACGCGCCCTGCACCATGCGCTTTAGCCACCAATCAATCTTACCGCCTGCTGCGGAATTTCCACCCAAGCCTGATTGTCGATTTGCCGGGATGACGAGTCGGGAAGACTTTCATCAATTAGCACCGATATCTGAATCCCAATATCAATCAGGAGCTCTTTGCCAAGCGGCGAGCGGAATACATCCAGAATTTTTCCTTCAAAAATGTTGTCGCTGGCTGCAGGTCTTACTTCGAAATATTTAATTTTCCGCGCATCAATGAGTATCGAAACCGTCGATTGGTTTATTAAATTATTTTTAAACTGCAGCTCAATTTTATCTTCTATCCGTAACTTTTCCCGATCAAAAACCTGTGTCGGGAAGAAATTTTTATGTCCGCAAAATCGTGCTATGAATTTATCTGCGGGATGCGAAAGCATTGCTTCGGGTGTGGCCGTATGAAGCAGCCGCCCCTGGTGCATTACGGCCATGCGGTCGGCAAGCGAATAAGCTTCTTCAAAGTCGTGGGTGACGTGCACGATGGTAAGCCCGCTGCGGTGCAAAGCGCGCAGATGTCGCTTCAGCATATCTTTTTGCAAATTGTCAATTCCGGTGAGCGGTTCGTCGAGCAGGATGATTTTAGGATCGGAAGCCAGTGTGCGCGCAAGGAGTACGCGCTGGATTTCGCCACCAGAAAGCGTTGTCACCGAACGATGCAGTAAATCTTCGAGCAGAAAGCGTCTACTCAATTCGCGGAGTTTTTTATTAATATTTTGATCATTACTGATATTTAGCCGTAGCGCAAACTCAATATTCCGTTGTACCGTAAGATGTGGGAAAAGCGTGTTGTCCTGAAAGACCAGCCCGATCCTGCGATGACGCAACGGCTTGTTGCTGATGTCAACGCCATCGAGATGTACGGTGCCGCTACATTGGCTGCGATAGATTCCGGCAATGGATTCGAGCAATATCGACTTTCCCGATCCCGACGGCCCGGCCAGGACGAAATATTCCCCTTTTTCAACTTTGATATTAATATCGCGTAAAGCGAAGCTGCCGAGCTGCAACGAGAGGTTTTTAACTTCTAACATAGCGGCTCCTCTCTTTTACCAACATGCGCAGCAACACGAAGAACAGCAGACAAACGCCAATAAAAATCACCGCCACAGGACGGGCGTAGTTTAGCCCGAAAGCGCCGAAGCGTTCATAAATTAGAACGGGCGTAATCATGGGATGGTAGGCGACGATGACCACGGCGCCAAACTCGCTCATGCCACGGGCAAACATCATGATAAGCCCCGACAGGATGCTCCGCCAGGCCAGCGGAAGGGTGATTCTAAAAAATACCTGTCGAGGTTTTGCACCAAGATTTTGCGCAGCATGTTCCAGCCGCTCGGGCACCTCGGCAAATCCATCGCGGGCAGCATTGATGAGAAAAGGTAAGCTTACAAAAGCCATGGCCACCATGATGCCCGCCGGATGCCCCACCAAATCGAAACCCAGCCAGCCAGCGGCTTTTCCGGGCAGCGACTGCCGCGAAATAATCCCCAAAATTGCAATACCAGCAGCAGAATGTGGGATGACAACAGGTAGGTCGATGAGGCCTTGAACCAGCCGCTTTAATCTAAATTGGCGTCGTGCCAGCACATATGCCAACGGGACAGCTCCCACAGCCATTATTAGCGTGGCCGCCATCGAGGTGGTGAGCGTGAGCCAAATGCTATCGGTAACTTCCCGGTCGTGAAGTGTTTCTTTGAGGGAGTCAGGCGACGAATGGATGAGCATATTCACCAGCGGCGCCAAAATGAAAAGAAGCACCAGGCCTCCCAGCAATGTGAGCCACAGCTCAAAGCCTTCGACCTGGCGTCTCTTTCTCATCTTAAAAGATATAGTGTTTTACAAATGTTCGAACCAGATACTATTGACCGATTTGATGGCGCGGTCAGAAAAGAAATCGCCAGCAGGGAAGAGTCTGAAAGCTCCGCCGTCAGTTTCTTCGGGAGCGTGGATAAGCAGCACCTCCGCCTGATCGTTACGGTTGTAGACTTCCGAAAAGGTAAAAACGCCACGGTAGCCGTCGCGTGCAGCCACGATGATGAAGGCCTGGCGGATGTTGTCGGCATTAAGAGATATTTGACCGGCAAGTACTTTTTTTAGCGGAACTCCGGTAAATGGCGTGGTGCTGTGGATGCCGCGTCCCCGACCGTAAAATATCGCTTCGTAGGTGAGCGCATCACAATCGGACGGCAAAGCCTTGATGGTTTTAGTTTTGGAATCATTCACAAAAACGTCGAATTGTTCGGAATACATCGGCGACATTCCTTTTACGATGTCAAATTCGCGGGTAGCCGAGCGTACGGTTATTTTGGAAGGGCTATCGATGTTGCGTGAGGTTAGCAGATCAGCACCTGCAACCATCTTGGCGTTTTCGG
>CAZTCX010000011.1:31040-38944 GCA_964612515.1 uncultured Lentimicrobiaceae bacterium | reverse complement strand
GGACGATTTACGAAGGACGATTTACGAAGGACGATTTACGAAGGACGATTTACGATTTTGATTATGTGAATGTAGAGACGCACTGCGTGCGTCTGGAAATGCAAATAAAATACGAGGACGATTGGCGATTTTGGATTTTGATTTTTGGATTTTGATTGTATTAACGTAGAGACGCACGGCCGTGCGTCTGGAAATACAGATAAATTACGATTGACAAAAACGATTAACGATTAACAATTAACGATTAACGATTAACAGATAACATTTAACGATTTAAAAAATTAGGGCAAAAATGAATTTCAAATTATTAAAAATAACAGTGTTGTTTTCGGTTATGATTTTTGTATCCGGATGCACCGGCCAAAAGCAGTCCGAAAATCCAAAGCAAGCGCATTCCTCCTGCCCCGAAAATGGCTACCTGATTGCCGCCGGTGGAAACCTGACCGACATAGCGGTTTTCGATAAATTCATGAAACTTGCAGGTGGCCCCAACGCTCCCGTTGTCATCATAACTACCGCCGCAACGGATGAGGAGCTTGCTGATGGCCAATTTTATCTGGATGAGGAAAAGCGATTCCGAAGTTATGGTTTTACAAACATTGCCTTTATGCACACCCGCAACCCAAAAGAAGCCAACACCGAAGCATTTGTTGAACCATTGAAAAATGCACGCGGCGTCTGGTTTTTGGGAGGCAGACAGTGGCGCCTGGTGGATGCTTATGAAGGAACACAGGTATTCGACCAACTCCTGAAGTTGCTCGACAACGGCGGTGTAATCGGCGGAAGCTCTGCGGGTGCGAGCATTCTGGCCAGTTTTCTGGCGCGTGGCGATTCACAAACCAACACGGTGATGATGGGCGATCATGAAAAAGGCTTTGGATTTTTTGAAAATACAGCCATCGATCAGCACCTGCTTGCCATGAACCGCCAATTTGATATTTTTGAAATTCTGGATGCACATCCTGGTATGCTGGGTCTGGGACTGGATGAAAATACCGCCATCGTTGCACATGGCAATCAATTTGAAGTGATCGGAAAAAGTTACGTGGCCATTTACGATGGGACTTTTTATCGTGAGGTGCGCGACAAAGATGATTGGAATCTTAAAGAGGGCAAGGTTAGCCAGCTTCCCGAAGGCAGCCGGAAATTTTATCTTTTAAAAGCCGGCCAGAAATACGATATGTACAACCGAAGGGTTATTGAATAAGATGAAAAACAGCGATAATAAATTCAAATTGGTGCAGGCAAAACCCTATCTGTTTTTGCTGCTGTTTTTCATAGTTATCTTTTTCATCTTCCGCTTTTCGCGATCGCTGGTGCCCGAAAGTGGCTATGCCCGCCTTATCTATCAGTCGCACCAGATCACCGACGGGCGTTTGTATATCAAAACTGATAAAGGCACCTTCCGTATCAGCCTGCCAAAACCAGAGGTGGCCGAGGTGATTTTTTACAACCAAAAACTTCCATTCATCGACAGCTCGTCCGCTGTATTACCTGCCGACGCTGCTACTTCCGTAAACTTCGCTTCCGACGACCGGCAGTTGGTTTATGGATCAAAAGAAATGCAGGTAGTAATTGATAAATCTCCGCTTCGTTTTGCGTTTGTCAGCGTTGCAGATACCGTGTTAAAGAGTTATCGTCCTTTTTTTGATCATGACACTTTGCGCGGATTTTCGTTCAAACTCGACGCTGACGAACATATTTATGGCGCCGGCTTCCGCACCACCGATTTGGACCTGCGCGATCAGCATCTGGAGCTTTACAACCAGGCACATTATGGATACAGCACCAACGCTCCCAACCTGAATTTCTCCGTGCCTTTCGTTGTTTCTTCCGCTGGTTACGGACTTTTATTTGATAATCCCGAAAAGGGAATTCTCGATATCGATGAAGCGCAGGCCAACGTCATGACCTTTGGTTCCATCGGTGGGCGCATGACGTACTATGTGATTGGCGGCGCAAATACCGACAGCATCCTTAATAATTATCACCAGCTAACCGGCTATCAGCCCATGCCTCCGCGGTGGGCGTTGGGTTATATCCAGTCGCGTTTTGGTTATGAGTCGGAAGCAGAGCTGCGCCAGATGGTAAGCCGTATGCTGGCCGAAGGCTATCCGCTCGACGCCGTGGTGGTCGATCTATACTGGTTTGGCGCCGGTGTGCACGACAGCTTTTATATGGGCAACCTGGATTGGTACGCCAAAAAATGGCCGGAGCCGGAGAAAATGATTGCCGACCTTGCCAATCGCGGTATCCAAACCATCCTCATCACCGAGCCTTACGTGCTACCCGAATCGCGCTACTTCGACACGCTTAGCCAGACAGGGATGCTGGGCAAAAATCCGGACGGAAGCACCATGATTCTCGACAAATTCTGGTTTGGCCCCGGCGGATTGTTCGACATCTTCCAGCCGCGCATGCAACAATGGTTCTGGGAAAAATACCACCGGCAGATCGACATAGGCGTTGCCGGCTGGTGGGGCGACCTGGGCGAACCAGAAAATCATCCCGACAGCATGCAACATGTGGTGGGAAATGCTACGCAGGTTCACAACATCTACGCCCACTACTGGCATAAAATGCTTGCCGAGAACTATGAAAAATATTATCCCGAAGTAAGACTTTTCAACCTCAACCGGGCGGGCTTTGCAGGCTCGCAGCGCTACAGCATTTATCCCTGGTCAGGCGATGTGTCGCGCAGTTGGCAAGGTTTGCAGGCGCAGCCGCGGGCAGTGCTGGGCATGGCAATGAGCGGATTCCCCTACATGCACTCCGATCTGGGCGGTTTTGCCATGGGAGAGGAAGATGCCGAACTTTACCTGCGCTGGCTGCAATATGGCGTATTCAATCCTATTTATCGCGTTCACGGCGACACATACGCACCGGTGGAGCCTTACAATTATCCCGACAGCATTCAGAAAATCCTACATCAATTTATCGACTTACGCTACCGGCTGATGCCTTACAACTATTCGCTGGCGTGGCTCAATAGCACACAGGGCATTCCAATGACGCGACCTCTTTTCACCGAAGAGCCATACAACAAAGCACTTTCTGATATTTCTGAAACTTACCTGTGGGGCAACGACTTTCTGGTGGCACCGGTAATGGAGCCAAAGCAAACCCACCGACGGCTTTATTTGCCGAAAGGCGTATGGTTTGACTTTTTTAATGATGAAAAACTCTATGGTTCACGATGGATTAACCAGCCGGTGACGTTACAAACGATTCCTGTTTTTGTACGCGGCGGCGCCTTCATTCCGATGACGGAACCCATCACAAACACCAAAGATTACAGTTCGAAAAACCTGACGCTGCATTATTACTTCACACCTGAAGTTCCGGTTTCGGCATTTACGATGTATGAAGATGATGGTAAAACGCGCAATGCTTTCGCAAAAAATCAATACGAACTACTTCATTTTCGCAGTACTGCCGCGGAGGACATTTTATTGATAACGCTGGAGCGGGATATAGCCGGCACATACAAGGGCATGCCAGCCAAACGTAATATCACGCTGGTGATTCATGGGATAGAAACAGCTCCAGAAAGAATAATGGGAGGCACAACATCCATTCAGCCCGTTACTTCACTCAAAAATTTGCAATCGGTAACCACGCCTGCCTATTGGTATGATGCAGCAAATGAACAGATAATGATTAAAATTCTTTGGGACACGGAAAAAATTTTAATCCAAATTCACGGCAAATAAAAACACACAGCACGTACAGACGCGCGGCAAATAAAAACAGACGGCATGTACAGACGCACGGCCGTGCGTCTCTACAATGCCGATTTTTTTTATTTTTGCTAATCAAATCCATTAATAATCCTGGCAATGGCACACGATGACGCAACAATCCGCAAACACTGGAACAACCTCTACGGCAACCGGCACAATGACAAACTCAATGATTTCATTGGATGGCTAGATCATTTTGCGAAAAGCAAAGAGATAAAGCCGCAGCCCGCCGAATGGTACAAAGATGCCATCGTTTATTCGCTGTATGTCGATTTGTTTAATAATGATTTCGACGGGCTGACGGAAAAGCTCGATTACCTGCAAAAGCTTGGCGTCAACTGCCTGTGGCTGCTGCCCATCCTTTCGTCACCAATGCGCGACGCGGGTTTCGACATCAGCGACCATACCAGCGTACGGCACGAGCTGCTGGGGTTGCCGGCATCAGCCAGCCGCCAGGAAAAACAAGATGCTTTCCGACAGTTTCTGGATGCTGCGCACCAGCGCAACCTGCGGGTAATTTTCGATATCGCCATCAACCATACCTCTGACCAGCATCCGTGGTTTGTCGAATCACGCAAAAGCACCGACAATCCTTACCGCGACTTTTATATCTGGAGCGATGGCAACACGAAATATGCAGACGCACGCATCATCTTCAAAGGTCTCGAAGAGAGCAACTGGGAAAAAGATGCGACGGGCTATTTTTTCCATCGTTTTTTTAATTTCCAGCCCGACCTCAACTACCGCAATCCGGCGGTACTGACGGAGATGGTAAAAAATCTGGTTTTCTGGCAAGGCGAAGGCGTGGACGGTTTCCGTGCCGACGCCATCCCTTACCTTTGGAAAGAAGAAGGAACCGATTGCGAAAACCTGCCACAAACGCATACCATTGTGAAGTTTTTCAGAGCGGTGCTTGACTATGTGCGCCCCAACACCCTGTTGCTTGCCGAGGCCTGCCAGAAGCCTGTGGAGGTGGTGAAATATTTTGGTGACGGCGACGAATGCCACGCCGGCTACCATTTTCCGCTGATGCCGCAGATGTTTAAAGCCATCGCCATGCAAAGTAACACACCCATCCGCACCACGCTAAGTCCCAAAGTTACTCCGGAAATACCACCGTCGGCTCAATGGTTTACTTTTTTGCGTTGCCACGACGAGCTAAGCCTTGAGTTGGTGTATGTATCGGAAGAAGACCGCGCCTACATTCATCAGCATTATTGCAAACAGCCGGAATGGGATTTCAGACTGGGCGAAGGCATCTCCGCGCGGCTTGCTGATCTGCTCGACGCCAACCCCGACAAAATTGCGCTTGCTTTCTCTGTGATGCTTACCCTCCCCGGAACGCCGATCATCTATTATGGCGACGAGTTTGCCAAACGAAACGATTACGATTATTATAAAGAAAAAATAGCCGAGACCGGCAAAGATGACACCCGCTTTTTGGTGCGTGGCTATATCGATTGGCAGCAGCTCGACCGCGACCTGGCCGACAGTACTTCGCTGGCGGCGCGTACTTTTAGCCGTATTTCCAAAATGGTGAACAAACGAAAGTACCACCCCACATTTGGCCGCGGCTCCATCTTCTGGCTCGAAACCCACCAAACCAACGGCAAGATTAACGATCACATTTTGGCTTTTATCCGTAAATGGCAGGAGGAAGGCCTGTTGATTCTCCACAACCTCAGCGACAAGCCACAGACTTTCCGGCTTAGCATACAGCCCGAGATAAACTGGACGGATATGTTTGGCAATGACGTGGATTACAACGAGCTGGAGCAAACCATCACCATGCAGCCGCTGACGTATTATTGGATAAAGATGTAGTTTCGGCTACGCTCAACTACCGGGTTTCGACAGGCTGGTTTCGACTACGCTCAACCACCGGTGCTTTGACAAATTGGTTTCGACTTGGTTCGACTACGCTCACCAACCGACGCTCAACCACCGCAACCACCTCAACCACCCTCTGCATTGGTATTATCTCATCCCTTTCTCCACTTCTTTTACCAGATCGCGCAGGGGCATGTTGCCCAGCGCAGCATTGCGCAGTTGTCCCATGGCCCAATCCACGGCGTTGGCATCGTCGGCGGTATGGCGGATACTTTCAAATTTCTCTTTTAGAAAAGGAATGCGCGCCAGCAGCTCGGCCCGTTTGGTGCGGCGGAAGTTGAGGGTGGTGAGCACACTTTCAAATTCCATTTTGGGGTGCTCATAAATTTCATCAATCATCTTTTCGGCCAGCTCACCGGTGAGATTTTCCTCCTTTAGAAATTTAAAAAGTGAATAAAGGGTGTTGTAATTAAACTCCGGATCACTGCGATGCTGCCCTTCCACGTGTTTCATGGTATGGCCGAGGAAAGTCCCGACAAACACAGGATCGTAGCCAAGCTCATCGATAATTCTTTTAATTAGCGGGAAGAGGTTTTTGCGGAAGATAAAGGTGTAGGTGTCTTCGGGGATGCCCCAATCTTTCATTTGATTGTAGCGGTCGATAACATCGGTGGGAAGCCCCTGCGCCATTTTTTCGATATGTTGTTGGGTAAGCGGGATGGGTGCCGAATCAGTGTCGGGATACATGCGGTCGGCGCCGGGAAGTACACGCTCAAAGATGGTGGTTCCATCTTCAAACGATTTCCGGGTTTCGTTGGGCACGCCTTGGAAAGCCATGCGACAGCGCTCTTCGATGGTATCGATGGCTGTTTTCACATCGGCGGCTGGCCCCCACACGATGAGCTGTGCATCGCCTTCACCAGCTTTGGTAAGCTCGCTGATGGCGCTCCAGTCTTTAGCGGAAAGTGTTTTTTCGAAAGCTTCGCTGTGGATCAGGTTGGGCTGTTCGAGGCAAGCGATCACTTTGAGGCGCTCGCTTAGCTCATCGGCAAACATTTTTCCGGGCTGGGTAAAATGTGAGAGGATTCCTCTAAAATATGGCAGGTTAATGACCACAATGCGTTGGTCGTTTTTGCCCGCTTGCTTCAGAGGTTTATAATCGAAATCACTTAGATGGCCATTCAGATCGGTGTGTTGCAGCATCCATTTTGCCGGCTCTTTTATTTTGAGCAGCAATGCATCTCTGATGGCCAGTAGCGCCCACTGCCGGAAGCATTCGTTGTGGGTAAGCTCGGGAATCCAGCGGATATGTGCCACACCTTTTATCTCAACACGGCTTCCACCGCGACAGCTCACATTCACATCCTGCCGTGCGGCACCGATGCCGGTGCGCACCTTGTTGGTGCTGCGATTCAGGAAACGGATATAATCGCACGCTTCGCGCACCTCGTCGGGATGGGTGCAGTCGGGGTAGGTTACGGTTTCGATGAGTGGCATGCCCAGGCGGTCGGTTTTGTAGATGCGCACATGGCCGATGTCAGAAATTTCGCGGCATGAATCCTCTTCAAGGCTAAGCTGGATAAGGCGGATCTTTTTATTTTTAAGCGGAATCTCGCCTTCCACGCCGATGATAGCGGTACGCTGGAATCCGGTGGGAATGGAGCCATCGAGGTATTGCTTGCGGGTGATGTGCACCTCCCCCACTATGTTGAGCTTGCTCAGCAGCGAAATCATGATGGCAATGTCGAGTGCCTGCCGGTTGACCGGAAAGGGCGGCGTGTCATCCACTTCGTAGGTGCAAGTGGTTTGGTGTTTGACACGGTAGATGATCTCTTTTTTTGTTTTAAACTCCATCAGTGCGGTACCGTCGTATTCGCCCAGCTCGCTGAGCGTAGGGCGCATGTGTCGGATTAGCTCCGCATCGTAGTCATCATGGCTGTTGAAGAGGCCGGCCGGACAACGACAAAATAGCTTTTCGTCCGTGAGCAACTGCTGGTGCACTTCAAGCCCCGACATGAAGCCGATACGCTGGTAATCTGCTGGTGTGGCCTGGCGGCGCGTAACGTAGCCTATCTTTTTGCGGGTGAGTTCGTGATTTTTGCGCGGATTGAGTTTTTGATTCATCTGGAGGTTTCCTGATTTTTTAATTAAAAAATATCTGCTCTGAAGTAGGCTTCAAATGTAGGATTATTTGAAAAAGCGGGCGAGAAAAAAAGATATCTTAATGGTATCTTCAAAAAATCAGATGTTCCCCCGTTGGGGCTTTTGCTTGTTTGGCGATTCGTTATCACAGGGCTGCACCCTGTGCTGTTGATTTCGCCCCGTTGGGGC
>CAZTCX010000011.1:0-30940 GCA_964612515.1 uncultured Lentimicrobiaceae bacterium | reverse complement strand
TGAAAATGGAACCAACCATTTACCGTTGGGGCTGGTATGTCCGTTCATAAAGTTGGTGATGTTTTAAATTAAAGAGCTGGAGGTTTGGGCGAGGTTGTACCTCGTCCATTCTATTTTTACAGGCTCCTGCCTGTTGTGTTTTTTATAGTTGAAGGCAAAGTGCTGTTGATTTCGCCCCGTTGGGGCTGAAAATGGAACCAACCATTTACCGTTGGGGCTGGTATGTCCGTTCATAAAGTTGTTGATGTTTTAAATTAAAGAGCTGGAGGTTTGAGCGAGGTTGTCCTTTCACAAAGTTGATGATGTTTTGAAATTAAAGAGCTGGAGGTTAGGGCGAGGTTGTACCTCGTCCATTCTATTTTTACAGGCTTGGCCTGTTGTTGAAATGAAAGCACACCAGTAAAAAAAACGCTTCTACTTACTCCATTTTTCTCACCACTTAATCCTCATAACTCCTCTCTTCGAGGCAGGGATTGGAGCGGCACCCCGGCGCAGCGGCGGCTGATGTTTTTGTTGGCGGGCGGAGGCTGACGAAGGAAGCCCACGCACCGCCTACAAAAACACAGCCGCCGCAAGGCGGGTAAAGCGGAAAGCCCGCCCGGCCTCCCAAATCATCATATTAAAAAAACAAGTTGCCTTTTATCGGATAGAGAAAATCATTTGGCATGATAAGATCCCAATGCTTTGGTGACGGAGGCTGGGGATGAAGATGGCTGTAAAATAATATCTTCGCCCCACCGGAGTTATCCGAAGGTCGATAATAATGAAGCAAAGCAGCTCATGATGATGAGAAACCTTTTTTTTCGTTCAATGATTTTGGTGGTGATCATCCTTGGCATTTTCATGCCCGGCGGCAAAGCTTTCGGACAGGCCAAAGCGAAGATAAGGATCATTCATGCCGACGACCTGCGCGGTCTGAAAAGCGGTGGCGAAGAGCTTAACATCCTGGTGGGTGATGTGCAATTTGAGCATGACGGCGCATATCTTTATTGCGACAGCGCTGTGCTGAACTCGCGCAACAGCGACCTGTATTCCTACGGCAGTGTGCACATCAAAATGAGTGATACGCTCAGCCTCTACGGCGATACGCTCCATTACAACGGAATAACGCGCGTGGCGGTGATGTCGGGCAATGTGATATTGCAGGACAACCAGGCAACTCTTTACACCAATAAGCTAACCTACAACCGCAAGACACGCACCGCATATTACACCACCGGCGGGCGAATAGAAAACAAAGACAACGAACTGAGCAGTAGCTATGGAATCTATTATACCGACACCAAGCAGGTGCATTTCAAAAAGAATGTACAACTGGTCAACGAGGAATATCTGTTGCTGTCGGACACGTTGATTTATAATACTGCCACAGCCATAGCCTTCATTTCGGGGCCTACGACCATCACCGGAAAAGAGGAGTTTTTGTATGCCGAAGATGGCTTTTATGATACCCGCACCGACATCACCATGCTGCGGCAAAACGCGTATATGACCTACCAAGAGCAATACCTGCGTGGCGACAGCATCTATTTTGAAAAGGCTACCGGAATCGGCGAGGTGTTTGGCAACGTTTTTTTACGGGACACCGTTCAGAAAGTAATCATTACGGGCAACTATGCCGACTACCACCGCAATCAGGGTTATGCCTGGGCTACCGATAGCGCCATGGCCATTATGGCGGATGCGACAGACAGCCTTTTTCTACACGCTGACACGCTTTGGCTCACCTTCGACACGGCCAACAATCCGCAGCAGCTTACGGCTTATCACCACAGCAGATTTTATAAAACCGACTTGCAGGGGATGAGCGATTCGCTGGTATATTCGTTTACCGATTCCACCATCCACATGTTTTATGACCCGATATTGTGGGCCGACGAAAACCAACTCACCGCCGACGAAATCATCATTTATAGCTCCGGCCAGCGTGCCGACTCGATGCAGATGGCAGGAAGCGCATTTATCGTTTCGAAAGATAAATATGGTGAGGGAAATTTCAACCAGATCAAGGGCAAAGAGATGATGGCTTATTTTGAAAATAACGAGCTGAACCTGGTGAAGGTGGACGGCAACAGCGAAACGATCTATTTCGTGCGCGAAGAAGATGGCGCCCTTATCGGGATAAATAAGGCTGTGGCCGGACGCATGGAGATTTTCATTGTGGACCGGCAGATAGATGGAATCATCTATTTCGAAAATCCCGATGCCACACTTTATCCCGAAGGTGAGCTACCCATCGACCAATTTTTCCTGCGCGACTTCCGCTGGAACGAGAACATGCGACCGATGAATCGTGAGGATATCTTTCGTTGGCCGAAATAGATTATCCGTAAAATCCCCCGAAATAAAACCCTCCACGAATTTCCTCCAATTAAGCTAATTCCCACAAATTAATTTTTGTGCTCATTCGCGTGAATTCATGGAGTGTTTTTCAATCGTAAATCGTAAATCCCAACTCACAGCTCCTCCCCTACCTCTGGCACAATTCTTTAAAAATGCAGGTTTTGCAAATTTCCGTATTGGTGGTTTGTGAAAAGGAAATTGTTTCATCAAAAAGAATATCGAGTAGTTCCAAAAGGTAGGTCTCAAACGCTTCGAGTTTTTCTTCGTCAAGCGCGGAATCGATTTTTTTGTCGTCACCTTTTAGTCCAAAACTAATCATGCCCAGGCTAAGCTTGCGCAAGCTGATGATACCAGCCTCAAAGTCGCCGCCCGAATGATGCCCGGTTTTGGTATAAAGCCACGCATAGAGCAGTACCTGAAAAGTTTTCTCGTGTTTATCGTCTTGCCACAAATCCTCCCAACTATTAAGACGAAGGTCTGAAGCATTTTGCACGCTGCCGGTTTTGTAGTCGATAATACGGGTTATCCCCGCCAGCCGGTCGATACGATCGATTTTGCCAAAAATACTTATCAATTGCTCCCTGCCGGGAATTTCCAGCTCTAAGGTTAACACTTGTTCGAGCCCGATTATCTGCAACGCTTCTGGTTGTGCTTTCAGCAGCTTTATTTCCGTCAGCAAAAAGTCGTCGATAAACTTTCGGATCACTTCAAGCAGCAGCTTGTTGCGCCCCCACTCCACCTGACCTTGATTGTATTCTTTTAATAAGGCCAGTTGCATTTCCATGTCAACCCTGGATTGCAGGTCGGAGATGTCGGCAGCCAGGAGTTGTTTTCCTTTAATAGGAATGAAAAGTTTCTCCAGAACCTCATGCACAATGTTGCCGATGATGCGGTGATCGATGGTTTCCTGCACCTCGTCAGGTTCTTTGATGCCAGCAATATTTTTAAGATAAAAGCGCAATCCACATTTCCTGAAATCATTGAGTGAAGTAGCTGATAATCCTCGCCTGGCTTTGGCCGTCAGTTGCTCCATCACGCTTTCCGTTTTTTGCACCTCTATTATTCTGTCGCTGCCCGCGGAAGGAGGCGGCGCTGTTGCAATTGCTTCTTCAATTTTAATAGCCGGATTGTAGCGTGGCAACTCATGCACAATCTGCCGGATAAAGCGGCTTTGCTCTTTGGAATCGGAATCCTGATTGGTGTTGTAAATGATGTGTACCCGACTCGCCCCGCACAGCAACCGGTAAAAATGATACGCATACACAGCGGCTTTTTGTGTGACGGTGGGCAATTTGTATTCGGCACGGATGTCGGCGGGAATATATGAATCGTTGCTTTTGGCAGCGGGCAGTTTGCCTTCATTCGCGCCAAGCAAAATCACCTTATCAAAACCAAGGCTCCGCGTTTCGAGCAGCCCCATCACCTGTGCACCGCGCAGTGGCTCACCCGAAAACGGAAGTCGCTGTGTGCGCGCAATGGCTATAAAAACTTCACGCAACGATTTGATGCTGTCGATGGTTCCGTAGTGGGCGTTCAGATCGTTGATGCGCGTCAGTAGGAGCGCTATATTAAAAAGATATTCTAACTGCAAGTCATCGGTTCCTGAGGATTGCTTTTCAGCACTTTTACTTTTGTAATGATTTCTAAAAAAGTTGACGATCCCACCGGCAGTGGCCAGCATTTGCGACGGATCGTCGCCGAGGGCGCCAAAAACCAGTCGGATAAGATGAAGAGGTTTGTCAGCATTGTTTTGCTCATCCTTCAAATGTAAATTCTCTGCCATCGCTTGGATATCGTTGGGCGGATAAAATGTTTGGTTGGATTTTCGGATGGCGACAACCAACGGAGTCGGATCGAAAACCTGCGCTGTGAGCGGATGTTGCAGCAGGCGGAGCACATCATTATAATGAAATCCCTGACTGGCACTTTGCGTAGTAGTTTCAAAACGCTTCTTGTTTTCGTGCATCTTTAGCAGATAAACCAGAAAGCTATACTGGGGAGTGCTAATCAACGGATAACCCATCGTCACATTAAAAGCCGGCAGATTTTCGGGCAGCGCGTTAAGCACCGGCATCATTAGTTGCTCATCTGCAAGCACCACCGCCATCTGCCCGGCAGCCGTAACACCATATTCCGCAAGCCATTGTTGCAATAGTGTTCCGGCATGCACCGCCTGTCTGCTGATTCCAGAAACGCCATGCACCTTAATCGTTTCGGGCGGCGCATCAGCAAAATAGTTGGTTGATGTTTCGAAATACTTTTTCCCGAAAATGCGCATTTGCTTACGCAAAAAAATACCAGCTTCCTGAGCGGGGTCGTCGAGGTAATAATGATCGGCGTCGGGAAGCAACACGGCTTTGCCTTCGTCAAGCAGATATTTCATCACCACTTCCTCGGCGGTGGTGAGCGCATTAAAACCTGCAAAATAGATTTTTGTCCAGGGCAAATTTCCCGCTATTTCGGTGATGTTTTCGGCGGCAAAACGGTACATTCTGCCTTGCCAGGCGCTGCCAGTTGCCGCAAGATTATTGGAAAGCTGCGAATAATATTCGTACAAAGAGCTGTAAAACCGAAGATAGTCGCGCACCGCAGGCGTGAGTCCATCGGGTGTGAGATTCCACTTTTCGATCACCTTCACTTCGGTGAGATAGCCAAAGATGCTGCGGGCATCCACCAGGTGCGCATCGATATCGCTAAAATCGGTTTGCAGCACATGCCCCCATTTTATAAATTCGCCGAAAGGCTGTGCTTTTTCCTTTTCTATCTGGCGATGGATTTCATAAAGTTCAAAATCGACTACCACCGGATCGGCCAGTGTAAACCCGGAGAGGCGGGCGTAGAAATCGTCCACCGAATAAAAGTCGGGCGACCACACCGCGCGATCCGCCAGTGCAGCAATATGCTTGCGCAAAAATAATCCTGCCCGCCGGTTGGGCATCACCACGCAAATTTTGTCAAGCCGATCGCTATCGGTTTGTAAGATGGTGCGGGCTACGCGTTCAAGAAATGTTTCCATTACAAAAAATGTATTCGTTTTTACAGGGGGTAAAAGTAAGGGTTTTGGGTGGAAAGAGGGCAGAATACAGTAAATCGATTATGAGCCGTAATCAGGATTCTTTTGGCGAGCCAATTATACGAACTTTTGAATGCCCCGATATATTACTAACGGGGTTCCGGCTAATGGATTCTACTAAGTATTACAACAGAAAGGATGTTCCCATGTAGGACTTTCAGCTATCAAAATCAAGCATTATCCAAAGATGAATTTTTCTAATAAAAGTTGGATTGATCCCAATGATTAAAACCTCCTATGTGATTTAATAACAATTTATTAACAATTCACTTAAAATAATACTGGCTGGAAGAATGGATATTAGGCCAAACGATAAAACAGACCTTCTTTACACAACAAAATCTTGAACAATGAAATAGCTTTTTATGTTTTTATCCCCTTGATCTAATTCTGTGTTTTTACTGCTTTTAGGTTATCTTGTTTGTTGATAAATTTAGAACCAAAACGCGTATATCTTTTCAGTCCCGATCACATGGTAAATACTTTATTAATAGAAAATGAAGAAAGGTTTGTCTCTTTGATTGAGGAGATGCTGCTGCGGTTTTGTCCGCAGGTGATCATTAGCGGCAAGATGGATTCTATTAAAAGTTCCGGCAACGAGATTTCCGACGCTGATCCTGAACTGATTTTTGTTGACATCGAAAAAACCCACAACCTGGGTGTTGATGTTGTAAATTATTTCAATGCTGTAAAATTTGAGGTCATTTTTGTAACGGATGCTGCGCATTTTGCTCTTCAAGCCATCAAGTGCCAGGCTGCCGGTTTCCTGCTAAAGCCTGTCAAAAAAGAGGAGCTGATTTTCGCCGTTAACAACGCCATCAAAAGGATCAATGAAAAAAAGGAAAATTCCTACAACAAGCTTGTTATCAAAAACCTAAAAAACCAGCCATCGGACTGCGACCTGCTGGGAATCCCAACCATGGAAGGCTTTGAATTTATATCCATCAAAGAGATTATTCGTTGTGAGGGCTTGCAAAAATGTACGCGTGTGATCACCAAAGACAGATCAGATATTATCAGCTCCTACAACCTGGGCGAATTCAGAAAACTGCTTGAACCACTGGGCTTTTACAGTCCGCATAAATCTCATCTTATCAATCTCAATTACATCCGAAAGTACCATAAAGAGGGCAATATCATGCTCGTTAATAATACCTTTGTTCCTGTTGCAAAACGCAAAAAACAGGAATTCCTGAATCAGATAAAGCACATCTGAAATTTACTCCCTTTCGTTCCGGAAAAACACCCTTTCATACCTTTTTTAATAAAGATGGTCGGATATGTATTGCAAACCCTATTGAGCGCAATTTACTTTTACGGTCTTTTTTTAATTGAAAAATTCAAAGCACTTGTCACATTTGTGTATCATGGAACTCAAGGTAAAACGGATTCATCTAACTGCCGATAGCAGTATCAACCCTAACAATAGGTTAGATAAGGGCATTACCGATGTCATCGTTTATCTTGAAAATGGGAAAAAATTCATCGCCTCTTTTTTCGCCTATTCCAAGATCCTCGACATGAAAAACCGTCATCAAACAGATGGGTCTTTCAAGTCAGGTTCCTACTTCTGGGAAAAAAACATGGTTCTGGTCGAAAATTGCACACCTCAGATTATTGAACCGGCGGTGAACGATTTGATTGATGAAGGAAATTTCGGTGAGGCATTTCGTGAACTTTAATATTAATTGACAATGTTTTGATTTTCAACATTTTTCAGTGCTAAAATGGGACTGACGTTGGCGAAGCCATGAAACTTGTAAAGTTGCAATGAAATATGCCACCTTTACCCGCTATCCAGCGCGTAACCTATAACAACGAACTTTAAACAATTTTATAACTAATAAGAAAGCGAGGTAAATTTTGCCAACACAACCAACCTATCCGGGCGTCTATATTGAAGAAATCCCCAGCGGAGTGCGAACTATCTCTGGAGTAGCTACTTCAATAGCCGCATTTATTGGGTATTTTAGACGAGGCCCGATGAACAAAGCAGTCCAGATTTTTAATATGGGTGATTTCGAAAGAGAACTGGGCGGACTGGATTCGCTCAGTGAAGCATCGTATGCTATTCAGCAGTTTTTCCTGAATGGCGGCACTCAGGCCTATGTAGTCAGGGTGGCTGCCGGATCACCCGTAGCATCCAATGTTACCATCAGTAGCGATGTTCCAGCCGGCGCTGCAGTGATGCGGATAAGAGCCAAATATGAAGGGAAATGGGGAGACAACGTTCGTGTTAAGATCGACCACAGCGCTCCTGCTGAGGGTGAATTCAACCTTTCCGTTGCCGAGTACAATTCCCTTGGCAACATTCTCCGGCAGGAAACCTTTCTCAACGTATCGATGGATAACTCGATGACAAATTTTGTCTCCACCGTTATCAACGATGAAAATACCGGTTCCGCCATCATAAAGATAGATGAAACCGATACAGACAATGCCCCCGCAGCCAATGGAACACTCTCCGGTGAGCATGGCGATCCTGCAGCGGTAACACTTACAGGAGCTAACCCTGCGGTTGATTTAACCATAAACGGCACAACGGCTACCGCTACATTTTCAAGTTCTGAAACATATCCGGCAAGCTTCTCTCTGAATAAGCTGGCACTTTTATTTGAAAATGCTATTCGTTCGGCAGCTCCAACCAATAAGCTTTTTAGCGGCGCAAAGGTGGAAGTTCAAGGCAAACGTTTACATATTACCGCAGGGACCGGTGCTCCTAAAAGTATTGTAAGTATTGCAAAACATGGCGGCGACACCACTGCAGATGAACTTTTGCTTACGGCTGGTGCATCAAACAATTTGCAGGAGTATGTGCTGGGTGATGCTGGTATTGCAAACACAGCACAGATGAACAACCAGGATGGTGCAAATGAGGAAGGAAATGATGGCACTGTGCCGGGAGGGACTGCATTACTGGGCACCCTGAATGATAAAACAGGTTTGTATGCCCTTGAAGATGTAGATCTGTTCAATATTTTATGTATCCCGCGAACAGGTATGATGATCAGCGATGAATCAGAAAAAACGGCAGCAGATTCCGTGATGCAGGTAGCCATAGCTTATTGTGAATCGAAGCGCGCATTTTTCATTATGGATACTCCATGGGGAATTGACGATCTACAGGAGATTAAGAACTGGATCGGTGGGAAAGGCACCCTCCGGAGTAAAAATGCCGCATTATATTATCCACGGGTGAGAATACCGGATCCATTAAATAATTTCAGATTGCGATCAGTGGGTGCTTGCGGCACAATGGCAGGCCTCTATGCCCGGACAGACAGCAACCGCGGTGTCTGGAAAGCGCCGGCAGGTACAGAAGCCAACCTCCGAAATGTTTCGTCGTTTACCGATGTTCTGTCAGATCAGGAAAACGGCATACTTAATCAGCTTGGGGTAAACTGCCTGAGAACATTCCCTGTTCATGGCAACATTTCCTGGGGTGCGCGAACGCTAGATGGCGCCGATGCCATGGCTTCCGAATGGAAATATATCCCCGTGAGGCGGCTTGCATTATTTCTGGAAGAAAGCCTCTTTCGTGGATCCAAATGGGTTGTATTTGAACCTAATGATGAACCGCTTTGGGCGCAAATCAGGCTTAATATTGGAGCCTTCATGAATACATTGTTCAGGCAGGGTGCTTTTCAGGGTACCACACCAAGGGAAGCCTATTTTGTAAAATGCGACAGGGAAACAACTACCCAAAACGATATTAATTCTGGTATCGTTAATATTCTGGTAGGTTTTGCACCTTTAAAGCCTGCTGAATTTGTAATGATCAGAATACAACAATTAGCAGGTCAAATTGAAACTTAATAAATAATAATCATGGCAAAGTTCACTGTAAATGCACAACGATTTGATCCTTATAAAAACTTTAAATTCCGCGTCAAATGGGACGGACGTTACGTTGCCGGGATCAGCAAAGTAGGCGCGCTGAAACGAACCACCGAAGCTGTGGAGCACCGCGAAGGAGGTGATCCGAGTTCGGTACGCAAATCGCCCGGGCAAACCAAGTACGAACCCATCACGCTCGAGCGTGGCGTAACGCACGACACCGAATTTGAGAAATGGGCCAACAAGGTCTGGAACTTTGGTTCGGGTCTGGGCGCGGAGGTTTCTCTTAAGGATTTCCGTAAAGATCTCATCATCGATATGTACAATGAAGCGGGGCAATTGGCCATTTCTTATAAGGTGTTTCGATGCTGGGTTTCAGAATTTACTGCGCTGCCCGAACTGGATGCCAGTGCCAATGCGGTGGCCATCCAGGCACTTACCATTCAGAATGAGGGCTGGGAAAGGGATTACGAAGTGACTGAGCCAAGCGAACCTTCATTCACCGAACCGCAGGGTTAATAAATTCTGACCAATGAAACTGCCTGGCGCAGCAGAATTACTAACCCTTTGGGAACAGGGGATTGATTTATCACTTCTCCGAAAAACCCTTCTACTGCTTGAAGTTGCACATCCTGAGATGGAACCAGAAGATATTGCCAAACTGAGTATCGGAGCGCGGGACGCACGGCTATTTCATTTGCGGGAATGGATGTTCGGATCGTCGTTCCGAAACACCATCGATTGCCCTGAATGCATGAAACAAATGGAATGGGAAATGCGCATTGAGGATTTGGTTATGCTTTCGCAATATTCGGAAGAAACAGCCGGTGAATATAATGTGTCGTCTGGAAATTATAATATCCGGTTCAGATTACCCAATAGCATTGATATTTCTGAGGCTCTCTCAACCAATGTTTCACAATCCGGTTCTGAATTTCTTTTGCAAAAATGCATCCTCGATATCAAGCAGAAAAATGGGGATCAAAAGGGCAGAAAACTACCGGCAAAATTGATGAATAATTTAAGTGCTAAAATGAGCGAACTCGATCCGGCGGCCGACATCCAAATGAACATAACCTGCCCCAATTGTGCGTTCCACTGGGAAGCCCGATTCGACATTATGAGTTACCTGTGGGAAGAAATTGAAAACTGGGCACAGCGGATACTCAGGGATGTAGTTCTTCTTGCAAAAAATTTCGGGTGGTCGGAAAAGGAGATTTTAAACATGGGTGCTGATCGGCGGCAACGCTATGTGGAAATGATAACGAAATGAGTGATTTTTTTGAAAATCTGATTGCAAGGCACAGTCAACCTGTTGATAGCATCAGGCCGCGGCTGCACGGGAGATTCGAATCTGTACAGATTTCTCCGAAAGGATTTCCGGATAATGATGATGAACAAACAATCGCTCCATCATTTAGAGATTCCGACAATCAGCCTGATTCACCAACGTTGCCTAAATCCAAAGATTTAGATTCGAAAAAATCCTCGTTCCGGCAAAGCACATTTTCAAGTTTACCTCTAGGAAATACAATCAGCGTAACAAGTGAATTTGATAAAAAAAAGAGTGATCCGGTTAAAACGAAAAATGAAGGAGAGTGGAGATCCCGGACTATTGATTTGAAAAATGATTTTCAAAATGGAATAATTTCCAAATCCAATTCATTGATTGAAAGCGATAAATTACCAGAAGTGAAACCTGTAACTCAGGATGATTCTCCAATAAAATCACTATCGATCAGCCGATCTGAAAAAGCAGAAACCCACCTTCAGGAACTATCTGCAAAGCCCGTCATCACCAAAAAGGAAACAAGCAAGATAATAAGTCTGGATGTCGAAAGACCAACTCCCGAAACAATGGGTCAACCCACGCTTACGGAGCGATTTAATAAATGGATGGATGAACCAGTAAAAGAGGCTGCACGTCCTGAATTAAAATCCAAAACCCTGCCAACGATCCAGGTGAACATCGGGCGGATTGAAGTGAAAGCTATAACCGAATCACCCCCTTCGCCGCAAGTGCGCAAAACTGCCTTCAGTCCAAAACTCTCCCTTACGGAATATTTGGAACAAAAAAACGGAGGTAAGCGATGAGTTCTCCATTGGCCATAGCATCGGTGACACAGGTGCTGAAAGATTTATTAAACGATGGCATGATCGATCACGATGTTTCGGGTATTGTAAATGGGAATGTTGCAGTTTCGGCTTTGCCCCCCGACCGCATTGATGTATCACCGGCCAACACCGATAGTCGTCTCAACATATTTATGTATCAGGCGGTGCCAAATACAGGGTGGAATAATATCGGGTTTCCTTCACGCGACCGCCGTGGCGACAGGATCAGCAATCCTCCTCTGGCACTCAATCTGCATTACCTTTTGACCGCTTACGGTGCCAACGAACTACATGCCGAGATTTTACTGGGTTACGGCATGCAATTGCTGCACGAAACTCCAGCCTTGGGAAGAGATGCCATCCGAACCTCACTGGCGCTTCCTGATCCTGTGTTGGGAGGTGGGTTACCTCCCGAATTGCTTGCGTTGTCAACTTCCGGTTTAGCCGATCAGATCGAGCAAATCAAGATTACACCGATGGTGCTAAATATTGAGGAGCTATCAAAACTCTGGACGACTTTCGAATCGAAGTACCGCCCCACGGCGGCCTACAATGTTTCGGTAGTTTTGATCGAAAGTAAAAAATCAACAAAATCCGCTTTGCCTGTTCGCCAGCGGTTGCTTTATGTGGTTCCATTCAATCAGCCGGTGGTCGAAAAGATTCTCTCCCAATCTGCCGACGGGCAACCCATTGTTGAAAATCAAAAAATTCTTGCAGGATACAACCTGGTTATCCGTGGAAGGCAATTGCTTGGAGATATCACTTTGGTTAATGTAGGAGGCATTGAGGTAACGCCCGATGATGAAAAGATCACCGACAAACAGATCATCTTAAGTTTACCCACCGGCCTGAAAGCCGGCATACAAGGCGTTCAGGTGATCCAGCAACGGCAGATGGGTTCACCACTCGAGCCACATCGGGATGTTCAATCGAATGTGGAGGCATTTGTACTCAGTCCGCGATTTACCATCAATCGTGTCTTTAATTTCCAGGGAGCAGGCGATAATCCGAGGTCAGCAGATATTGAGCTGGAAGTTGTCCCGGAAATTAAGAAGAGCCAGAAGATGATTCTGCTTTTAAATGAATTCGTAGCAGGACTGGTCACTGAACCATTGCATTCTTATAGTTTCCAGGCTGCTGCAGTTACAATCTCCACAACAACCATCACCATACCGATGAGTGGCCTCAAGGCGGGCGATTATCTTGTAAGGATTATGGTGGATGGCGCCGAAAGCCCATTGGGAACAGACGGATTGGGAAAATATAATGCACCACAAATTACCATTCCTTGACGAAAGTAAAAAAATACAATTGGCAGGAAGTCAATAAGCAATATCTGATGACAGCCATCAAAGCGGTGAAGGAGGAGGTTTTGGTGAAGGCAACCAATGAAAAGGATACCTCTGCAGGCAAGAAATCACTGGATGATTTGAAGAAATTGGCTTCTGAAATGCCGCAACCACCTGCCATTATTTCAATAGTAGAGCTTTTTGGTTTGTCACCCTTTGAAACAAAATTATTATTGATGCTGGCAGGAATGGAACTCGACTCTGATTTTGCCACAAGGGTTTCATCGTTTCAGGGTGAAAACGCACATCTCCAACCAACTTTCGGATTGGCTTTGGCTGCCATCAAAGACGCTCATTGGAGCGCCCTCTCGCCGGAAGCGCCGCTCCGTTACTGGCATCTTATCAAACTTACCGATCCGCAACGTTTGACGCGAAGCCCGTTACTGATTAGCGAGCGGATTTTGCATTATCTCACCGGCATTCAGCATCTCGATGATTTGCTTTCTGGAATCGTAGAAGCCTATTCAGGTGAAACAAAATTAGTCGGCTCTCATCAAAAAATTGTTGATGAAATTCTCAGAACAATTATTCCAGAAAATGAAAAAGGTATCCTGCCTGTAATCCTTTTGAACGGAATCAATGATACCGATAAGCCTGCCATCGCGGCGAGGGTTTGCGAACAACTCAATATGAGGCTTTACACCATGTCGTCAACTGCGATTCCGGATCAACCGAAAGAGCTCAACACGCTCGCCCGGATATGGAATCGCGAAAGCGCCCTGAGTTCTTCTGCCCTATATATCGATTGCAGCGAAGCCCAAGGCTCGAATCCGGCCATACTGCCATCTGTCAAAGCCTTTTCTAATAAAGTACAGAGCTTACTTTTTATTGATAGCGATCAGTGGAACCCGGTGCTTAACCGGCCAGTCATCAGCTTTGAAATTGATAATCCTACCGAAAACGAACAAGTAGAATTATGGAAGATTTCACTGAATAGCCATTTTAAAAAAGTGAATGGCTCGATCCAAAATATGGTCGCACAATTTAATATGACCTCCGAATCGATACTAAAAACAGCATCGGAAGTCACTGCTCAGGCTGCTTTCGCAGAAAAAGAAGATGATCCCGTATGTGTTGATCAATTGATCTGGCAAGCATGCTGCAAGAGCACCCGCTCCGGACTGGATGAGCTGGCACAACGCATTATCACAATGGCTACCTGGGATGATCTGATTATTCCGGAAAATCAAAACCGCATCCTACATGAAATCGCCATGCATGTAAGGCAGAAAAGCAAAGTTTATAACGACTGGGGCTTTGCCTCACAAACTTCCCGCGGATTAGGAATCAGCGCGCTCTTCACCGGCGATAGTGGAACCGGCAAGACAATGGCTTCAGAAGTTTTAGCCAACGATTTGCAACTCGATCTTTACCGGATCGACCTGAGCCAGGTGGTAAACAAATACATTGGTGAAACCGAAAAAAACCTGAAGAAAATATTTGATGCTGCCGATAAAGGTGGCGCCATCCTTTTGTTCGATGAAGCCGATGCTCTCTTCGGAAAAAGAAGTGATGTGAAAGATAGTCACGACCGCTATGCAAACATTGAAGTAAGCTATCTTTTGCAGCGGATGGAAGCCTACCGGGGGCTTGCCATTCTAACAACCAACCTGAAGACATCGCTCGACAAGGCTTTCATGCGCCGGCTTCGGTTTGTGGTGCAATTCCCTTTCCCCGATGCCACCCAGCGCACGGAAATCTGGTCGAGGGTATTTCCGTTGGAAACACCTACAGAAAACCTTGATATTAGCAAGCTTTCAAAACTCAATGTGGCTGGTGGCAACATTCGCAATATCGCCATGAATGCGGCTTTTATTGCTGCCGAAGAAAACAAGCCAATCGAAATGAGTCATATTCATCGTGCTGCACGGTCGGAATATGCAAAATTGGAAAAACCAATGAGCGCCAGTGAATCAGGATCATGGCTATGAAACAGCCCATCGAAATTAACATTCAGGAACTAATTCTGCATGGATTCCCCCCAGCCGACCGATATAAAATTGCTGAGGCTGTAAGAAGTGAATTGGCAAGAATGATTGTAGATAAAGGATTCCCACAAAACCTTTCACAGGGCACGGAGATTCCCAGCATTGACGGCGGAAGCTTCAACATGTCAAAAAATATGAATGCGCAAACCATTGGAAATCATATTGCCCGATCAGTATATGGAGGATTGACGAAATGAGTACTACCCATCTTCACACAAAAAATAAGCAAAACGAAATCTCAAAAAGAAGTCCTGAAAAGGTTGAGGATTCTCTGAAAAAGGAAACCTCCTCTGCCAATGCTTTTGCTTCCGGCTGGGATTTTAATCTGGGAGATATCAATTTGTCAGATAACAATAAGAGTGGGGAACACCCTTTTTATGTACAGCCAAAACTGAAAATTAATCAACCTGGCGACCAATACGAACAGGAAGCTGATGCAATGGCGGAAAAGGTGATGCGGATGACAGATAAGGATGTGTTTCAGCCCAAACAATCATCTTCGTTACCAATTCAAAGAAAATGCGCTAAATGTGAAAAAGAGGAAGATGAAAAAGTGCACAGAAAAGAAACAAATAATTCGGCACCCATTGTCAGCAACAGCGTTTATCAGGCGCTTCAATCTCCCGGCAAGCCTTTAGATCAACCAACCCGCTCTTTTATGGAGCAACGCTTTGGATATGATTTCAGCAATGTGAGATTACATCATGACAGTGAATCAGAAGAATCAGCCAGTTCTATTCAAGCTAAAGCCTATACCTTGGGAAATAATATTGTTTTCGGAGCAGGTCAGTTTGCGCCTGAAAATTCATCTGGCAAACTATTATTAGCACATGAACTGACGCATGTGATTCAGCAGCGACACGCTTCTTTGTTAAATGAAAAGGGAGTTTCAAGAGGATTTTCGTCTGTAGGCCGGATCATTCAAACCAAGGAATCAACCATTAAAGTAGGGAAACAAGAAGGTGAAAATGCATCAAAAGCCAGTAAACAGCTTTGGGATGACCTAAAAGCATTCTTTCCCAAAGATGTCGGTAAAGTTGCAGGTTCGGGTTATGATGGTTTGATTGATTATTTGAGAACAAGCTTCAGTAATAAAAGCGATAATGGTGGAACCACAGCACCTCCTGTGATCTATGTCGGTAAAAAATATGCAGAAGAAAAAGATCCCAATAAAAGAAAAGAACTTTTAAAAAGAGAGGTAGATAGCATTAATTCGTGGCTTCTGACAAAAGCAGCTGTTGCGGCGCAGAAGCTATTCTGGGATGATTTGCATAGTTTTTTCCCAAATGACGGCCGAAAGATTGCAGGAACTTCCTACAGCAACTCCTCAACTTACCTGAATACCACATTTGCAAAAGGCGTCCCGGGTACATCGGCACCTATTGTAGAAGTGGGTAAAGATTATGTATCCGAAGCTGATCCAGAAAAAAGAAAACCTTTAATCGAAGCTGAAATAAAAAAAATTGATGTCTGGAGATATGACAACGCAACTATTGAAAATGAAGATTTATCTGATTCTGATCTTAAGGTAAAACTAGAGGATTTGAGTTCCACAGGAAAGTTAAACTATATTGGAAAGTTGAAAGAACAGAAGTATATTAAAAATGATAAAGTCATCGAGTATTTGAACGCAGTGATGCAATCAACGCCCATTGTTCCAGGCGCAAATTATAAAGAATCAGGCGGTTTCGAAACTAAATTTGATAATATCACTATCACGGTATTGCCTGATTTATACAATTCATCGGATGCTGACCCCGGGGGGGCTGTAACCAAAATCGCTCCGGAGTCTTTAGGTGGAGGGTGGTTTGACACACCTGGATGGACCAGTAAAAATGGGAAGATTGATTCAATGACTTTTACACCAAAAGTTCCCGAGATTAAATATACAATCCAGACTCACTATAGTCCGGGGGCCAAACCACGTACCACCTCAGGTTATGGTGTTGGCACTCGACCCGAAGATGTTACACCTGAGAAAAAAACATTGCGGTCTCATGAGGGTAGTCATGGGTCAACTTTTATTAATGAACTGAAATCTGGTGCTGCCGCCAAAAAGTTTCCTGTTTTTACAGGAAAAATTGGAGATCAGGCTGCTTCTTTCGGAACCGCTCTGGCGACCTATCAAAATGAGGTCAGAGGATTTAAAAAAATGATCGACGACGCTTTAAAAGCACAAGTAATAAAGGTTGATTGTGTTGGTAAAAAAATCACTCAGTATCACAGTGAAAACGGTACTCATACAGATGTACATTGCCCATAATGCCATTTGAAATTATCTATAATCGGATTTTTCTAACCTCTCGAAAATATGACCTCATTTCCCCTCTCACCGCGCCTCATAAAAGGCGGTATTGTATTGATCGATCCCGAAAATTCGACCATTAAAAAGATCATCCCGCTACAATACAATCCGGAGACTCTGTCGCGAACCTTACAGGTGCAAAATAGGACAGAAGGCGGAGATAAGTCGGATGTGCTGAGACTCACAGGCCCTCCCATCGAAACCTTAAAGCTGGACATCGAGATTGATGCTACCGACCAACTGGAAGTAGCCGATTCAACAACTATTCAGGTGGGCATTCAAGCCCAACTTGCAGCATTGGAATTGATTATCTACCCAAGTAGCGATCAACTTTTATCCAACAACAGCCTTTCAAAATCAGGAACGCTGGAAATTGCACCGATGGTTTCATTTCTCACTTTGTTTATTTGGAGCAAAGAAAGAGTACTGCCGGTCAGCTTAACAGAATTTTCCATCACTGAGGAAGCTTTTGATACCAACCTGAACCCCATCCGTGCAAAAATCAGTCTGGGAATGCGCGTATTGAGTGTGGATGATTTCGGATTTGATCAGAAAGGTGGCAGCCTTTATATGAGCTACCAACAAAACAAAGAACGATTGGCTCGGATGTTCAAGGGAAGTTCCCTAAATACGCTGGGCGTCGAAACGATATAATTATGGGAGCTTTAGAAAATTATTTACAGCAAACTGGCCTGAGCAGCAAAGTGTTTGCTACCAACAGCCGTTACTCCGGCACCGAAACAAAAAAATTGATAAAAGATGACGGAGAAAATATCATCTATTTGAAACGTCGGTTTATCCCCTCGTCAGAGCGCTATGGATTGCTGCAGGAACATACGGTGGCGCAGGGAGAAAGGCCTGATCTGATTGCCAACCATTATCTGGGTGATCCCGAGCAGTTTTGGCAGCTTTGTGATGCCAACAATGTGATGCATCCCGATGAGCTGACGGAAACCGTCGGTCGGAAGATACGAATTACCCTGCCAGAAGGAATCCTCGGATATAACAATGCTTAAAGGAATTCATCTTACGTTGCTCGTGGGGCCTATTGTTCCGATACCCGTTCCCAAAGTGGTTCTGGATGCCCTGGAAAGTGTTACAGTAACTTCGGCAGCTGACTCATCCAGCGGCTTTCAAATGGACTTTACGCTTACCAGCAAATCGCCGTTGAATAATATTTTTATACTTGCTGCCGGCACCAACGGTAGCTTTGGCGTTCCGCCGCTCCGGGTTATTTTGATTGTAACAATTGGCAACCTTCCGCAGGTTCTCTTTGATGGCGTTATGACCAATGTTGAAGTACAAGCCGGCCAGAGAAATACACCCGGCAAACTCACCGTCACCGGCGATGACCTTACAAAAGTGATGGACATGCAGGACTTCAGCGGAATACCCTTTCCTGCTATGCCGGTTGAAGCCAGAATAGCACTCATCGTTGCAAAATATGCCGCTTTCGGATTGATTCCTATTATAATTCCGTTGATTTTTAGTGACATCCCTATTCCCACTGATAAAATTCCGGCACAAAAAGGCACCGACCTTCAATATTGTAAACTTCTGGCCGAGAAAGCTGGCTATGTCTTTTACATTGAACCGGGCAAAATCCCGGGAACCAATATGGCCTATTTTGGGCCTGAAATCAAAATAGGGATCCCCCAGCCAGCATTGAATATGGATATGGATGCACAAACCAATGTGGAATCGCTGAGTTTTAATTTTGATTCTACAATGGGTGTTCTGCCTGTGGTTTTTATTCAAAACCAACTTACACGTGCACCCATACCAATCCCAATTCCAAACATCAATCCGCTACAACCGCCACTTGGCGTATTGCCAACTCCTATCAGCAATATCACGTTTATGAAAGATACCGCAAAACTCAGCCCGATGCAGGCCATTTCAATGGGTCTGAAAGAAGCTTCGAAATCGCAGGACGCCGTCACTGCCAGTGGATCTTTGGATGTATTGCGCTACGGCCGGCTACTCAATGCCAGACAACTGGTTGGCGTGCGTGGAGCAGGCTTACTCTATGATGGGTTGTATTTTGTGAAGAGCGTTACCAGCGATATTAAAAAAGGAGAAATCAAACAAAGTTTTAATCTGACCCGAAACGGGTTGATTTCGATAACACCCAAAGTTCCGGCATAATGGACGAAACAAAATATTTTGGCAAATACAGAGGCATGGTATTAAACAATGTAGATCCCATGCAAATGGGAAGACTCATGATCCAGGTACCTGATGTGGGCGGCCTGATTCCTCAAACATGGGCTATGCCCTGCGTACCAATCGCTGGACTACAAAACGGAATGGTTGCTCTTCCGATCATTGGTTCAGGCGTATGGGTCGAATTTGAACAGGGAGATCCTGACTATCCAATCTGGACTGGTTGTTTCTGGGGTTCTGCGGCTGAAATCCCAGCGCTGGCACTAACGGTTCCACCGGTTGTTCCGGGAATTACCTTTCAGACGCCTATGCAAAATGGCCTTACAATAAACGATGTGCCCGGCCCAACCGGCGGACTGATGTTGAAAAGTGCAACTGGTGCCACCATCATTGTGAATGATACCGGAATTTACATACAAAATGGGAAAGGAGCCAGCATCATCATGACAGGCCCAACGGTGACGATCAATAACGGCGCACTGGTAGTGATGTGATTTTTTGATAGTAAGAATCCTATTTTCCCTGATGGCGATATATCTTAAATTCTAAAAAATCCAATAAATTATGCCAGGATTTCTTCTACACCTCGGAGCAACAGTTCTTTGTGCCCATGCCGGACAAGCCCAGCCCACCGTTACCAATCCAAGGGTACTTGTCAGCGGTCAGCCCATTGCAATGCAGCCGGCTCCCTTCGTTGTCGCCGGTTGCCCGTTCAATATATCAGGGGCACCGAGTCCTTGTATAACAGCAAGTTGGGTAACAGGTGCGACACGGGTATTATCAAATGGAATGCCCGTATTGCTACTCGACAGCCAGGCTATTTGCGCACCCAACGGAACACCCCTGATGATCGTAGCAACCCAAACCCGGGTAACCGGAATGTAAATCATTATGAACACAAAATTCCCATTACAATTCGATAACAGTGGCAGGACAAAAGAAGCCGGCTATGAAGAACATATCCGCGACATGATCGAGCAGGTATTGTTTACCACACCGGGTGAAAGGGTTAACCGACCCGATTTCGGGAGCGGATTGCTCCAACTGGTATTCCAGCCTAACAGCAAAGAACTGGCCGCCACAACACAGTTTCTCGTGCAGGGATCGCTGCAGCAGTGGCTGGGTGAGCTGATCGAGGTGAGTGCTGTGGAGGTCGAAAGCCACGATTCGACACTTGCTGTTATTGTAAATTACACCATTCGCCACAGCCAGCAATCGCAGGTTGCCCAATTTATCAGAGAAGTATAATGGATACGCAATTCGTTTGTAAAAATGAGAATCGCCGGGAGGCCGTCCGCAACAACGCGGCATGGAATGGCATCGACTTCCTGGAAGTTGCTTCTGCCGATCAGAAAACGCTGACCGTCACCTTTATTCATAACCTGCCGGGCCAGTCGGATCCTGTACCGCCTGTTGGGCCGGCCTTAACTCCTGAAAACATCATCATCGAAGGTGGGGTTCGTATCCGGAATATTGATGTACTTTCGGTGAGTGCCACCAACAATGAATTGACCATTACGGTGGATAAAGCCGGCGACTTTTCGTGGTACACCCTGCGGATAGTTAGTTCTAATATCGATCATAAGCCGCCCACCGGTTATGATCCTCAGCTTTCGCATATCGAATTTTCGTTCAAAGCGGCCTGTCCAAATGAGTTTGATTGCAAAGCGGATGAGATTTTGGCCCTTGAAAAACTAATCGAACCAAAGATCGATTACCTGGCAAAAGATTATGCCAGTTTTCGAAGAATTATACTTGACCGGCTAAGCCTAATAATGCCGGAATGGAAAGAGCGCAACGCGGCAGATCAGCAGATCATGCTCGTTGAATTACTGGCTTATCTCGGCGACCAGTTGAGTTATTACCAGGATGCGGTGGCCACAGAAGCCTATCTTGGGACGGCCAGAAAACGTATTTCCGTCAGACGTCACGCGCGATTACTCGATTATAACATGCACGACGGCTGCAATGCACGGACATGGATATATCTCGAAGTGAACAGCGATTTTACACTTAAAAAAAATACGAAACTACTTACCCGGGGATCAGAAAATGAAATTGTTGTTTCAACAGACGCTTTTATTAAAATATTAGATCAACAAAATCCTAAAGTATTTGAAACGCTGTATGAAATTGATTTATACCAGAAACACAATTCCATTTCCTTCTACACCTGGAGCGATTCGGAATGCTGTCTGCCAAAAGGAACAACGCGCGCAACGCTGAAAAATGACCTGGCTCTTTCTCTTCAACCTTTTGATGTTTTGATATTTGAAGAAAAAATTAGTCCAACAACAGGTCTGGCCGCTGATGCAGATAAAAACCACCGCCATGCGATACGTTTGAAAAATGTGACAGAAAGCGTGGATTTATTAACTAACACTTCTCTCCTTGAAATCGAATGGTTAGAAGAAGATGCTTTACCCTTCCCGCTGTGCCTTACCGCGCTCATAAGTTTTGATAATGGCACCACCCAACTGGTAGAAACTTCCGTTGCACTTGGAAATATTGTTCTGGCAGATCATGGTATTAAATTCGAAAACCAGGAACTTATCCCAGATGCAGCGCCAATAAATGGAATTTACAGACCCTGGCTCGGGCACAGCAATATTACAGTTTTGCAATCCTATCTTCATGAATCGGATAAAAGAGTTGCCGCATCGAAGAGCTTAATACAAGATCCGCAAAAGGCGCTTCCTGATATTACTTTAACTGAGAATGATGAAACCTGGAAGGTGATTCGAGATTTGCTTGCCAGCAACCGTTTTTCTAAAGAATTCGTGGCAGAAATTGAACAGGATGGCATCACTTATCTTCGTTTTGGCGACGACATTATGGGCAAACGGCCTTCCGGAGGTTTCCACCCAGCAGCTAACTACAGAATTGGTAATGGCAAAAGTGGCAATGTGGGTCGGGACTCTATAACCCGTGTTGTGTGGGATTTGGCAGGAATTGATAAAGTAAGAAATCCGCTTCCTGCACGGGGTGGAACCAATCCTGAAACCATGGCCGAGGCCAAAGAATTTGCACCACAAGCTTTCCGCACCCAGGAAAGGGCTGTTACCGAAGCCGATTATTCCGAAAAAGCCGAACTCCACCCTGAAGTACAAAAAGCTGCCGCCCACTTCCACTGGACGGGTAGCTGGCACACGGTTTTTGTAACCATCGACCGGAAAAATGGGCTGGATGTAAATGATGATTTTAAAAAAGAAATCATTCTGCATCTTGAAAACTACAGGATGGCTGGCTATGACCTCGAGATCAGGCAGCCTCAGTTTGTGCCACTCGATATTGAGCTGAGCGTTTGCGTAAAACCCGGATATTTCAGAACCAACGTAGAAGAAAGGTTGCTGGAAGTTTTCAGCAGATACGATTTGTCTGACGGAACCCGCGGTTTTTTTCATCCTGACAACTTTACTTTCGGACAACGGGTATTTCTCAGTGCAATTTATAAACGCGCCATGGAGATAGCTGGTGTGGAATCCGTCGAAGCCAAAACCTTTAAGCGTTGGACAAAAAAGCCCGGTACCGAGTTAGCAGACGGATATTTAAAACCTGAAGAATTGGAGATCATCCGGCTCGACAATGACCCAAGCTTCCCCGAAAATGGGAAAATTGAATTTAAAATGGTTGGAGGCTTATGAGAAATAAAATTCAAAACCTCGATTCAACCGGTTGTTGCGATGGCATCAGCTTTCTGACTCCCGCATCAGTCGAAAACATTCCCGGATTATCCTCCCTGGTTTATCGCACAGGCACGCATAGCCGATTCAAAACATCCATGCAAACCAATCTTGCTGCAAAGCCTGCCCTCGACAAACTAACCTCACGGGATGATGATGACGCCTCTATTGCTTTATTGGATGGATGGGCAACCGTGCTTGATATTCTCACTTTTTACCAGGAGCGGATTGCCGACGAAGGATACCTTCGCACGGCAAAGGAAAGACGCTCGGTTTTGGAACTGGCCCGCCACATAAGTTACACGCTGAGTCCGGGAGTGGCAGCGGGCACATTTTTGGCCTTTACAATGGATGAAGCGATAGGATCACCAACTAAAGCATTGATTCCGGCGGGCACAAAAACGCAAAGTGTTCCCGCACAAGGTGAATTGCCGCAGGTTTTTCAAACTTCAGAAGTAATCCTGGCCAGAAAAGAATACAATGCCATCCGACCCAGACTTTCGCAACCACAAGTTATTTCCACTTCCATGCAAAGCGTCATGCTTTCAGGAACCAATCTCAATATCAAAAAGGGTGATATTGTGATGATCAAAAACGGCTCCTCAAAAATGGCCAAAAAGGTGCTGGAAGTTACGCTGGATGAAAAACTGAACAACACCCGCATCGATTTCGGTACACCTAAATTATCACCTGATAAGTATGATGGGCCATCACTTGCTGAAGGAAAATTAGATGATCTTAAAAATTATAAAATCCTCAATTCCGATGCGATCGACCTGATCCTCGCCCGAAAATGGAAAGAAGAAGTTTTGGCGTCGCTTTTAAAAATTAAAAAATGGGATGTGGAAAAGCTGGTGGAAGGGATCAGGGAGAAGATGGGAAACCCAGTTGATTCAAACAAAGGAGTATATATTTTCAGGCAAACTGCGTCAATTTTCGGCTACAACGCTTCAAAGCAGGTGACTTACGATGCAAATAGATATCCAAATCCTCCGTCTCTGTGGGATGAGTGGACCTTAAAGGAAACTGAAGGGATAGTATTTCTTGACAATGCGAATGATAAAATTCTGCCCGACAGTTTTGCAGTCATCAAGTCACAAAATGAATCGATTGAAAATTCTACAGTCTATCAGATTAACGATGCAAATGTCGAATCCCGCACCGAATACGGAATTAGTTCAAAAACAACGAGATTAAAGGTTTCGCCTTCCTACCATTGGGATTTGACCTACAAGAACCCATCGCTGATACGCGACCTAATCGTTTATTCCCAAAGCGAAAATCTTACTTTAACCGAAGTAAGCATCGATGATGTCATCGAAGGTAATACCATCATACTGAATGGCCCATATCCGGAAATTTTTAGTGGCCAAAAAATGATCATCACCGGTGAATTATCCAATCTACACGGCATTTTTGCCAGCGAGATGCGTACCATCGATAAGGTAATTCTCGAAGGAGGATTCACGGTTGTAACTTTTTTAGAAAGACTGGATAATGCCTATATCCGCAATACGATAACCATCAATGGCAACGTGGTTAGTGCAAATCACGGCGAAACAAAAACCGAAATCCTTGGCAGCGGTGATGGCACGAAATATTTTCAGGAATTCCAACTTAAACAAATCCCACTGACTTATACTTCGGCTTCATCTGCCAGTGGCAGCGAAACCACACTGGAGATAAGGGTGAATAATATTTTATGGGAAGAGGTGCCCACCCTTTTTGGCACCAAACCCGACGACAAAGTTTATGTGACACGGATCGCCGACAACGGAACCGTTACAGTAAAATTTGGAGATGGTAAAACCGGGGCCAGACTTCCGAGCGGAATGGAAAATGTGAGAGCCACCTACCGTGTCGGGACAGGCCTGTCAGGGCTATTGAAAAAAGGTCAACTTTCACAACTGATGACACCCCAACTCGGTGTGAGAGGAGTGACAAATCCACTGGCAACGACTGGCGGCGAAGACCCGGAAAAGTTGGAAAATGCCCGCCATAATGCTCCACTCACGGTCCTAACTCTCGACCGGATCGTTTCCCTGCAGGATTATGAAGATTTTGTCCTTGCTTTTGCAGGTATCGGTAAGGCACGCGCGGACCTGATGTGGGACGGGGAACAGCAGGTTGTTTACATAACAATTGCCTCAGCAAGTGGAGATACGGTGGACGAAAGTTCCAAACTTTTTGAAAACCTATCCACTGCCATCAATAAAGCCCGTCATTCCAATCATAAAGTGATCATTGAATCTTTCAACCCCTTATTTTTTGATATAAAAGTCAAAGTACTTGTCGATAGCAATTATTTAGCCGACAAGGTAATCGATGAAGTTGAAGCGGTGTTGGAAAACGCCTTTTCATTTGAACTTCGGCAGTTTGGGCAATCGGTTACACCTTCTGAAATAACGGCAATTATTCAGAATGTTGAAGGAGTTATTGCTGTTGATCTTGATACATTAAATGGGCTTGATCCCTTTGCAAAAGCACACTTCAGGTTACATTCCAAATTTGCCAGGTGGGAAAACGGCGAAATTTTGCCAGCTCAGTTGCTCACCATAAACCCCAGTGGAATCGAAATCAATGAAATGCCATCATGAGTTTAACTGCAGATAAAATATACGAACTGATCCCGGCGATCTATCGTGTCAGGGATGTTGAGCAGGGGGAACCGTTAAAAACGCTGATCGAGGTTTTTGCCCGGGAAGCGGGGATTGTTGAGGAGGATATTTCACGCCTATACGAAAACTGGTTCATCGAAACCAGTGATGAATGGGTGATCCCCTACATCGGCGATTTGCTTGGAGTGAGAGGGCTCAACCAAATCGAAACGGTTCCTGACTTTAGCATGCGGGCTTATGTTGCAAATACCCTCCGTTATCGCCGCAGAAAAGGCACAGCACCGATCCTCGAACAACTGGCACTCGACACCACCGGATGGCCGTCGCGAGTAATTGAATTTTTCCATCACCTCGGAACCACTCAAAATCTGAATCATCTGCGTCCTCAAAATATTGTTCCACCCGATCTGCGTGGGATGGAAAAACTGGAACTATTAAACACTGCATTCGATTCGGCCGCTCATACTGTGGATGTCCGTCAAATCAATGGAACCAATGGATGGTATAACATTACGAATATCGGGCTTTTCCTGTGGCGGCTGCAAAGCTATAGCATGGCCAAATCAACCGCAAGTAAAGTAACCCCAGGATCGAAAGTATATACTTTTTCTCCATTGGGGAATGATATTAATCTTTTCAATCCACCGCAAACAGAAACGGAGATCACTCATCTCGCTGAGGAACAAAATGTACCTGGTCTTTTGCGCAGGCTGCCGCTTTATAATGAGCTGGAAAACCTACGTCAGGGAATTGTAAATGGCCTGATGGAGGATGCCCTCATTCAACAGGGCATCTGGTTTGGATTAAATCCGGTACTTAAGGTATTACTTAATGGAAATGAAATTCCACAAACAAAACTCCTGATCTGTAATCTGGAGGAATGGAAAAAGCCCCAGCCCAAGAAGGCGTACGAAGATTCTCACGGAACGATCATAAACATGCCGATAAGTGCTGCTGTTGATCCGGTATTGGGCAGAATTACTTTCCCGATGGGAACAGCCATTCAAAAAGTACAGGTATTTTACAACTATGGATTCAGTGGCGATGTAGGTGGCGGGCCTTACGATCGACAAGATTCAGTTGAACAATGGTACAATCCTGAGGAGCGGCCTGTTGCCTGGCAGATCGGGATTACCAAAGACCCCGACATCCTGGCCGAAGCACAGCAACCCGAATTGCTCGTGGAAACACTCCAGGAAGCCATCGCCGCCTGGAACATTCATATTTCAGCCAACCCGGAAACATTTGGTGTGATCACGATTCTTGATAATGATACCTACAAGGAAAATCTTACAAGTCAGTTTATAATCGAAATGCCTGTTGGCAGCAAACTGGCCATCACTGCTGCCGAATGGCCACAGGTAGATGTGCCGAATCTGGAGGGAGTAAAGCAGCGGATAGTGGGTCAGTTTGTCCCCACCGATCTCAGACCGCATATTTTGGGGAATATTTCTGTGAAAGGTACGGCGGTAGATTCAGCACCCAATCCCGGTGACCTGGTATTGGACGGATTACTCGTTGAAGGAAAACTGACGGTTCTAACCGGAAATCTTAACAGCCTGTTGATCGCGAACTCAACCCTGGTTCCATCCAAAGGCGGACTCAACGTCAATTCTAAGAATGACCAATTGAAACTTACCTTTGATTACAGCATCACTGGCAACATTAAACTGGATTCTTCGATCACGGAATTGCAAATAAAAAACAGCATTGTGGATGGCGCTGGTGGTGACTCCATCAATGCACCGATGAGCAAAGCCATAATCGAAAAGAGTACGCTTATCGGCAAGACGGAATTTAATGTGCTGGAAGCTGGGAACAGCATCTTCACAGACTTGATCACTGTAGCCAGGTCTCAGGTTGGTTGTGTACGGTTCAGTTTTGTTCCCACCGGTTCAAAAACACCGCGGCGGTATCGCTGTCAGCCTGAGCTTGCGCTGAAAACCCGGGCAGAAGAATTGAAGCTTGAATCACCTGCCGATCTTTCGGCTGATGAAGTTACATTGGTCATTAATGTGCTTAAACCTGCTTTTACTTCACTCATTTTTGGGCATCATGCCTGGTGTCAGTTAAGCCGTTCTTGTCCCGAAGAAATTAAAAAAGGTGCCGAAGATGGTTCCGAAATGGGCGTTTTCAATCATCTCAAGCAGCCCCAACGCGAAGCCAATCTGCAGGTGGCACTTGAAGAATACTTGAATTTAGGATTGAAAGCCGGATTGATTTTCGTGACTTAAATTCCAAAAAGCCAGTCATAAATCTCACTAATCAAAAAACAAAACTCAAACAGCGACACCAAATGGAATTGGGAATTTTAGGATTTGGAATTTACTTGTCATTTGGAATTTGAAATTTGGTGCTTTTTGAATCAGGACTAAAAAATTAACTTCTAAAGATATTCACCATGAAAGGCGATTTTTCACGCATGCGGTATAACCCGAAGGACAACTACACCCGTATTTTGAAACAACAGGGACGGGTTGACCTGGACAGCGACTGGAATGAACAGTCAGCAATTCTAGACCAGCTCGACAGAACAAAAGCGATCGACGTGATCGGTCATTACGGTGTCCCGAAAAAGGGCGGCGGGTTTAAAATCATGCCCTCAGGTTTTCTAAACGATGTGGTTTTTCCCTCATCCACCAATGGCTGGGCTGTCGGTAATGATGGCAATATTATTTTCACAACTGATAGTGGTTCAAACTGGCAAAAAATGGAACCTCCGGCAGGAGTGGCTGTCAACCTGAGGAAAGTTGTATTTCCTTCCACAGATACAGGCTGGGTAGCCGGAGATCACGCCACCATTCTGAAGATTGAACCCGATCCACAAAATGCCGGATCAATTATTTCCAAACAGTCCGTTCAATTGAATATGCCGGTTCGCCTTCTGAGCATTTCATTTGTAAATGGCAATACCGAAAATGGCTGGGCAGCCGGCGATCACGCCACCTTGCTGGCTACCAAAGACGGAGGAAATACATGGACATCCCAATCAGCGCCAGCCGGAATCAAAGTCAGTCTAAAAGATATATTTTTTATATCTGCAACGATTGGTTGGGTCATCGGTCAAAAAGCAACCATACTTCACACTGTGGACGGTGGCGCAACCTGGGGAAAACAAACGGCTCCAGCCACCATTTCCACAACCTTAAGAAGTATCCATTTTAATACAGAAAATGACGGCTGGATTGTAGGCGACGATGGGATAATTTTACACACAAGCGATGGAGGTCAAAATTGGAATTTACAGCCAGCTTCTGGCGTCACCACCCACTTGAAGGATGTATTTTTCATAACAAAGAATGAAGGTTGGATCGTTGGTAACGATGGAACCATTCTCCATACCTTCAATGAAGGAAACGACTGGAATACTGATTCCTCGGGGCTTTCAACTACGTTACTGGCTGTTTATTTTGAAAGCTCAGGTTTGGGATGTGTCGTCGGAAAAAAGGGAGCCATCCTCACACGCCAGGCAGATTCGACCGTCTGGATTAGTCAGAGCCTGCCGGACGATTTCCGTTTCTCGCTGGCGGCCAGTGAAGGGCGCATTTATGTGGAAGGACTAAAATGCGAACTGGATAAAAAAACCAGCTATTTCAACCAGCCGGATTATCCCAATCCACACCCGATCAACAAAGTTGATCAACAAACCGACCTGGTTTATCTCGACGTTTGGGAACGGCACATTACCGCCATCGAAGATCCCGATATCCGGGAGGTAGCACTCGGCGGTCCTGACACGACCACCCGCCTAAAAACGATCTGTCAGATTAAGATCGAACCCAATGTTGACAAAAAGAAATGTAAAGAAAACATTGATGGCTGGCCACCCGAGCCAGGAAAAGGTCGATTGACAACCCGCGCTGAAGCCGACGCCACTTCAGATCAGCCTTGCATCATTGCCCCGGGCGGAGGTTATCGCGGCCTCGATAACAGGCTTTACAGAGTGGAAATTCATACACCCGGTGACATCGGCACGGCCACTTTTAAATGGTCGCGCGACAATGGCTCGGTGGTGTATGCTATCGAGAATTTTGAAGCTGGCGATCCCAAACAGGTCAAGGTAAAACAACTGGGAAAAGATGAATTCCTGAGCCTGAAAAAAGGTGACTGGGTAGAGATTCTAGGCGATGAAACGGAGCTTAAAGGCGAGCCAGGCACCATCGCTCAGATTATCGATATCAAAGAAGCACAGCGTATCATCATTTTGAGTGCGGATGTTTCGACGCACAGCACAGAAGCGCATCCCAAAATCCGCCGTTGGGATCAAAAGAGTGAGGCAGTTCTGGTAAATTCAGGAAAGATATCTCTTGAAAAAGGTGTTGAAATCGGATTTTCTGGTGAATCATTTCATACCGGCGATTATTGGATCTTTGCCGCCAGAACCGCCACGGCCAATGTGGAAGAACTGATTGACGAACCACCCATGGGCATTCGTCATTCCTATTGCAAGCTGGCATTGGTAACCTGGAGCAAGCAAAGCAATGGCAAATGGCAGGTGGAGATTACCGATTGCCGGAAGGATTTCCCATCCCTCACGGAAATTTGTGCTGAAGATATTTGTTTCGACAACAGCAATTGCGAATTAGCTGAAGCTGAAACGGTGCAGGATGCAATCGACCGTTTGTGTAAGGCCAACAACCTTCGCTTTCACAACAAACACCTGCACGGCTGGGGCATTGTGTGCGGATTGCAGGTTTACTGCGGTACTGAGATCGAAAACGGACGAATGACCGTGAAAGTGAAAGAAGGCTATGCGCTCGATTGCGACGGCAACGACCTGGTCGTTCAACAGGACAAAATCCTCCAGATTATGGAGATGATCAAGGCAAAGGGTCTGCTCAAGGATAAAGAGGATGGCGAAGTTTGCCTTACTATGGGGTTGAACGACAGCAATCAACTCGAATTTAATGTAGAGCCTTACGATCCGAACGACACATCCAATTCCTGGAAAGGCGGTGAACTCGTCGAAAACATCTACAATAACTGCCTAAAACCTGTTGTCGAATTCTTCACGAAAGAAGTTACCGGCGATGGTGAAGAAACTGCGCTTGTGGGCATTCATCAGAAAAGGATTACTTCCTTGCTGAATTTGTTGATCCAATTCCTCACCCCTGAATTTGGTAAAAATGTGTACATCTCGCCTCAGGAGGACAAGATATTAAGAGATCTTTATGAAGCATTAAAGGAGCTTTTGAAAAGCAAAACCTATTGCGCCATGTTCGATAATGTGGAGCAGTTTCCTGACTATCCCAAGGAATTGGCTGAGATGAACATCCCCACGATTTTCAGCAAAGGATTCACCCATACAAGAATCCGGGTGGATCATCAGTCGAAGCGGGTCTATACTGTCGGAGGCCTTGAGTCGCCATCGGGCAGCAATATGATCTATGTCTTCGATCTCAAGGCACAACAAATGGTGGCTGAGGTTGAATTCCCGGGCGGAAAAGGCATCAAAGTGCAGGA
>CAZTCX010000010.1:0-39908 GCA_964612515.1 uncultured Lentimicrobiaceae bacterium | reverse complement strand
TTTTATATTAATTCGAAATTCCATTTGACTTTAATAAATTTGTCTGCAATTATCCGTTTTGCTTCTTCTCTCTCCGGATAATCTTTTTGCAAAAATTCAATGGTAGAATTATCTTCTATTTGAAAACTGAGAGATGTCATTTTTTAAAGGTCATTTGATAAATAGCACAACATCGTTGACCCCTTTTAACAAAAAGCTACTTTTGCCACTTGCTGCACATGTCCAAAGTAAGCGCAGCTTTTTTTTAAACTTTTAAAAGTTATTGATGGAAAGTTATTCGGCCAAATTGCCTTTGCAAAAGAAGCTGTCCGGTGAAGTGATTTTTTACGTGGCGTTGTTTCTATTTTTATGGGCTTACCTTTGGCTGCGCGCCATCTACACCCAGTTGACACACGACGAAACGGCTACCTTTTTCAGGTACATCCAGCCGGCGCTTTTTATGCCCTATGCCCACGACCTTTCGGCCAACAACCATATTCTCAATTCCATCCTCAGCTATCTATTTTATTCGGTGTTTGGTGTGTCGGCACTGGTTCTGCGCCTGGCTAATCTGCTGGCTTTCCCGTTTTATTTTTTTTATGTTTTAAAATTTGCTGGATTATTACGCCAATCCTGGATTCGGATAACCGGTGTGGTGGTGCTTACGTGCTTGCACAATTTCCTTGAGTTTTTTGCTCTTTCACGCGGCTACGGATTATCCATGGGATTGCTGCTGCCGGCGCTGTGGTATTTTACCCGTGCCCTGGAGCAGACCAAAGCATCCGATTATTTGCGCACGCTGCTGCTACTTGCACTTGCCGTGGCGGCCAACCTCACTTTGCTCAACACTTCCCTTATCGTTATTGGTTTGCTCGCTCTGAGGCTCATCACTTTGCCCCGTCCATCGCTGCGAAAAACATGGCGACAGTTGTTGCTATTAATTTTTATCGGTCTGGGCTCGGTAGCCTATTTTGCTATTTTTCTTTTTAAACTTAAAGAAATGGGTGAGCTTTATTACGGTCTCACCACGGGCTTCTGGCAGGTTACTGTGCGCACCCTCCTCCAAGCCATGTTTGATCCCTATTGGTGGATATTTGAGTTTTTTACAGCCTTTTATCTGGTTTTCATTATCGCTGCAGCCATTTGGATGATTTTGAAAAAATTTTCGTGGGAGAGGCTTTTTGATAAACGGCTCTTGTTCTTTTATTTATTAATAGGAAATATCATAGCGGTGCTGCTGCTGCGCTTGTTGTTCGATGTCAACTATCCCGAAGACCGCACGGGACTTTACTTCGTGCTTTATTTTCTGGCCAGCCTGCTGTTTCTTGTGGACGAATTGTTTCACCATTATCCCCGCCGCATGGTGCGACTGCTGCTGGTGCCGCTCGCCTATATTCCGGCGCATTTTATTTTTGTGATGAACCTGTCGCACAACTCTTTTGAAAACCATAAAATTCCCGATCGTTTCTATGATAAAATTTATGAAAGTTACACTCCCGGCGAAGTACCCCCAACGGTTGGCGGCTACAAGGCACGCGAGCTGCGGTGGGCTTTTTTGAATTTCGAACACGGGGGAAAATTAGGCAAACTACATGGCTCGCTGTTTCCCGACACTTTGTGCGATTTTCAGATTGTGGATACAATGTACAAGATGAACAAATATGGCCTCTACGACACGGTGGATTATTGGCCACAAAGCCAGTTTTATCTGCTTAAGCGTAAAGCATCTTTGCCGCGTCAGGTGATATTCCAAAGAGATATTTCCACAAACCGATTTGTGACTGATCTCTATATTGGTTTGATCAATATCGAAATAGATACTTTGGCTGGCAAAACGCTGGAGTTGATTTTTGATTTGCAGATAGATTCTCCCGCCACACCATTCAAAAGCTGGATTGCAGCCGATGTTTACAATGCCGATAATATCAGGGTGCGTTACGAATATTATGCGCTCGACTGGATGCGACCCCGTTATGCAGGAACGGACGGTCACTTGCTTAGCAGCATGATTTTGCCGCTGCCCGACGACGCACACAAAATGGATTTCTATCTCTGGAACATTTTAGAAGTACCTTTCAGCATTAGCAAAGGTGAGGTGAAGATGCTGAAATATCAATAACAAATTTCAAATTACAAAAAAGACAAAAGACAAATAAATTCCAATTTTTAAAAATCCAACAACCAAAGGCGCAGAAGGAATTTGAAATAGCTTGGATCAGCGAATCATGGTTGCTTTTGGAATGTTTTAAACCGAAACCCTTCACTCACTGCCTATTTCTACCTATTTACTTTTTCCCGCCTTCTCATCTCTCACTGCTCATCTCTCTTTCCCTTCCCTAACTCCGTATATTTAAGCGCCAGGTTCCTTGATTTTTCTACAGGATACTTCAGGGCATTCTTGGCAATTTTATCGCGCATGATAGCGGGGATGTCGAATTGGTACTTTTCGGCAATCATAAAACTATATGCCAGCACATCGGCAAGCTCCTCGGCGATGCGTGAAGTGTCGGTTTGCGAAAGCTGCTCTTGTGTTTTCCACAAAAATAGTTCGTTGAGCTCGGCAGCTTCTATCGAAAGTGCCAGCGCCAGGTCTTTCGGGTTGTGAAACTGCTGCCAGTTGCGCGCATCCCTAAAATCAATCAGCAATTGCGTAATATCTGTTATTGAATCCATTGGTATCTGCATTTGAAAATGCGAAAATATGGGTTTTTTAAGCATATCAAACTTGCTTTTGTAGCATCAGTAGCACCTGAGGAAAAATGGATCAAAAGCTAAAACTGTTAATTAATGGTTAATTTTTAACATTTGAAGAATCCTAAACCAAAAACTGTTAAAATTTCAAAGAGCGAAATGCCAGGCAGATAGGCCTTTTACGTGTTAAAGTATTTAAAATATAATCATTCCAAATAGCAAACAAGTAGTTTTGGCAGCTAAGTTATTATGAATTAAAACGAAAAAAATTATTAATCTAAACATTTTAAATCTTATGAAAAAGCAACTTTTACTATCATTGTCATTATTAATGATGTTTTTTGGTGTTGTCATAGCACAGGACCAAATTCCCGGCACTATTCCGCAAAATGCAGATGTGCAAACTCTAAGTGCCCCCGAAACTGGCGGGCTCAATCAACTGTATAGCGTTACCGGTCAGTATTATCTCTCAGCAGATGGTGGCGGAGCAAATGCTAATTACACAGTTGATGTAAACAAACCCAGCGCAGTTGCCACCGTGCATAAAGCTTATCTTATGTCGGCTACTATTTGGGGTGGAGGAACCATTGCCAATGGTTGCATTACCCTCAACGGCTCACCGATAAATTGGGATGGCTCAACTTCTAATGCATTAAGCGGTAGTTATAATTACTACGCTGATGTTACATCTCTCATAGCTACAGCATTGAACCCTGCCGCTCCTGGTATCACAAGCCTTCTGGTTACGGAATGCAATACCTTAAAAATTGATGGTGTAGCGCTATTGGTAATATTTGCTGACCCGACTGCCACCGAAGAGACCATTGTAATACTCTTTGGCGCTCAGGCTTTTGCCGGCGATACCTTTTCTATTGCATTGGCTGAATCCATCAATCCGGCTGATCCCGGCGCTATTCTCAATATGGGATTAGGAATCTCTTATTCATACCAAATTGGCGGGGTGCAGCAATACTCTATTATTGATATTAATGGCGCACGCCTTACTACCTCAGCAGGTGGTGAAGACGACGGCTCCAGTATTAATGGCGCACTAATGACAGTTGGTGGCCTGGGCGATTCTAACAGTAATCCGGCCTTTCCCTATGCAACACCTACCGGCCCACGCAGCGATGACGAACTTTATAGTCTGTTGCCTTTTATCGATATTAACACTACCACCATCACTGCGTTCACCTCCAATCCGTCCAACGACGACAACATCTTCCTGGCTTATTTTGAAATATCAGGTGCCGCTATCATCGGCGAGGGCATCCTGCTGAGCCAGACCACCAACACCCCCGACGTAGGCACCGACCATACCATCAAAGCGTTGATACAAAATAGCCAAGGGAACCCGGTAGTCGGTGAAATGGTGGACTTTGAAGTAACCTCCGGCCCAAACAGCGGCCTGTCGTTCTCCGCTGCTACAAACGGCGCTGGTGAAGCATTTTTTGTGTACAATAGCTCTGATGCTGGTGTGGATATCGTAACGGCTTGTTTCGAAAACAGCCAGAATGTTACCCAATGTTCTAATGCCCTTAGTGTAAACTGGACGCTGTCAGAAGGAGAATCTATTGTGCTGTCGCAAGCTCTTAATAACCAACCATTAGGCGAAACCCATACCGTTACAGCCACTGTGCAAGATGAAGATCACAATCCACTGGAAGGCGTATCCGTTGACTTTAGCGTGATAGCTGGCCCCAATGCCGGCAATACATTCACTGCACTTACCGACGTTGATGGTCAAGCTTTTTATTCATACGTAGGCAACCTACCCGGTGTAGATCAGATTCAGGCTTGCTTCGAAAACAGCCTTGCCGAAGTACAGTGTTCTAACGTTCTCAACTTCCAGTGGACAGGCGAGTTGGCAGGCTATCAGGTATGTATTCCAAAGGGATGGAGCATTATCTCCTCACCCTACGAGCCTTTCGATGCCGATTTCGATTTGATCTTTGGTGATATTCTGGCAGGTGAAAAACTTGAAATGCTGCTCAACAGAGGTGGTTTCTGGTGGCCATCGCAAAATGTAAACTTGCTGGGCGAATGGAATACCAACAACGCTTACAAAGTAAAAATGAACGAAGCAGGTTGTGCTCTTTTCAGCGAAGTGCCACTCACCGACTTATCAGTAACCCTGGCATCAGGAATTGATTATCTGCCCGTCCTCGTCGATGCAAATGTAGATGCTGCTGGTTTCTTTGCACAATTATCCGGCAATCTGGTGTATGCTTTTGATATTTACAACGGCTACGTTTTCTGGCCGGAAGGCGGCATATACACACTTTCAACTCTGGTTCCAGGCGAAGGATACCTTGTTAAGTTAGCGTCAGCCGCCGTAGTTCAATATGGTATTCCTGAAGCTATAGCAACCAACAATAACCAGCCAATCCCTGCTATCAGCGGAGCGCCCTGGACAGTTACCCGCACCGGATCAGCACATCTTATCTCCATTGATGCCGCAGCTATGCAAAACTTTGTAGCTGGCGATATCATCGCTGCTTTCAATAGCGAACAGTTTTGCGTTGGTATGACACAATACACGGGCACCAACGAGAACTTGTTGCTGACAGTTTATGGTGACGATATTACCACCGAAGCCATCGATGGCCTGACAGAAGGCGAAAACATCAGCTTTAAAGCTTTTGATCAGTCAGAGGGAACCATCACCGAGCTTATTGCAACCTTTAACATGCAGATGCCAAACAGCGGCAGCTATGTGGAATTTGGAGCCTCGGGAATCCAGGCTTTCAAAGCCTCTGCAACAGCTATTGGCGACGTACAGGCTACACAGATTCAGGTGTATCCAAATCCGGCCACCAACATGATCAACGTAACGGGCTTTGCTTCCGAAACACAAATCAGCCTCACCAACACACAAGGTCAGGTAGTGCTTACCCGCAATGCCGAAGCCGGTGCCAGCGTACAAATCGATATTAGCAATCTGTCGGCAGGAGTTTATTTGCTCCAGGCCAAAGATGCCAGCCAGTCAGTCGTACAGAAAATTTTTGTAAAATAATCCATTCATAATTCTTTCCTTAAAAGAAAAAGTGCTTCCTTTCGGAAGCGCTTTTTTTTGTTTTGGTGCTAAAGGAAAAAAAATCAAATGGTGGTAACGGAAGCAAAGGTTCGGAAGACACCTTTATGAAAAATCATTATCAAATCATATTACTTTTCTACTGCTGGCAGGATTTATCTTTCGATTTTTATCATAGAAAACTTTCCCTACTCTGCCGATATGTTCGATCAAATTATCATTGTTGATGGTGCTTTTTAGTGAAAGGTCTATTTTGTAAGGCAAAAGAAGGTCGTCCAGTTCATTTTCTAATTTCAATAATTGTTGAAAAGAAAGATCCCCAACCAGCGTCAAGTCAATATCTGAATTATACCTGTAGGTCGCTTTGGCTCTTGAACCATAAATGATAACCCGATCAATTTCCGGATACTTTTCAAAGCATTGGTTAATGGCGTCAATATGTTCTGATTTTAAACCAAACATCTTTCATTGTATTAAAATAAAGTATGCATTTTATCTTTTAAAGCAATGAAAAGCCTGAAATAGCTATTCAGGATTTTCTGCTTTAGCTCCTCTGCAATTTTATCATTATAGGTGTGTGTGGATTGGTTCCGGCTCTTGATCATTTCCATCCAAGCTTCCCCATCTTTTACTAAGCCTTTGTCGAAAGCTTCTCTGGTAGCATCCCTGGAACCAGTTATCGCGGTGTTACCCTGATACTCAAAATAATCTTTGAAGACATTCCAGGCCAACTCATGTGTAAATTCAAATCGTCGGATCAGGCCTTGTTCTTCCAGATCGTTAAGTTTTCTGCTTTCGCTGATCTTCACGGCCTCTTCCAAAAGAGACAATGCTTTCTCAAAATTTTGAAAGCGTTGTTTCCATCTGATATCTTCATCATGTCCCATCGGTAACAAATTTAAAGTAAAGTTCAAAAGTAACCTTTCCTATGGTAATATCTGTTCATCCCTATTAAGAAATTCTGTTTGAAAATCATCATTTCTCACCGCTCATCTCTTCTTTCTCCCCTGCTATTTCCAATTTATTAATACTTTTAGCTCTCATTTCAAAAAATTGATTTGCTATGCTTGATCAGTTAAAACTTGAAGATGTTCTTTTTCTCGATATCGAAACGGTGCCGCAATACGCTTCCCACGGCGAGGTGCCGGAGCTGACAAAAGAACTATGGGAGAAAAAGGCCGGATATTTAAAACGGGAAGCGGACGAAACTCCCGAAAGTCTCTACGGTCGGGCGGGGATTTACGCTGAGTTTGGAAAGATCATCTGTATTTCAACAGGCTTCATTCATGGGGATACTTTTCGCATCAAATCATTCTTTGGTGACGATGAGCTGCAACTTCTCAATGATTTTGCTCAGATGCTCAACCGGCATTATTTTAAGCCGAATCATCTTTTGTGTGGGCACAATGCCAAAGAGTTCGATTTTCCATACATCGCGCGACGCATGCTTATCAATGGGGTGGAATTGCCCAAAATCCTGAAACTTTACGGAAAGAAACCCTGGGAAGTTCAGCACCTCGACACAATGGATCTGTGGCGTTTTGGAGATTATAAAAATTATACTTCGCTTAATTTACTTACCAATATCTTTGGAATACCCAGCCCAAAAGACGACCTGGACGGCAGCATGGTGGGCGATGCGTACTGGAAAGACAAGGACTTGCCGCGTATCGTAACTTATTGCCAGAAAGATGCCCTGGCAGTTGCACAACTGCTGCTGCGGTTTATGGGACGGCCGCTCATCAAACCAGATGATGTTGTAATTTCAGAATAGTGCACCAAAAGCTATTGGTGTCCTAAAATCTCAATAATAAAAAATCCAAATGCCAAACCACCTCGGGAATTGTGATTTGACTTTTGGAATTTATTTGTGATTTACTCTGTTGAGATTTGGAATTTGTTTTTATCCTCCAAAAGCTATTTTCAGATCATCCAGTCTTTTCGAAACATCTTCCCAATTAATCACTTCAAAGAAGGCATCGAGATATTCGGCTCTTTTATTTTGATATTTCAGATAATAGGCGTGCTCCCACACATCTACCACCAGCAGCGGATAGGTGATCCATTGTGAATGGTTTTGATGTTTCTCGGCCTGCAACACCACCAACTTATCGGTGTGTGGCTGGTAGCCCAAAATTCCCCATCCGGAGCCTTCCACGCTTTTTGCAGCAGCCTTAAACAAGTTGGCGAATTTGTCAAACGACCCAAAGTCGTTGTCGAATTGCTGTGCCAGCGTTTTGCTGCGCGTGCCTTGTTTGGGACCCATATTATTCCAAAAGATGGTGTGCAGAAAATGGCCACTTCCGTGAAATGCCAGCTCACTCTCCCAATGTTTGATGAGCGAAAAATCGTTGTCGGCAATAGCGGATTTAATTTTTCCGGTGGCTGTATTGAGACCTTTTACATAGCCATTGTGGTGGATGTCGTGGTGCAGGCGCATTGTCTGTTCGTCGATGTATGGCTCCAGCGCGTTGTAAGCGTAAGGAAGCGGAGGCAGCACATATTCGCCCTGGCTATTGATCATATCCTGCTTTAGGAACTCTTCAGCGCGGGGAGCACCAACAGCAAAAGCCGGTACACCTACAAATCCTGCAGCGCCCAATACGGCACCTGTCTTGAGAAAATCACGTTTGTTCATCTTTTTCATAATCAGCGTTTTTACGTTTGTGTTTTAAAAACATTGCTACAAGGGATTTGTTTAACGCGCACGCAGTACCCATCAGGAAGCAGAACATACCGAATGATGGAAAATTAAACCAACAGGTTTACGTTAGCAAATAAAACAGCCTCAGCAATGAGTTCTTACATCCGAAAATTAATTGATCAGGGCGAGCACCAGCAGCAGGATTTCAAATTTGAAATTTCCGACAGCAAGAAAATTGCCCGCTCGTTGGCAGCTTTCTCCAATACCGACGGAGGCCGCCTGCTGGTGGGTGTTAAAGACAATGGCGTAATAGCCGGCGTGCGTTCCGAAGAGGAATATTACATGGTGGAGGCCGCCGCGCAGATGTATTGCAAGCCGGAGGTAAGTTTCAAAATGAAAGAATGGAATGTGGATGGAAAAACCGTTCTGGAAATCGATATTCCTAAAAATAAAACCGATGGCCCTTTCGCGGCGCCCGACAAAGAAGGTAAGTGGAAAATATATATTCGTGTAAACGACCAGAACCTGCTGGCCAGCACTGTGCTGATGAAGGTGTGGAAAAATGAAAAACGTACTACCGGAATCCTAATTCGCTATACCGATAAAGAAAAAATCCTGCTCGACTATCTCGACAAAAACGGTGAAATAACCTTGTCGAAGTTTCGCAAAATTGCCGGCATCTCACGCAAAGTTGCCGAAAAAATTTTGGCCGATCTGATCATTCTGCAGATCATCGATATGAAAATCACCGAAAAAACGATCCTTTACAGTCTGTCTGAGGTTTTTGCCAATCAAAACGAACTTCGAAGCGGACAGACACGCTAAAGATAGCGCCTGACACGCTGCCGGTAGCTTCGGTAGCTTTGCCCAAACTTTGCATCCAGAAACTTTTCTTCGTTAATAATAATTATGTGATGAATGATAATGCCTGCTATGGTCGCAACAATTACAGGCAGGCATGGCTTGTAAAGCACCGCGCCTATTGCAAGCAGATACAAACCCAGATACATCGGATTACGGCTCAGGCTATAAACTCCCGTGGTTTGTAAAGGAATATCGTCGTTTTTGGGTAGCCCCATCTTGGTGTATTTACCCATTTTGAGCAGCGAAAAGATTAAAAAAAGGATGGCTTCAAAAACAACAAAAACCCCCAGCCACTCCAGCCAGATCGGCGGGGTGCGGGGTGGACTTAGCCATCCAATTGCGACAAGCGGTAAATAAATCGCGGGCAGCATGATCAGGATTTTGCCAGTAATTTGCCAAAAACCTGTGATTGTGGATCGCCCGTAGCCTTCTCTTCCGTTGATAGCCACTTGTGCCAAAACTGCCACAAAGACAATCCCCAGAATGCCATAAAGCACCAGGATAATAATTGCGGAAAGCTGCATTGCTAATTAAATGATTTTTTGAGTTCCTCCACCCAGCGGGTGATGCGCTCGCCAGTAAGTGCCGATTGGTTTACTTCGTCGATCGCCAGACCGACAAATTGATTATTTTTCGTCGCAAGTGAAATATCAAAATTGTAACTCTCTGTGCTGGTAGTGCCAACGATGGTTGCTTTGTCGGCCAGGCGATGATACAGCATGCCCATGCCATTCACGAAGCTGTCGCTCCATTCCACCTGGTCACCCACTCCGAAAAGCGCTATTTTTTTTCCCGTCAAATCGATCTTATGCAACTGTCGGGAAAAAGTTTCCCAGTCTTCCTGCATCTCGCCCACACCCCAGGTAGAAGTGCCCAGCACTAGATTTTCAAAACTCTCAAGGTGGCCGATAGAGGCATTTTCGATATTGATAACCTGCGCATGATCGGCGCCAAAGGCGGCTCCAATACGCTCGGCAATTTTGCGGGTGTGCCCCAAAGTGGAGCCATAAAAAATTCCAACTTTTTTCATACGCTTCTATTTCTTTTGAACCAAACACTCCCCTCTGCTTTTTGTTTCTGATTCGGAGTCTAAATCATCCAACAATTTGCGGTAGTCTGGCGGTTAAATATTTTATGTTTTAATTTTAAAAAATGAGTGTCAAAAATAAAACAATTCGGCTTGCAGAGGAGAGAAGATTTTGTCGCGTCGTTTGACGTTTCGAGGGCCTAACGGGCACTCGAAAGTCAGAGTGAGTTTCTGACTGTTATCACTTTGAACCTTCCTTGTATTTAAACATTTATAGTCACATTGATTTTATGGTTATTAATTTTAATTCCTGCTTTTGACGATGACAGCTAAAAAATACTACGATCTGCGCAGCGAATATCTGCACCAGCAACTCGATGAGCAATCAGTTGATAAAAATCCTTTCGGGCAGTTTGCTTTGTGGATGGATCAGGCGGTGCAGGCGGAGATTCTGCATCCCACCGCCATGCTTCTTGCCACAGTTGGGCAGTATGGGCAGCCGTCGTGCCGTGTGGTTTTGCTCAAGGAAGTAAACGAAAAGGGATTTGTTTTCTTCACACATTACGACAGCCACAAAGGCCGCCAACTTAGCGAAAACTCTAAAGTGGCGCTTACCTTCTTCTGGAAAGAAACCGAACGTCAGGTGCGCATTGAAGGGAAAGTGGAAAAAGTTGATAAGCAAACTTCCGATGAATATTTTGCTTCGCGGCCCTACGAAAGCCGTCTGAGCGCTGCTGCTTCACCACAAAGCCGGCTTGTTGAAAGCCGGCAGCAGCTGGAACAAACTCGTGAAGCCATTCGCGCAAAGCATCCCGAGGGCTATATTCCGCGTCCGGACGAATGGGGTGGTTTTGTAGTAATCCCGGATATAATTGAGTTTTGGCAAGGCCGTGCAAACCGACTCCACGACCGTATCGTTTATCAGCACAGCAACGGCGGCTGGAAGATCCATCGGTTGGCACCGTAGAAATAAAGGCTGGAGGTCAGAATTTAGAAATTAGAAAATCAAACGAAGGTATAATTTTCTATCTTCAGACCTCTAACTTCTAACCCTAAAAAAAAGCCACCAGATTTCTCCGGTGGCTTTTTTTTTGAAATATTATTTAATACAGAAATCTTTATTCAATCACCAGGCGGCGGGTTGTAAGTCCGGCTTCAGTTTCTATCTGAATAAAATACATGCCTGCTTTGAGTGCCGCGGTATTAATATTTACGTAAGTATTATTTACCACAACTCTTTGCAAAAGCTGGCCGGTAATGCTTACAACAGAAACAGACTCGATGGTCGAATTGCTGACCACATTCACCTGATCGTGCGCCGGATTGGGATAAATCCGAAGAACCGAATTTTGTTGCTTATCGCCAATGGCGGTGAGGATGGCGTTAAACTCGGAGGTTTCACTCACTAAAAACTCCCCGCCTTCTTTAATGATTACACCTTCGGAGTCGGTAAGTTTGTAATATCCGTTGCCATGGTTACAGCACATTCCGTCGCCGTATGAATCGTACATAACGAAAGCGTAGCAGACGCCTTCTTCAATTTCAAATGTTTCATTGTAAACGGTATTGTTGGCATAGCCACTTCCCGAAAACAACATAGTTCCTGCGTTATCAAAAAGTTTCCATGAAGTTTCGTAGCCAGAGTTGTCGGTTTTAAACTCCAAATGGATGATGAGCGAGGTAGTAACCGCAGGGACAAACTCTGCAGAACCGGTGTTGTTATCCGGGTTCTCATCTTCCATTCCATTGGGCATGGATATTTCTATATTCACCGTGTTGTTTGCTTCAAGAATAAAACTCATGGCAGAGAGCTCAACGGGTTCCCGCATTAGGGAAGCCAGGTTACCACTCCATTGGTACGTTTCAATAGTGCCTTCGTTGATGCTGCACTCGATTTGCAAAGAAGTGAGCATTTCATTGCCTCTGTTTTCAATAATTACTTTAGGTTCCACCACGTTGCCACATACAATTTCCGGGACAATTACCTGTGACACCATGGCGTCGTTCTCGTTGGTAAGTCCGGTGATGGCCGGGATAGCCATGGTTGCACTTTCGATCTCCTGGGTAGTTTCGGTAACAAAGGCCACCAGCGAGAAATTTGCCAGATTAACCAGCACACCATTGTAATCTTCAGGGATGGTGTAGGTATAGTTGAGATCGATAAAGCTGCCGGTGGAGGTGGTAGTAATTTCTTCGCCCCACTGCCCGGTGATAAGATGACGCAGCATGTGCTGGTGTGAATAGTTACCATTGGGCAACATAAAATCAGGGTTGTAGAAAGCTCCGCCGGTTTGTGGACCTTCCACATTGTTTTCGAGCAGCGCCACATTAATAAAGTTGGTGGCTTCGGGGCTGTCGCCGGTGTAGTAAATTTCGACATGCACGTTGAGTTCATTGGTAATAACATCGATGGTAGCCTCCATGCCAACATTCACATACGATATTTCGGTCAGCACCATGTTGGTGGCAGTGTCCCAGTTGGGACGACTCATGGCAGTGCCGGAGCCTTGTGAAAAGCCACTGAACAGGTGGCGGTTGACAGTGCCTCCGGGATATCCCACCAGACCAGTCTGGGCAACAAGAGCATCACCAAATTGGGTTCTAAAGTCGGGCTCGCCTGCGTTGGGAACAGCAAAGTTACCCTGGTGTATGTTGATGGGAAAGAAATCGTCGGGATGCTCCAGCATTATTTCATGCGCCACACGATGGCCATCAGGGCAAAAAACACAATGTATTCCGGTGTAATCTTCGAGCACCACGTTGCGATTTTCGGGATCGGTGCTAACGATGGTAGGCTCGGCGCCCGTGGGGCAATCTTTTGGCGTGCAGCCAGCGTTGAGGATCGGTTGGATAACGGCCTGTGGATTGGGAATGGGCCAAATGTCACGGTTGATAATCTGGTGATTGGGCGCAATGAGTATAACTGTGGGATAGGCCGGAATGCCGTATGCGCTGCAAACAGCATTTCCACCACCCTCGATGCCGCTCACCGTAGGATATTCCACGCCAAACTGCTCATCGAAGGCAATACATTGTGCATTGGTATTACCATAATCCATGGCGATAAAAAAGACATCGCCTGAGTTGCAGCCAAAATTGATGTAAGCGGCATTGATATGCGGTGCGGCTTGTTGGCAAGGGCCGCAGGTGGTAAAAAAGAAGTCGATAAGCACATGCTTTCCGCTTGCCAGGATATCGAACAGATTGAGTTGCTCGCCTTCTACGGTGGTCACGGTAAAATCAACCGCAACGGTAAGAGGCGTCTGGGCTTTTATCTGTGTGGAAACCCCTATTATTAGAAGCAAAACAAAGAGTAGCTTTTTCATCATGTAGAAAGTTTAGTAAATATTTAGTAAAGAATAAGTTTTGACAAAACTAATCTAAAAATACAAAAAGACCTTCGGAACAATCCACAAATAATACGTTGATTGCGGAATTGAAAAGGGTAAAACCTTTATTTGGTAAGTAGAATCATCCTGTAATGGCCGAGAGGATTTTTTTAATAAATATTCATCAACCTTTCCCAGCCCACACCTCATCACTCATTTCCACCGCCTACCACAAGAGAACCGCATCTTTGCGCCATGCGCCATGCGCCATGCACCATGCTCTATGCGCCTTCCCCCTGCCTTCTTTTTACTGTAATCTATTTCCTTGATCAACTCGCCTTGTTCGTCCCAGAAGCGCCAGATACCGGATCGCGCTCCTTCCGTAAAGTGGCCTTCGTAGTGTTTCTCGCCGTTTTGGTACCAGGTTCTGGTGATGCCATCGTTGCGGCCTTTGGTGTATTGGCCTTCGCTCCATTTGTTACCGTTGTTGTACCAGGATGTCCAGGTGCCATGTTTTTCGCCGTCGAGGTAGGTGCCACGCATACGCTGTTGTCCGTCGGGGTAATAATAAGCTTCTTCCACCATGCGGTGGTCATTGCCGTGGTTATCGAAATATTGAACCACTTTGGGCGATCCGTCTTCGTAGCTTTCCTTTACGCTTTCTTCGAGTCCGGCGGCACATCCCGTCAGAAAGAACACAAAAACGATAAGGTAACGGAAATTTGATTTTTTCATCTGAATTGTTATGCTTGGTTTGTAATAATTATCATCTGTCGAACAGCAGGCGCTCGCCTTTAAACTGTTCGTAAAAAGTCCCGCGATTGTAAACGAGGTTGCCATTAACGAAAGTATAAAGCACGCGGCTGTTGAAAGTCTGCCCTTCAAACGGCGACCATCCGCATTTGTAGAGGATGTTGGATTTGTTCACCTGCCAGGGCTGGTCCGTGTCGATGAGCACCAGATCAGCATGGTAACCTTCGCGGATGAAGCCTCGCTTTTGTACATTAAAACAAATGGCCGGCGCATGGCACATCTTCTCCACAATTCGCTGTAGCATAATCTTTCCGCGCAGGCTAAACTCGATCATGGCTGGCAGCGCATGTTGCACCAATGGTCCGCCCGAAGGTGCCTTGAGGTAGGGCTGCTCTTTTTCGGCAATAGTATGGGGCGCATGGTCGGTAGCAATAACATCCAGCCGGTTGTCGAGCATGGCATTGAAAAGTCCAAGCTTGTCGCTGATGGTTTTGATGGCCGGGTTCCACTTGATAAAGTTGCCTTTGTGCATGTAATCCTCCGCTGAAAAGATAAGATGATGCACACACACTTCGGCAGTGATTCGCTTTTGTTCCAATGGGATTTTATTATCAAAAAGCTCTGTTTCGTGCGCCGTGGAAAGGTGCAAAACATGCAGCCGGGTGTTGTGTTTTCGCGCAAGCGCCACAGCAAAAGAAGAGGAACGATAGCAGGCATCGGCGCTCCGTATTTCGGGATGCATCGTTACAGGCACGTTATCGCCATATTTTTCGATCGCCTGCTGCAAATTGTGGCGGATGATTGCTTCATCTTCGCAATGAACAGCTACCAGACAAGGCGCTTCCGCAAAAATGCCTTCGAGCGTCTGCGGATTGTCCACCAACATGTTACCGGTAGAAGCACCCATAAAAACCTTGATACCACAAACGTTGCGTGGGTTTGTTTTTTTGATCTCTTCCAGGTTATCGTTGGAAGCACCCATGTAAAACGAATAGTTAGCAAGCGACTTTTCGGCACCGAGCGCGTACTTCTCTTCGAGCAGCTCCTGCGTCAGCGTGTTGGGAATGGTGTTGGGCATCTCCATAAATGAAGTGATGCCACCTGCCACGGCTGCTTTGCTTTCGGTTGCAATGTCGCCTTTTTGTGTAAGGCCAGGCTCACGGAAATGAACCTGATCGTCGATGACGCCGGGGATTAGATATCTCCCTTTTGCATCGATAAACGCATACCCGGGATATTGATGATGATAAAGATTGTCGTCGTGCCGAAGCACCTTTTCTATCAGTCCGTCGCGCAACAGCACCGAACCCTTGAATATCTCACCTTCATTAACAATTTGTGCATTCGCAATTATGTAGCTCATCTTTCTTTTCATTTTTAAAGCCAAAAGTAATTAATACTAACAGAAAACGGCTGATCAGGTTTTAGAATTTAGAAAAAGAAGAGGTTAGTGAAGAGAGGTGAGAAAGAAAAAAAAGCTATCGATCGTTCAGCTTAGGCTTCGCCTGTAATTTTTAATTCCATTTTAAAAAAGATAGCACCAGACAGAGCCTGTAAAAATAGAATGAACGAGGGCTTTGGCAAGCTGGCTTCGACAAGCTCAGCCACCACAGCCACCACAGCCTCGTCCTTACAGGCTTGGAAGCTTTTTTATTTTATTTACGCTTTGCTCTAAGCGCCACGCGCCATGCGCTACTCTATCGGAGCTGCCTCCTTATCCGGGACTTTTTTACCAAAAACCAAATTAACACCAAAACGGAAAACGAAAATAGTGGAGTTATAAATCATGAAAGGTGCTACAAAATTTTCGGCCATCAGATAAAGCTGCACGGGGCCAATGTTTCCGGCAACGCCCAGCCCCGGATTCAGCACACTCGATTTATAAAAGGTATTTGAAATCATGATTTGCGCTTGTTTGCCCAGCATACGCGTATATGCCAGCGACAAAGTAGTTTGGCTGTAGCCATCGAAAAACTGGCTGCGTACCAGCGCGTTCAGCAGATCCTTTTCGGTAAAAGCGTAGCTGCCTCCCAGGTTAAGCATGGCAGACAGGCGTGTGCGATATCCCTCAGCAGTTTCGGCAATACCAAACACATCAGATATCGAATCCAGCACATGATCGAGATGATCCCTGTCGAAGGTTTTGTCATCGAAATATTCGTTGATATCAAAGCCATCAAAAACAACCGTTTTACCAGGATCGAGGGTGTGGTAACTCCGCAGATTTTCTTTCCAGCCGATACTGCCCATGTTGAGCAAGCTTGCCCACACATTAATTTTCGGATCTACCTGATAGGTCGCCCCCAGGTCGATAGCAAAACCAGAGTTTCTAATGTTGGGCAAAAAATTGCGGGAACGGATATTTCCTGATCCCAAACCAGGCACCGACATGTTGATGTTGATATTGGAAGCAGCTTCAATGGCAAAATCCTCTTCCCTGGTAAGTAGCGTAAAGTCGGTGTTATTAGAAAGTATATTGGCAATGCCTTGCAAATATTTAAGCGTAACGCCTGCTGTGAGGCCAGGAATAATGTTTCGTGCATAGCCCAGCTCATATTCGCGGTAATAGCTCATGTTGATAGTCGATCCTCCAATATTGACATTTTTGCCCAGATACTCACTGCTGCCATTGCCGTAAAGCAAAAAACGCAGTAGGTTTTTCTTGATATTCATCTGTGCCTGTATGTTGTCGGCTACCCGAAAATGAAAATAATTGTCGCCATGTTTCAATCCCAAAGCAAGATATTCTTCGCCACTATTCACATTTATGCGCGCTTCCTTGTTGAGGCTGTTAAGAATATGATCGCGGTCGAACACCAAAGAATCGCCTTTTCTGATAAAAATATCATCGTGTTTAATGTTGTTTTCGTATCCTGCTTTCACCGACGATAGAAACGGAATACCAACATATAAACGGTATTCAGGGACAAAGGCAGGATTGATTTGATTGCGTTGTGGAACCAAATCCATAAAAATTAATGAGCGATCGGCCTGGGCAAAACCATTATCTGACGCTAGCACAACCACCGCAAAAGCCATCCATAAAAAGCGCAGCAATGAATTTCCTTTTTTCATCTCAGTGATTATTAATTGTTGTTACCAAAAATTTTCAAGCCAATTAATACCCCGACTTTCATTGATAAAGTATAATCGCTATAAATTTTTACGAGTTGCTCATTGGTAGTCGTAAGGCGCGTTTTGATGATCATAAATTCAGCCTGCGTGATGGTATTCAAAGAAGCAGCAGTTACAGTGATGTCGGTAGTTTTGTGGACAGATTGTGTCACATGATAGCCGGGAGGCGGGCCAACGTCTGCTGCGACCACCTGATAGCTGCTGCCATCGGTCATCAGCGAATCGAGTACATGGTAACTGGTATCGACAAAATAAACCTGCACACCCGCTGCCAGTGGGAACCCATTGGTCATGTTAATTCTGAAAAGTAAATAATCGAGATCGTTATTATTGCGGTCAAAATCCAGGGCAATTGTGTCCAACACCGTCACATTGTCGAGGGCACCAAAAAGTTGATACTCAAGGTGAGCATCGAGGCGAATGCGGCTATCGTTCAGAACAAAATTGCGCTGCGACGTATCACTATCGGCATTGGTGATGGCTTGAAAATCGTAAAACAACATATCGGGCATGAAACTAAAAGCTTGGTCAAGATTGCCTTGCGAAAAATTGAGCGAGGTATGCACCGATTGTCCAACCTGCGAGATGTTTGGCGAATTGATGCTAAATTCATTGGGCATTCCGACATCAAAAAGATAGACATCAAGTGTTTGTGTCGGGTCAGTTGAAGAACGCACATAAAGCTCTTCGGCGTCAAAGAGCACAGGCATTCCAAAAGAGTTATCAATTTCAAAATTCAATTTCACCGAACCTTCACCGATGTTGATGCTGCCACCAGCTACATGATCGAATAGCGTGATGCGCAACGAATCGATCAGCGGCAGCTCATAACGCCCGAGATAGCCAAATGCTTTGCTGAATTTCATGTTATCTAAAGCCCCGTTAAGGTTCAGCTCATAGGGCGAAAGGTTGGGCTGGTTGTCGCCACGGACAACCACCGTTATTTCAAATTTCAAAAGATTCGAGGTGCCGCTGAAACGGTTCATCACAAATTTATAATCAGCCAGATTAATAGCTTTTTCTACTTCTATCCATTGCATCTGGCCGGGATTATCAAGCGAAGCCTCCCACCGGAAAGGCTGATTGGTTATCACATTTCTGATTCCCTCGGATACCAGAATCACATTTGCGAGATCGCGGTTGAGGTTGGTACGAATGGCAAGATCAAAGTTTCCGGCATCGAAAAAAAGGCTGTCGAGTATCTGACCATCGGCGGCAGCCATAAACTGAAAACTTTGCTCGATCCTGATGGAATCATAAATATCAGGTGGAATGGCCGGTAGATAAAAACTTTGCGGAAGCTGAAATTCCTGATCGGGAAAAGAGATAAACTCTGCGGCAGCAGCCGAAAACAGACTGTCGGCAGAATAAACCAAACTCAACGTTTGATCGGGATTACTGATTATGGTGAATTTGTTCTTTTCATCAAAAAAGTCGCCAACTCCTATCGTCGAATTAACCAACGGAATAGCATAAGCAGGATTCCAGGTTGGAATAATTATTCTATCAAAATCAAAACGATCGGATATCTTGCTGCACGACGGATAAAGCAACAATACTGTTAGAATAGAGATCAAAGCAGCAATAGCTTTTTGTCGTAAAAGGAATCCTAGTTTTTTCATAATGTTACCTTTTTACTTTCAGGGCGAAAGAGCCACAAAAATAGAAAGATACGTTACATAATAAGCTGCCCGTCTAAAAATTAATTTGCAGCCGGAAGAGGGGAAAAGATCAGGAGTAAAAACGATTAACGCGATTGTCCTGACCCGGGAGCAGGCGCTATTTTTTTAAATCTTAATTTGATAACGCCAAATATGGCTTCTTTAAAAATGCCGGCGTTCATCTTGGAGGTTCCTTCTTTGCGGTCGGTGAAGATGATGGGCACCTCCACTACCTTAAAGCCCAGTTTGGTGGCCGTATATTTCATCTCTATCTGGAAAGCATACCCGATAAATTTGATCTTGCTCAGGTCGATGGTTTCAAGTACGCGGCGGGTGTAGCAAACAAATCCGGCGGTAGAGTCGGCAATCTTCAATCCGGTAACAACCTTTACGTATTTGGAGGCAAAGTACGACATCATCACGCGACCCATGGGCCAGTTTACTACGCGGATTACATTATCCACATAGCGCGAGCCGATGGCCGCGTCGGCGCCATTTTCGCAGGCTTCCACCAAACGGGAAAGGTCGTCGGGGCTGTGAGAAAAGTCGGCGTCCATCTCGATGATGTATTGATAATTGCGCTGCAGCGCCCACCTGAAGCCGTGGATGTAGGCGGTGCCCAGTCCGAGCTTTCCTTTTCGCTCCTCGATGTGAAGCCGTTCAGGAAACTCCTTCATCAGCCGCTTTACGATGGCTGCGGTGCCATCGGGCGAACCATCTTCGACTACCAGAATATCAAAGTTGCCTGTAAGATTGAAAACATACCGGATGATATTTTCGATGTTTTCTTTTTCGTTGTAGGTGGGAATGATGACCAGTTTTTCTGCCATTTTTTATAAAATGCTAAGTGTTTCTGACTAAAAAAAACGCTAGCGACAAAGCTAATACTATTATCCGAAGTCTGCCCATTGTGCGGCCTGGAAAAGTCGCCACGCCAGCCTTTAAAAGCAAATAGCTGCCCGGAAGTTTCGGTGCAGCTATTTACAAAATCAATAATCCGATTTTTATTGGATGATGAGTTTTTGCATTGCCAATCTTTCTCCATTAGCAACTTTTACAAGATAGACTCCCTGATTAAGTTTGGCATCTTTTACATTTAAAATCATCTTTTGTTCTCCGTTTGCAAGGCTTTGTTGCAAAACCTCCTCACCTAAAAGATTATAGAATGAAACGATCGTTGTCCCTTTGATATCTTCGGGAATCTGAATCGTCAGTTCATCGGTGGCAGGATTTGGAAAAATACTAAGGCCTGCTTGCAGATAGGCATCTTCAATTCCGCTGTCGTCGATTACCTGGATATAAATTTTTGCCAGCGCAAATAACGTTGGGTCAGCCTGATAGGCAATTTTGTAGGTGATGGAATCGGAACCCAAAAATCCCTGATTGGGCAAATAGTTGATAATATTGGGATTTACAAAAGGAATGTAAGAATCACCTTGTGTGGCAGGCACCTCGATGCTAAGTGTAATGGGAGCCTGAATAATGTCGTTGTCCAGAACTTGAACGGTAAGCAGATGATCGACATTGATGGTCATAATATCATCCGTGGCGGTGGGCGGCTCGGTAAGCTCGATGAGCATTCCGTTATTATCCGTAAAGCGTTTTACAAATTGCTGATAATAGATATTGGCAAGTGTGGCATCGTGAATAATGAGGGTGTTCTCATCATTGTCATTGTCGGCGGCAGCGCTCCAATTGTGCGATCCGGTGAAAACCATCGGGTCAGAAGCGGGAGCATATTGATCTACAATCATGTATTTGTGGTGCAGCATGCCGGTTGAAACGTAATCAAATGTAAAATGTGTAGTAAGAGCAGCCGAAAGAATACTATTGACAGCAGTACTATTGTTGCCTTCGCTGTCCGTAATCACATTTGCCTCCACACCGGCTGCTTTGCGATCGGCGATGGCCTGAGCCATTTCCGTGCGCGTTATCAGCATGGTAGCAATGCTCAGATCGTTGTCGGCAGTATTAATAACTTCCACAATTTTAGCGTTCACACCGTCAGAAGGGCTAAAGTAGCACTCTACATATTTGCCACCGATGACAAACTCGTGCGGTGTATTGTTTCTTTTGAATGAACCAAAAAGTGCTTTCGCAGAATTTGGATTATCACCATACGAGCCCCACATCTCTTCAAATTCGATCTGGTAAGCACGTGCCAGACTTTGGTCCTGCACAATGATCACATTGTTGGCATCCAGATTAATCTGGCCAGATGTAAAGTTTGTCGATCCTGTCCACACCAGCGGATCGTTGGGATCGGGAGAATAGGCATCAAAAATAATAAACTTGTTGTGCATGATGCCGGTGCGCTGCGAGGATGAGGGCCCAATGAGCACATGAACGGCCGAGTTGAGCAATTCATCAATGCCCATATTGGCGGTGGTTCCGCAACCAATAACACGAACGCGCACGCCGCGGTTGGCGGCAGCTTTCAAGGCATTGCTAATGTTGCTGATGCCATTGTTATTAAAATTATAAATGGTAAAGTCGATCGTGTATTTTGCGCGATTGATGTAGGCGATCAACGTATCGTCGATGGTTTGCGGCAGATAAATGGCGTCAACTCCGGTAGAATAGGAAACGTCCACAGGCGAATTGAAGTAGGCAATCATTTTGCCACTTGAGTTGGAGATGGTGGCAAAAGAAGTAATTGCTGATTTTGCCGTGTCATTTCCACTCACCGAGAAAGCCTGGACCCAGGTAATTTCGCCTGCGTTCAAATTCGAAAGTTCAAGTTGGTGGCCGGCCGAACTCCCTGAAACGGAAGTATGATTGTCGGTAACCGATTCGGCAGTTGATCCATAAAACAGCTCGGTGGTTCCTGCAATGTTGGTTTCCCACAGAAAGCTAAGTGAAGTGTTTGTAAACTCCGTATTGACCAATGTGCCGGTGAGATAAATGGAGCTGGTAAGCGAAATGTCATTCAGGTCACGCGGAAGTAATTGATAACCGCCGTATGGATTTGCATAATCAAACTGTGAACAGAGGGCTGTAAGATCTACTTCACCGGTCGGGATAACGGTTCCCACCATATCTTGGCCATTCTTCACATAAATAAAACCTGATTGGCCGTTGGCGGTAAATTGATATTTTGTGTTTCCGGTAAAAAGCTGCCCGGCATCACTAAAAGTAACATGGTTTATTTTCACCAGCATGCCTTCATATTGTTCCGCAATTTGATTGGGCGTAAGCACAATGGGCTGTGGCAATGGATTCCCGGTAGAATTAATAACCACAGTAGTCACCGGATCAATCTCCAGAAGCTGGTTGTAATTTTTCAGGACACCGGTAACGGTAATGGAGTCGCCGCGCTGCACGCCGGTAACCTTTGAGCCGTAGGCAGCAATGCCGGCGGTAGTGTCCTGAAAATAACGAATTGGGTCCATCTCCGTACCGTTGGTAGCAATACCTTTAACGGTAACAGTGGTACCTATGGCCATACCGCGGGCTTCGAGAATGGTATTTTGCGCAAAGCCAAAAGTGAAAATGCCAAATAAAAGTAAAAGAGTGAATAATGAATTTTTCATGGTAATGAAGTAAAGATTATTAATAAATTACGATTTTGAGTGAAGCAATAAACTGCGTTCCCGCACCCATAAATACGGAAGCCGAGCGTGCATCAAATGTGTTGAAAGTGCGCTGAATGTATGTATCGTTATTCAAGGCGTCGGAAATGTATTTTTCGTTCAACACATTGAGTACATTGAGCTTAATGGTAAATGCAAACTTATCGAGTCTATTCAGTTTAAAACGATAGCCGGTATGGAAATCGACGAGATTATAGGCAGGTATCTTCCAAGATTCGACAGGATTACCAAGTTCGTCCGTTGATTCTTCGGGATTGAACTCGGAATAATAACGGTCGAAATAGGTGGTGATTCCTTCGACGTACCAACCCTTAATTGGCTCCCATCGCAGGCTGGCGCCCAATTGGGTTTGCGCTGCATCGCCCACATGAATGCCCGTTGCGTCAAAACTCAGCAGGTTGGCCGGCTGATTATTATCGGTGAAGTACATCTGCAGGTTGCTAATTTTTTTATCCCACACCCAATTGCCCAGGGAAACCAGTCCCTGGAAATCAAGGTTCCGACGTATTTTGTAAATAAAATCCAATTCGATGCCTTTGTGAAGCGCATCCATTCCGGGGATGTCGCCATAGGTGTAGCCTTCGGTACCTGTGAGCGGATCCTCATATTTTCCGCGTACCTGATTTGTAGGCTTATTTTCCCATTTGGTGTAATAGGCATTTATGTTCGCTGTAAATTTTGCGCTGGTGAAGGAATAACCAAGTTCAATGGCTTTTACAATTTCATTTTTTGATAAAGAATCATTCAGGAAATTCGCTGTAAAACCCTGGAAGTAGTATTTAAAATCTCTGGTTTTGGAAAGATAGCCAATGTTAAAAAACACATTGTTGTGTTCCGACAAGTTGTAGTTGGCTCCGGCTTTAGCGGTAAAACCCGGTCTGTATTTCCAGTCGGATTCTTTATTACCAAAATAATCTATCTTTTTATATCCGCTACCCGATGCGGTTACATTGACAAAAGAGGTGAGGTTTCCGGTTCTGTATTCAACTTGCGTAAACAATCCGCCCCATTTCACGAGACCATCATCGTAATAATAAACCTTATCGCCCACCTTCTTCATAGCCAACTGGGGATCGGTGGTGTAATCATTCCTATGATCATTTTTATCGATAGCATAGTCTCCGCCCAGCAAGTCAGTGATTTCCATAAAGTGCTCGGCGGTGTAAGAACGCAAATCAATGCCGCCCGACCATGTAAATTCATCATTTATATCATAATTAAATGTGGATAACAAGCCGTACCATTGATGATTATTGTTGCTCTGCACCAAATAGTTGGAGGAGAAATAAAGCTTGTTGCTGTAGAGCGGGTTAATCGGATAAACCATACCAAAGGGCGAATTGGTAGGTTTTGAGTTAGCATTATAAATCCCTTGCCAGTTTATCTGACCTATCTCATCAGGCTGGAAAGTTTCCGGATTATTCTGGACATCTGCCGGAGTAATCAGATTGGTATTTTTCAAGCTGGTTCTGGTGCCTGCACCGCCGCCTGTTCCCAATGAAAGGTAAAGGATATTTGAGATGGAAAATTTGCTGTTGATGGTCCACAGGTCGCGCAGGCTAAACTGCGGTTTGAAATAAGTGTTCACTTTCTCGTTCAGCACACCCCTGCCTGCATTTGGATCCAGGATTCGTGCGGTGGTGTCGCTGTTCCAGTGGTCGGCATTGCGTTGCAGATATCCCCAGTGCTGGCTGTAGCCAATGCCCTGGTTATTAATGGGAGGAAAATCCGCCGGGTTCACGCCATGCTCCTCTGCATATTCCGTATCGTAAGTAGCAATGGCGCGTTTGTAACTTCGCTGAACGTGGGTCTGCGGAGCGCCAAATCCCGTAAGGCTGGTGATGTGATTTCCCCAGCGCTTGTCAACTTTAGCAAAGAAAAACCACGCTCTCACGCTGGTTTCGTCCACCCATCCTTTACCATCTTTGTAAGCTCCTGCCAATGTTACGCTCCATCCGCCTTTCAGTACACCGGAAGTGTAACCCAGATTGGTAGTTGATTTCCCGTTACCATCCACAGCTTGTTCGATGCTTATCGAACGCTTGGTTTCGATGCCTTTGGTAAGGATATTCATGGTGCCTCCCACCGAAGGCAACGCCAGCTTGGAAGCTCCCAGCCCGCGCTGAACCTGAATACTGCGCGTTACGGCATCCAGTCCAAACCAGTTGCTCCAATATACCCAGCCATTTTCCATATCGTTTACCGGAATGCCGTCGAGCATCACCGCCACGTTGCGCTGGCTAAACCCGCGAATGGTAATTCGGGCATCTCCGTCACCACCACCCTGCTGCGTAGCATACACGCCAGGCGTATGGTTGAGAAGCATTGGAATGTCCTGCCCCGAAAGACGTTCTTCGATCTTCGCCGGCAAAATGGTGACAAAAGCTACCGGCGTTTCACGCGAACGCGCTACGTCACCAACAATCGAAACTTCATCAAGCTGTATCGTTGCAAGACTAAAATTCACTTGTACCGGGCGGTCGGCAACGGTAATCTCTTTGGTTTGACTTTCGTAGCCTACATAGGAGGCAACCAAAGTATAATTGCCCCGCTCCAACTGAAAAGAAAACTTTCCCTCCACATCCGTTACGGCTCCGGTTACGGTACCCTTGAGGAGCACATTGGCGCCAATAAGGGTTTCCCCTAAAACAGCATCTTCCACCACGCCGCTTACCGTTTGTTTTTGTGCCATTAAAGAAATGCTGCAGGCAAAAAGCAAGGAGAGAAATAGAATTTTGTAATTCATGATTTTTGTTTTTAAAAGTCAAAAAAACACCTGGACGATCAACATGATGTACGCAGGTGTTTCTTTGATTTAGCCGGATGGTAAAACTATTTTATGAGAATCTTTTGTGTGGTGGTAGCACCATTCACAAAGCTAATTTTTACAAGATAAAGTCCGTGATATTGTGCTTCTATCGATACTTCTGCTTCATTGCGCGGAGTGGCAAATGTTTGTTCTGAAACTTGTTTTCCAAGCAGATCAAAAATCTGAACCGATTGCATCATCATGTTGGATGAAAGGGTAAAATGATCGGCTACAACGGGGTTGGGGTAAATGCTTAAGGTTCCGTTAAAGCCATGCTCGTCAATAGCAGATGGTTTTGCAATGCAGGAATGCGTGCCCAGGTTGTCCCAAATATCTTTATAAACAATATGACCGGTTTCAGGATCAATACGTCCTGGAACGGTATCCCACTCCACGCTAACCTCAAAAGGAACCGGATTACCCTTAACACCATCAACGACGTTATATTTGCGGATAAGCGAATGATCAGAAGTCCACGACATCCAGAAGGGGCCATAATCAGAGCCATTGGTTGAATTTTTCTGTACGATGTAGTTGATCACTTTTCCGGTAACCGGCACACCGGCTGCGTTATTATAGGTAAGTGTTGAATCTTTCACGTATGACCATCCGGTTTCGGCGGAGATTGCGGCTCCAAGACCAACCTGTCCGATCAAATCCACAGATGTAACATTAGATCCGTTTGCCAGTGGGGGTTCGCCATTTGGAGTTTTTAATAAAGCGATGGCATCGTTGCCGTTCATATAGGTAGGTGCAGGATATTCATGATCCAACTGATCGGCCTTAGCCTGCAGGATAGGATCACAAGCCGGGGAAGTAGGCGTGCTGGTTGTCTGTCCGTTTACTAGCACAAAAGTTTTGTAAGGCTCCAGCGTGCCGGTAAGTTGCGTAACGCCACCGCTTGTGAAAGTTGATTCACCATTGCTATAACGAGCTACCCAATAATTGGTCAGGTCGATAGTCTGGTTGGTTGGATTGTAAATTTCGACGCCTTTGTTGTTTCCGCTGCCTTCCACATATTCCGAAAAGAAGAGATCGGTTTGGGCTGTTGCAAACATTGCTATAAAAAGCATTGCAAAAAAGAGTACTGATTTTTTCATGTTTTAGAATTTAAAGTTTTTAATAGCTGCAAAAATAGTTAAATGAATTTAAAAAGCAGCAACCCAATAATATTTTATCAGGTAAAGGAGGTAGAGGTCGTCCGTCTTCAGCCTTCAGCACTCATTCTTAGGGAAGTAGTCGGCAATATCGTTTTTGGCTAAGCCCTCACGTGGCGAAATCAATAGCCAGGTGCGTAGCGTCTGGTAAAAATGGAATCACGCAGCAAAGCCCCAACGGGGCGACATCATCAGCCAGGTGCGCAGCGCCTGGTAAAAACGAAACCACACTGCAAAGCCCCAACGGGGCGACATCATTTGTCTTGAAGGAAATCGCTTTCCCCAGGATTGAAATCGATAATGAAAATGAATTTAAATCCATCTTGCGCAAAGCAAAGATGACATCTTTAATCCATGGGTGAGCTAACCAATATCTTTATGGTCACAACAAGGTGAAAGAGAAATGCGATGGTAAAATCAGGAGGAAATCCTGTTGAGCACTGCCGTGCCTTCGAGGATTTTGGTGGCAAGGGAAGCCACCGTTTCTGTTTTAGCAAGGTCTAAAAATCCGCCGCGGATAAGGATATACTCAGCATGCATTGGGCACGGGTTCTCATTGTTGCAGCTTTTCAGGCCAAAGCCACATTTATCAAAGCAGCTATCTCCTTCCATCACGTGGATGATGTCGTAAATGGTTACTTCCGATTGGTTGTTGTTGAAAAAAAATCCGCCACCCCTCCCCTTCATCGATTCGAGGAGCTGGTGGCGGACAAGCGTTTGCATTATTTTTGCTGAATAGGCTTCCGGAGCTTCTATTTCCCTGGCTATTTCGATCATCCCAGGGCGTTGCTCTTTCCAATTTTGCAATTGTACATACACCAAAGCCCGTATCGCATATTCAGTTCCTTTTGCAAGCATAGTATCAGATATGATAATGTTACTCTTTACAATTCCAATTCACAGGAAATTAAACGTTACGATATTTTGAGTTCGTTTACACCTTCACCGATGGTGACTTTTGGTGTTCCCTTTCAAAAAATCTTGGGCTTTATCGACAAGCATTAGTTCGACAATTCCTGCTCGAGTGCAATCGCTTTTTTAAACAAAATATTGTTCTCCAAATGAATGTGCCGGTGAAAATCCAACTCAAAATCCTCTAAAGTTTTAAACGTTACACGATAGGTATTGCAGCCGCTGGCTGGGACGGTATAATTATCAGTCAATATTCTGATTTTTTCGAGACGATCGCCTTCTGCCTGATGCTCGTGTTCCATAACACTGATCGGCCCATTTATGGCGCCTGGTTGAGTTGCGGTCGATCCTCCCTGCTTTTGTTTCACCAGGTTGCGGATAAAAGGAAACAGTACCATCTCCTCTTTTTGCATGTGGGTGGTCAGGTTGCGGGCAGTTTCTTCAAAATGTTTTTGCACTTCCCATAATTTGGGATTATCGTCACCATGCGAAGCACACAGCTTTTGAAGCTTCATCTGCAGAAATGGAATGTTCTCTTTCACATAGCTATGGTGACGTTTCACGATGTAATCGGCCAGCTCATCCAATTCAAGCCCTTCCACAAACCGGGCATCCGGATCACTATCCAGCAACACCTGCTCAATTTCGGAAAGAAGTCCGTTTACATCTATGTTGGCAGTTTTACAAGCTTCGGCTATTGAGATACCGCCTCCACAGCAAAAATTGATGTTGTTTTTTTCGAATAATTGTGCGGTTTTAAAATTTGACCTCACGATATCACTTACGATGGTTGATGTGTTTAATTCCATGATTTCTCTATTTTTTAATTATTAATGCATGCAAAAATAGAATAAAATTATAAAAGGACATCCGGGTCTTAATATGTTTTTATATTTGCCTTTTGTAATTTGTTTTCATTTTAATAACTAAAACTATAGAAAGATATGACTACAAAAAGACTATGGATTGGATTTGCGGTGGTTATGATTGTATCGTTTAGTGTGCTCGGATATTATGGGTTCGAAATTTACCGGGAAAAGCCACCCATTCCTGAAAAGGTAATCACCACTGATGGCACCGTACTTTTCACATCCGCCGATATCAATGACGGCCTGAATGTATGGCAATCTACAGGAGGTCAGGAGCTTGGAACGGTTTGGGGGCATGGCGCCTACAAGGCACCCGACTGGACTGCTGACTGGCTGCACCGGGAAGCAATGTTTATACTCAACGAATGGTCGGAGAGCCAATTTGAGATTGCTTACGAAAAGCTGAACGACGAAGACCAGGCCAAGCTTCAGAAGCGGCTGCAAAACGAGCTTAGGAAAAATACGTACAATCCGGCAACGAAAACTATAACAGTTTCAGTGGAACGCGCGAAAGCAATGGAAGCTGTTGGCGAACATTATGCCGGCATTTTCATGAACGATCCATCAAAAGCCGAACTGCGTGAAGCGTATGCAATTCCGCCTAACAGCATAAAAGACCCGGAGAGAATGCGAAAAATGAATGCTTTCCTTTTTTGGGCTACCTGGGCAACCGTAACCCAACGGCCGGGGCAGGACATTACTTACACCAACAACTGGCCTCCTGAAAAACTTGTGGCCAACGAGCCTACCGGTGCATTGATTATTTGGACAGGATTCAGTGTTATCATTTTGCTCTTTGGCATCGGCTTGCTTGGCTGGTACTATGCTTCAAACCGAAATGAAGATGAAGAACATATTATTCCAAAGGTGAACCCGATCTCGGGGAGTAACCTAACGCCGTCCATGAAAGCCACGCTGAAATACTTTTGGGTAGTAACCGCATTAATACTTGTTCAGATATTAATGGGCGTAGTCACGGCGCATTATGGCGTGGAAGGGCTTGAGTTTTATGGCTTCCCACTTGCGGATGTTTTGCCATATTCCATTTCACGAACGTGGCACGTACAACTGGCCATTTTCTGGATTGCTACATCATGGCTTGCCACAGGATTGTTTTTGGCGCCAGCCATTTCAGGAAAGGAACCAAAGTTTCAAAAGCTGGGTGTTAATTTCCTTTTCATCGCTTTATTAATAATTGTAGTTGGATCGCTGGCCGGACAATGGATGGGCGTAATGCAAAAACTCGGACTTGCCGAAAATTTCTGGTTTGGCCATCAAGGCTACGAATATGTTGACTTAGGAAGATTTTGGCAGATATTTCTGCTCATCGGCTTGGTTCTCTGGCTACTTTTGATGGGAAGAGCACTATGGCCCGCCCTCAAATCGGGAGCCGAAAACCGACATTTACTGCTCATGTTTTTGATAGCGTCCATTGCTATTGCAGCTTTTTACGGCGCCGGACTTATGTGGGGTCAACAAACCCACCTGGTGATAGCCGAATATTGGCGCTGGTGGGTAGTTCACCTTTGGGTAGAAGGCTTCTTTGAGGTGTTTGCCACGGTAGCCATTGCGTTTCTTTTTGTGCGGATGCAACTTATCAGAACCAGCATTGCTACGGCAAGTGTACTATTTTCGACCATTATCTTTCTTTCGGGAGGGATTCTTGGGACGTTCCACCACCTCTACTTTTCGGGCACACCCGTGGCGGTGCTTGCCCTGGGGGCCTCGTTCAGTGCGCTGGAGGTCGTTCCACTTGTGTTTATGGGCTTTGAGGCTTACCACAACATGCGGTTGAGCAAAACGGGGGATTGGGTGAAAGCCTATAAATGGCCGATCTATTTCTTTGTTTCGGTTGCTTTTTGGAATTTCCTCGGAGCCGGGATTTTCGGTTTTGTAATCAATCCCCCTATTGCGCTCTATTACATGCAAGGCCTCAACACCACGCCGGTTCATGCACATACTGCTCTCTTTGGAGTTTACGGCATGCTCGGTATCGGACTGATGCTTTTCGTGTTGCGGGATATGGATCTGAAGGCAGTATGGAAGGAGAAAACCATTAGGATTGCTTTCTGGACGCTAAACATCGGATTGTTGCTGATGGTGTTGCTAAGCGTGCTACCCGTTGGGCTGTTACAAACGGTAGCCAGCGTAAAATATGGCTTATGGTACGCCCGCTCAGCCGAATTCCTTGAAACACCTTTAATGGAAACAATGCGCTGGATGAGAGTGATTGGCGATACCATTTTTGCAATCGGTGCGCTTTACCTCGGCTGGTTCGTATTTGGACTTAAAACAGGCTGGTCGATTCAAAAAGGAAAGTAGTGGATAAAAAGGGATAATTCGATCATGTAATAATCCATTTTCATAATTCCTGATTTAAAGTCCCGGTTTTCCTACCGGGACTTTTTTTATGCCTCTGAATGAGGAAACCCTTGATGAGCAAATAGGTCAGATGGTAGGAGCTAATTCGCTTAGAAAATCAATTACCTCTTGCTTATTGGCTTTTTGGAAACCTCTTTAGGAGACAGAATTGATTAGCAAAACGTTTTGATCACACCCATCTCTGAATACTACGGAGTAAACACATTCTGTTCAGCACGCTTTCGGCTCCATAGCCCGAGCCATTCATAGCTGCGGATTTATAGCGAACACACAACTCGTGCTTGCAGGGCGTTTACGCCCTTTTAATATTTCACTAAATTTTTAGGAAGGTCATTAATGCCCTGAACCTGTTTTTTCCATCCCGAAACCCCAACCGTAAACATCTGAACTACAGAAGTTCTTCGTAATAAGGAATGGGGAAAACCCTTAAGCAGTTACCTTTTTTGAATTAAAAAAAGGGCTTCCGTTTTGGAAAGCCCTCTTTTTAATTCTTGATGCAACCTGTTGCTAATAAATCATCAGGCGGTTATCGTTAATTTCCACTTTATCTTTCAGCACATTCATGTAGCTATTGGCTACGCGTGAGGTAAATCTGCGTTCGAGCATGCTTGCAGTATTGCTATAATCTTCGGTAGGATCAGCAGGATTTATCTTGTTCAATTTAACCACAAATACAGCGCTGTTGCCTTTGATAGGTTCTGAAACTTTGCCTGGTTCCAGCGCAAAAATCTCACCGATCAATTCATATTCGCTCCCGTAGCCAGGAATGTTGCGCGAGCCATAACCAATGAGTGTAGTATCTACTTTCTGGTTCATGCTGCTGGCTATCTGCTCAAGGCTCGATGCATTTAGATCATTGATGCGTTTGGCAATTAAGTCAGCTTTTTTGCGGTTAACCACAAGCGGACGAATCTGCTCTTTTACATCATCCAGCGGTGCAAAGCCTTTTTCGCGAATATTGGTGAGTGTAGCAACAATAAATTGGTTGTTGTCTTCAAAAACCTGCGAAACTGAACCAACTTTCGCCTTTTCGTTATAGGCCCAATGTACAAGCTGACGGGCATTCTCAACACCGGCAATACGGTTAGAACTTTCGTTGAGACGCTCGGCGGTGCGCTTGTTCAGGCCCTGATTCACCACAGCAGTATCAAACTTCGCACGCGTATTGTTTTCGCCGGCAAAAGCATTGGCCTTCATGTAAATTTCCTGATAGGTTTGATCGCTGGGAGTGATGTCTCTGGTGATAGTTGCTAATTTAACCTTCATCACCGGCTTGGTTTTTTCGGTAAGTTTCAAAAGATGAAATCCCAATGCGGTTGTCATTTCGGAAACTTCGTTCACCTTCATGTTTTTCCCATTATTATAGAAATTGGACATCCCGGCGTTGCCATCGATTATCCAGCCCAGGTCGCCTTTATCTTCGGCTGCCGATGGGTAATCAGAATATTTCACTGCAATCTCCTCAAACTTGTCGGGGTTTTTCTGAAGCACATTCTTAAGGCTGTCCACCAGTGTACGAGCACGTTCTTCGGTGCGGTCGCTGATACCGGCTGCTGCCGGAGCGGTGGCGTAGCTTATCAAAAGCTGGCTCATTTTGAGCGAGTCGGCGCGCTCGGCACGATCAAGAATTTTCGACATGTAATAAACGTCGCTTTCGATGTAAGGCCCTACAACGGTACCAATTTCTGCTTCCATGAGCTGTGGTGCAACACGTGCAGGTAACTCAGATTCTTTTTTATAAGTGGTGTCGATGCGCGTGTCGCTTGATGAATTTACGAAAGTGGCATCCTCTTTTACGTTTTGAAATTCGGTGTAAAGCTCGTTAACCTGTGCTGCAATTTCTTTGCGATCGTCTGACGAAGGCTGCACCGGAAACACTATATAGTCGAGGGTACGGCTTGCTTCCTGCTTGTATTGTTCTTTGTGTTCATCGTAATACTGCTTCAAATCCTGGTCAGTAACAGTTACGGCGGTGTCAGCTATCGTGTTGAACAAAGTCGCAGTAAAGACGATGTCGGCGGTGCGATTGACTGTCTCGTAATCGAACTTGGCAAATGCTGTTGGAATAAACCAGGCTTTCGAAATCAGGTTTTGATATTTTGTTTTTCTAAGATCATCTTTCACCATGCTTTCCAGACTCAGGTAGCGCTTGCGCATTTCTGGGTCAGTGTTGTCAAGATTCTGAAGGAAATTGACTACCACTGCCGGGTCGAAGTTGCCTGAGTTGGGATCTGTAAACGATTGTTTAACGTATTGGTGGGGCTGGTCGCCCACGATCTGATCGGTTAGTTCATCGGAAGTTACTGCCAGACCGAGCTCATTATATTCACGCGTGAGCAGTATGTCGTTTACCATTTCATTCCATACGGCCTGCCTGATCTGAAAGATATCATCTGGTGACAGTGTTTCATTCTGGCGTTGGTTTTTGGTGGCCTGTATGCGTTCTTCCACGCGGGCGCTAAAAGCTTCGCTTGAAATTTCTTCCCCACCAACCTTGCCAACGTAAAGTCGTTGATTTCGATTGGAAGGCTTCAGGAAATCCCCGAGTACAAAAGCTGCTAAAGCTACCCCGATTATTACGATGAGTAATCCTGAATGTTTTCTGATTTGTCCTATTGCTGCCATTTTTATGCAATTTTTTTTAAAGTGGGTGCAAAAATACAATAGATAATGAGACAGGAAAGTTTTTATTGAAGATTCTGTCAAAAAATCCGGCAAAACCGCGCCATGTAACATAATGATATGGGTTGGATTAGCCGAAAAGTCGATGATTCGGATTTGTGCCTGACGATGAAACAGCCAATTTTACGGATCAAAGTGTAAATTATCACGCTTCGAAGATGGGTGTTTCTTCATAACGATAGAAATATTTATCTTTTCGTTTTTAATTTATGACCATAAAAGTACCTATTTTTGTACTTTAATAATTACTTAATAATTAAAATGATGATCGCTGCAAATTTCACAGAGTTCAGAACTGAATTAAAAAAATTCCTCGATAAGGTTGAAAACAACCACGAAACACTTGTTATAAAAAGAAAATCGGGTAAAGGGACTGTTATGATTTCCCTGGACGAATACAATTCCATCATGGAAACAGTCCATTTGTTGAGTTCCAAAGCAAACGCTGACAGACTTTATGAGTCGATACAGCAAATGAAAAGAGGGGAAACTGTTGAGCATGAATTAATAGAAGAATGATGAGAATTACTTTTTCAAAAAATTCATGGGAAGATTATGCCTTATGGCAGCAAGAAGACAAAAAAATTCTGAAAAGGATAAACCAACTGATTACTGACATTCAACAGACACCCTTTCAAGGCCTTGGTAATCCTAAACCTTTGAAATTTGATTTATCCGGATTTTGGTCAAGGCGAATTGACAGGGAGCACCGACTGGTTTATCAGGTTTTTGACCAGGAGATATTAATTTATAGTTGCAAGTATCATTACGATAAATAATTACGTACTCATTTCCCCTCATTACTAATGATGAGCTTTACCGTATCGATGCGCGTTTCGGTGGCTTCGAGGATGATAAAGTTGAAAGGAGCAAACTGAATTTCATCATTCAGCGCCGGTATGCTTTGGTGATGGCTGATGATAAGCCCGGCAAGGGTTTCATACTCCTCACCTTCGGGCAGGTCGAGCTGGTATTTCTCGTTTAGATAATCGATTTCCAGTCGTGCCGAAAAGATGTATTCTTTGTCGGTGATTTTCTTTTCGGTGAGGTCTTCCACATCGAACTCGTCGTCGATTTCCCCAAATATTTCTTCTATCACATCTTCCATCGTAATGATGCCCGAGGTGCCGCCAAATTCATCTACCACCACAGCGATACTCTTGCTTTGTTGCGTAAACATAGAGAGCACCACGTTGGCTGACATGGCTTCGGGCACAACAATAATGGGACGTAGTATGCTCTTGATGGTAGCAGGCCTTTTGAATATATCGGCAGAATGCACATAGCCAATGATGTCGTCGATGGAATGGCGGTAAATCGGAATCTTGCTGTGACCTGACGAAATGAAAGTCTGCCGGAGATTTTCGATGGTATCGCTTTTTTCGAGCGCCACAATTTCAGTTCGTGGAATCATGCACTCACGCAATTTGACATTACGGAAGTCGATGGCATTCTGAAACATCTGAATTTCTTGCTGTACGTCGTCCTGCCGGGTGTAATCGGGCGTAAATTCCTTAAGGTAATTGTCGAGATCAACTACACTGAAGATCAGGTTTTCGCGTGAAAATTTTATTTTAACAAACCGCTTCAGCACCCACTCTGAAAAACCAATGTAGATGTAGATGAGTGGATAAAAAAGGTAGAAAAGCAGCGCCATCGGAAGCGCAAATGCATTTAAGATTCTGTTGGGATTGAGCCGGAAAAGTACTTTCGGCGTAAACTCCGCCACAACCAAAACCAGCAAGGTTGCCAAAATTGTTTGCAAACTAAGCATCAGCGTTTCGCTCATTATCTGCGCGGGAATGAAGCTTTCCAAAGCGGGTTTTAGGATTTGCGCCATCGCAATACCATAAATCACAAGTGCCACATTGTTGCCCAGGAGTAGAGCACCAATAAAACGTGAGGGCATACGGGTAAAATGAGAGATGATTCGTGCCGAAAAGTGCCCTTTGTTTTTTTCAACCTCAATCCTCAGACGATTGGAGCTTACGAAAGCCATCTCCATTCCTGAGAAGAAAGCGGAAAAAATTAAGGTGAGAATAATAATCGACAAAGCACTCATCGTGTAATAGTTTTGGAAGGCAAAGATAAATAATGCCACGAACAGCGACTATTGAAGGCCATCATCGTCAGATGGGGTTTCTTCGTACATAAATTCGCCGCTCACATTGCGCAGCTTCCAGAAGTTGAGGGATTCGTCAGCATCAAAGCCTTTGCCGTAAAGCACCCCGTCAGGGGTAGTCCGTTTTACAAATACTTCTGAGTAGATTTTTTTGGCTGTCTGATCCCAAATCACATGCTCGGTATTCAGCGTTTCATGCGTCTTATGGTTTATGATGACCACGTCATCCTTAACCTCCATCATCTTCTTGTTTTCCCAGTTGATACCGTAATTGGCTGTAAGCTCCGATTGAACGCGCATGGCCGAATCGTAAAACAGCAAATGCAAACCATCGGGAAATTCCAGATAAGGTTCGTCGCCCAGGTAATGATTGAGTACCGGCGAAATGAGCCGGATCATAATACGTCCTGAATCGCTGTAAGTCATCTCCACATCATGAGCGGTTTCGTCGGGACGATCATGCGCCAACGTCAGCGAATCGATGGTTTTCATGTCGTTTTTACAAGCAAAAAGCATTGTTGCGATGAAAATCACAACAATGCTTTTGCATAATATCCTACAGATGTTTTTTAAAACAGTTATCAATTCTGATTATTATTTCATCGCTCTAATGGTAGTGCGCTCATTTATCCAGCATCCAACGGTGTACTCGTCGCCTTCGTTGAGGTTGTAGAAAAAGATAGTTTCCTTCAACGGAAATTGTCTGGAGTACACATCGATGCGGTTGTTGGCTGCATCGGCAACATCGGCATCCACATTTTTAGCTTGTCTGTATTTGTCAACGGCTGCCCAATAGGCAACTTTTTTGGTAAGGTCGTTGTCGCCACAGTCGGAAGCACTGGCAGCGTACATGTCACCGATCATCAAATAGGCATTTCCCTCGTCTGGCCTCAAATCCAAAGCATTGTATGCATAGGCACGTGCTTTCGTGTAATTCTTATTGTGACGATAAACGCTTGCCAACAACAGATAAACATCAGCTTTTGTATTGTTGTCATCTATGTTTAATGCGTTTTCGAGATAAGGAATTGCCTGGTCAAATTTATCTTTGTTAATAAGCATCTTAGCAATCAGGTAACTCGAATTAGGCGATGGCTCAAGTTCATTGAGTTTTAGGGTTGCATTGAAAAACAGCTCGTTGTCAGTACATTTTTTCTTGTCGAGCATGCTGTTGATCTTTTTCAATGTCTCAATATCGTTTGGAGTTTCATCAAACTTTTTTTGATAAATGCCAATCAGATCATCGCAGGTAGCATAGGGCTCAAATGAAAGTTCAATGTTTCCTTTCACATTTTCCCATGCAGACAGGGAGGTGGGATCATTTTGGCTCTCTTTTATGTTGAAGTCAATGATACCGGACAATTGATCGTAAGCATCTATTATCGCCGATTTGTCAAGTTTTTTGTTGGCAACCATACTTATAACGGAGCGGAAATAATAAACCAGCACAAACGATTCTGATTGATTACCACGTAGCTCGATGGATTTTTTAAAGATATGATAAGCTTTCTCATACTCTTCGGGAGCAAACTTCATCAGGTCGGCGCCTTTGCGTCCCAGCACGTATCCTTCGCGGCCAAAATATTTGATGCGCTGATCGTAGATCATCATCATTGTGTCGACGTATTTCATTTTGGCCTCTTCGCTTTTGGAGTTTTTCATAAAATAATCCATCATGTTTACCCCATCGATGTATGCATTCTGCGAAGATTGCGGACAGTTGGCATACACCCAACGCCATGGAGTGATAGCATCATTTACGGCAAGGCTGGTGTAATTGCTTGCCTTCCATTGTTTGTAAAATTCGCGGTAAAGCGACAGATTACGCAGACAGGTCAGACTGTCGTCGCCATATTTTTCGACATCCTGTGGTACCGCCGGAGGGCTGTCAAAATTGTTGCCTGCTGTTGCGGTAGCCAGGAACCCTGAGAAAACCAGGGCTATCAATCCTAATAATACTGTTTTAGCTGTTGTTTTCATTATTGTCTTTTTTGAAACCAAAGTTAAAAATTAATTTTCTTGTTAATTGTATTTATTCTTCACAAACCAACGCTCCCACACTGCAATTCCAAGGGTGACTCTTAAAAAGCTATTTTCTATCAGCCCCGAAGCAGTGGTTCCTCTTTTTCCTACTTCAAATCCAACATTCATTGTAGAATATGATCTCGGAATCGGGAGTCCCAAACCAAAACTTATACCAAACTCATTGATGCGGGTGTCGCGCAAGTCAAGATACGTTTTGTTGTATCTGAAACCAGCGCGGTATTTAACACGACTCCAGTAGTTTGCCATAACACTCTGCGAGGGTGCAAACTCTCCACCTATCGAAATCTGCATTGTATTTTGTAATGAATCGTTGCGTTCGAAAGCTTTGTAGTTACTCCAGTTCTGCCATTGATAATCGGCGCCTACCATCCATTGATCTGTACTTTGCAGTGTAAAACCAAAACCGTATTTGTCGGGAAGATTAATAGTTCCTTCATTTTTGAGGCGGCTCATGATGGTGTCGCGAAAAGATTCCACACCAAGCGTAGTAGGAAAAAAAGAGCGTGCGAGGTAATTTTCGGTAGCTTTCACCTTTTGTTGAGGAGCATACACGCCACCTAATCCAAGTGTAAGTTTGTCGGTGATACTGCGGTGATATTGCACCCCCAGTTCATAGATGAGATCGCCTACCTCGATATAGTCGTCCACACGGGTGTTGAGCAATCCAACGGAGTCAGGGAAAAAAATGGTGCGGGAGAGGTTACCTTTTCCAAAAAGGTAGGAAAGCTTTGCGCCGATAGCCAGGTCTTTGACCAACTCTACCGAAGCATTGGCATAAAACTCGTTGAGGCCACCAGTGCCTGAATATTGAAAGTCGGTACTACCCACATTTTCAATTATTTCGTTGCCGGTAATATTGTAGCCAATGTTGCTGTATGGCGTTAGCCCGATGGTGGTTTTGAGCCAGTGTGTAATGGGGAATCCAAAAAGAAGGTATCCGAGGGTGGCGTAGTTGGTACGTCCGGTGAGTTGATCTGTTTTAAGATTGCCTGTGCTGGCAATAATCCCTCCCGAAAAAATAAAGGAAAGCGAATCGAAAGCGTAGTTTGCTGCCGGGTTGTATGGGTTGATCTGGCGGTTGCTGCTCACAGCCATTGAAAGCCCGCCCATCGAGAAAAGGTAAGCATCCTTGCGTGTGGCAAGGTCGCCTACGCCAAAGCGTGAGTAAGGGGAGTTGACCGAAATCTGAGCAGTGCTACCGGTCGCCATCAGAACCAACAGAATGAATAGGAAGAAATGCTTAGTTGCCTTCTTGTTGTTTATTAACATTAAAATCTAAAATTATATTCAACCCTTTTAGCACCAAATTTGGGATTGCAAAGATGTTACTTTTTAATTTCTCAGCAAAAAAATTACGATCCCCGCCGGTTACCAATACTTTAAGATTTGGATAATTCAGCGAAAAACGTTGTATGATGCCTTCCATTTCGGCAACGATCCCTAAGGCAACTCCTGCCTGTATCGACTCCTGTGTGGTAGTGCCGACGAGGCCTTCAAAATTTTGGTCAGTTACTAACGGAAGCCTTTCTGTAAAAGTATGCAATGCCTTGTAGCGCATCGAAAGCCCAGGCGTGATGCCGCCGCCAAGATAGCAGCCATCCGCATCCACAAAATCCCAGGTGACGCATGTGCCAGCATCAATTACCAGGCAAGGCGTACCCGCGAAAGCGATGCCAGCATACACTGCCACCGCCAGCCTGTCGAGGCCAAGGGTTTCGGGAGTTTTATAGAGGCTCTGAATGGGAATAGCAGTAAGATGTGTGAATTCAGTAAAGTAGAAATTCCCTGTGAGATACTTCCGCACTTCGTCAGGCATGGCCACAACACCTGCTGCAATGGCGTACTTGGGTACAAATTGCTTCCCCACCTTTTCCAGATCGACAACGGTGATGTGCTGAATGGTACTGAGGAAAATTTCCTCATCCCCACTATAGACTGCCATCTTGGTAAACGTATTACCAAAATCGATAATCAGCCGGAGCGTACTGGCGGCATCCGTTTCCTTGCTTTTTTGTTGTTGTTTTTCCATGTCAGAATCGTTTCTGTTGGAGGCAAAGTTAATTTATACTCGGTTTAAATTTGGCTAAAATGAAAAAAATCCTTTTGGAAATAGAAAACATGATTACATTTGCAGCGCCAAAAAACAAGGTGCCATAGCTCAGTCGGTAGAGCAACGGACTGAAAATCCGTGTGTCCCTGGTTCAATTCCAGGTGGCACC
>CAZTCX010000009.1:2705-39949 GCA_964612515.1 uncultured Lentimicrobiaceae bacterium | reverse complement strand
CCTCTTCCACACTCAGGTCTTTTACATAAATGCTTCCCACATACGGAAAGTCAATGTATCCATCTTCGTTAACAAGGTAACTGTTGAGGTAAATACCCGCATCGGTGTAGTAGTTATTGCTGTTTCTGGTCGTTTCTTCTGCAAAAATATTTTCAGAAACTGCCATCACACTATTCACCTTGATGTAGAGGTTGTCGCCGGCCTGAATGCGGTAGGTGGTGGGATTAATATTCGTAAAAAGCGTGCGTGCGGTATCGCCTTTATTGGCGGCCTGTTGCAGGTACTCAATGCGTTTCATCGGGATACAGGATGTGAAGAACAGCGATCCTGTAAAAAGCAAAAGGAGGACACGAAAAAGGTAAATTTTTGGTATTTTCATCAAATCAAACTTTGATTGCATGTTGATAATATTGGTAAAATGAGCGCAAAAATAGGTTATTTTCTTAAAGTCGCGGTTTTATTTAACTTGCTGATGGTACGTTCTTCAATACTTTTTTCGTGCAAAAATATTATCAGTAATTTCGCAGCTAAATTTAATAAAAGGAAATCAACAGTATGAGCAACAAATTGATGGATCCCATTGGCAAGTTGATGGGACTGCGTTATAAATCACACCCCTGGCACGGTGTGGATATCGGCGACCACGCTCCCGAAATTGTCACCTGTTTTATCGAAATGGTTCCCACCGACACGGTGAAATACGAAATCGACAAAGAATCGGGCTACCTAAGGATAGATCGGCCACAGAAGTATTCTAACGTCATCCCGGCCTTGTACGGCTTTATTCCACAAACATTCTGCTGGGACAAAGTAGCTGAGTTTTGTATGGCAAAAACTGGTAAAACCGATATTATTGGCGACCGCGACCCGCTCGATATCTGCATCCTCACCGAGAAAACAATCGCTCACGGCGACATACTCGTGCAGGCGCGCCCCATTGGCGGATTCAGGATGATTGACGACAACCAGGCCGATGACAAGATTGTGGCTGTGCTGGCCAACGACGCCGTCTATGGCGGATACAGCGACATGGGCGATTGCTCACTGATGGTCATCGACCGGCTGAAACACTATTTTCTCACCTACAAGGATTTGCCCGGCAGGCAACGTAATGCCGAAATCACCCACACCTACGGCATCGAAGAAGCCCACGAAGTAATTACCCGCAGCATGGCCGACTACCAGCAGAAATTCGATCATCTGCGAACCATGCTTTCCAATGTTTAACTTCCGCTGGCGCATAAAAAAATCCCTGCTACAACTGGGCAACAGGGATACAAGTAATCCTCCTTCATAAACGGTAGGGGCAAAGTAACGTAAAAATCCTATGTGGCAATAGGTTTTTAGTTTTTTTTTGAAATTAGCACACAATAAGGCTTTTAAAATAAATAAAATGATGATAAACCGTGACGAAATTCTTGCCGATCTAACCCTCGACAACAGCAGTGGCTTCGACCGTCTGGCGCTCATCAAGGGTTATCCCGAGCCGGTGGCACGTTTCTTCCGTCATCATTTGCCAAAGGGTATTCCGGGAGGCAACCTCATAAGCACGCGGCTGCGCGGCATCATCAAGCTCATCAATTGGTCCAATTTTAAGTCAACGCTCTACACCCATCCTTTCAAGGGTTTTTATTGGGAAGCCACTGTAAAGATGGGCGTTTTGCCGATAAAAGGTTATGATTATTTCAATGAGAACATTGGTGCCATGCGGTGGAAGTTGTTCCGCTATATTCCGGTGATGCGCTCCGATGGCACCGACGTGAGCCGCTCAGCCGAGGGACGCGCCCGCCTCGAAAGCATTTTCGCGCCCCACCTGCTCATCGACCCCAGGGTAAAATGGGAAGTTGTGGATGAGCATCACATCACCGCCCAATGGAAAATCCAAACCGAAGATCAGCCGATACATCTTATTATTGATGATAAGGGCGCATTGAAAGAAGTATGGATGAAACGATGGGGAAATCCGGGCGATGTGAAAACTTTCGGCTATCACACTTTTGGAGGACACATTGACAAAGAGGCATTGTATCAGGGCCGGCTGATCCCGCACAAAGGTTCCGTTGGCTGGTGGTACAACGAAAAGGAATGGGACGATGGCGAATTTTTTAGATTTGAAGCGTATTAATTTGACCCTTTACCATGCCCGCTTATTACGACATACATACCCATAGCAGCAACCTTCCCGATAATGTGGTACAGATCCGGAGCCTGTTTCCCAATCAGCTACAGCTAATAGAGCAGCAGTCAGGGGTTTGGTATTCGGTGGGATGGCATCCGTGGCACTTCGATGAGAATAATCCCGATGCTGTTTTTCTATTATTAGAACAAGCACTCCAAAATGAACGGGTGATTGCTTTGGGAGAAACTGGCCTCGACCGCAACATTGCAACGCCAATGGATCACCAGCAAAATATTTTAATTCGGCACCTCGACCTGGCCAACACATCCGGAAAACCTGTGATCATACACGCCGTTAGATCTTATCCCGATATTATTCAAGTTTATAAAAATGCCAAAGTTGCGATTCCATTGATAATACACGGCTTCCGTGGCAACCAACAGTCGGCGGAGCAACTGCTCGATCACGGATTTTATCTCTCCTTTGGCGCAGCCTTATTAGAAAACAACGATGTGTTGGAGCAGGTCTTCCGAAATATTCCGTCAGAAAAACTCTTTTTAGAAACCGATGATTCTAAGATCGACATCAGCCAGATTTATGAAAAAGCTGCCTCATTGCGGAATTTAAAATTAGAACAGATGATGGAAATTATTGAAAACAATTTTAAAACATGTTTTGCCAAATGATGCAACCTGACGAAGCGTGGAGTAGCCGAACCAGTTTGTTACTTGGGTCGGAAAAGCTGGAGCGGCTGAAGCAAAGCCATGTGTTGGTGGCCGGACTGGGTGGCGTGGGCGCTTATGCTGCCGAGCAACTTTGTCGTGCCGGCGTGGGGAAACTCACTATTGTGGATGGCGACTGCGTGATGCCCAGCAACCGCAACCGCCAACTGCTGGCGCTGTCCAGCACCCACGGCCAGCGAAAGGCACAGCTCATGGCCGCGCGCCTGCTCGACATCAATCCCGACGTGGAGCTTATCGTAATTGATGAATTTATAAAAGACCAACGCATAAATGATTTGCTCAGCCATCCTTACGATTATGTGATTGATGCTATTGACACGCTTGCGCCAAAGGTGTTTTTTATTTTGGAGGCTTTGCGCAACAATCTGCCACTGGTAAGTTCTATGGGCGCTGGTGGTAAACTCAATCCGGCCATGATTACCGTTGCTGATATCTCCAAAACTTCCGGTTGTAAACTTGCTTTTTCTATCCGCAAACGCCTTCAGAGATTTGGTGTAAAAGGAGGGTTTCAGGCGGTATTTTCGCCCGAGCTGGTCGATAAAAATTCCATCATGCCGGTTGATGACGAGCCCAACAAAAAATCAACCGTTGGGACTATTTCCTACATGCCGGCCATGTTCGGTTGTTATTGCGCGTCGGTGGCGATCCGAAGCCTCATCTACCCCGAGTTTTCCAAAAAGTAGATTAGCATAATCTCCCTTTTTTGGCTACAGCCAAAATAATGTATCAATAAAAACCCTGACATCCGTCAACCTTTGATTGCTTTTGGCTGCCTCTTTTTTCAGCCTACAAAATCCAATTTATGATTCAAAAGCCGCGTCATCAGGCACTTTGTTTTTTAATCACTTTTTTAAAACAATAATCGGTTTGCCTTTTTTAAAGTTAAAACCTGACGCCCAAAGGAGCTATCGGAATGAGTTGGTGTAATCGCTTCTTATTTGTTGCGTAGTTTTGCGCCCGAAAATTAATCAACTAAATTTCTCAGTATGTTCATTTTGATGATTGTGGTTTTTGTTCTGGGCTATACCGCCATAGCACTCGAACATCCGTTGGGTGTCAACAAATCGGCCTCGGCATTGATGCTGGCGGTAATCCTTTGGGTGATGCTGATGATGGGTGGCGAATCGATCCTCGTCAACACCACGCATTTCAAAGAATATCTGCTCAATGTAGTGGGCGGCGATTATTCAAGCTGGCTGGCGCATTCGGCGCTGCTGGAGCATCTTGGCGATATCTCCGAGATCATCTTCTTTTTGCTTGGCGCAATGACCATTGTGGAACTTGTCGATTCGCATGAAGGGTTCCGCATCATCACCGAAAAAATTAAAACCACCCGCAAAGTCAAGCTGCTGTGGATTTTGAGCATACTCACCTTTTTCATGTCGTCAGTACTCGACAATCTTACCACCTCCATCGTGATGGTAGCGCTATTGCGCAAACTTATCAGCGACCGCCATGATCGCTGGTTTTATGCCGGTATGATCGTCGTAGCGGCCAATGCCGGGGGCGCCTGGTCACCTATTGGCGACGTAACTACCATCATGCTCTGGATTGGTGGCCATGTAACCACACTCAACATCATACTCAAAACTTTTTTCCCCAGTCTTATCTCAATGGTCATTCCACTAGTCATTCTTTCTTTTTCGATGAAAGGACACGTGGGCCAATCCGAAGAGCAATCGGCTGATGATTTTGATAAGGATGGCGATGCTACCACGCCTTTCGAGCGGAATCTCATATTTTATCTTGGCGTAGGTTCATTGTTGTTTGTCCCTGTTTTCAAAACCGTTACCCACCTGCCTCCTTATCTGGGCATGCTGTGGGGTCTCGGGTTGGTGTGGGTTGTTACCGAACTAATTCATAAAACCAAAAACGATAGCGATCGCACTTACCTCTCGGTGGTGGGAGTTTTACGTAAGGTGGATATTCCCAGCGTATTGTTTTTCCTTGGTATATTGGTGGCAGTGGCTGCACTGCAAACGGCTGGGCATCTTGTCCTGCTCTCCGAGTTCCTGCATCAAAAGGTGGGCAATCTTTATATGATCAATATCATCATTGGCGCCATGTCATCCATCGTCGATAACGTGCCGCTGGTAGCTGCATCCATGGGAATGTTCAACTTCCCCACTGACCACTATTTCTGGGAGTTTCTGGCTTATTGTGCCGGAACCGGGGGCAGCATCCTCATCATTGGGTCGGCAGCAGGTGTAGCCGTGATGGGCATGGAAAAAATTGATTTTATATGGTATCTCAAAAAAATCAGTTTGCTGGCTTTGGTAGGTTATCTGGCAGGTGCCGGAGTTTATATTCTGCAAGAGGAGTCGGGAATCCTGAAGTTTGGAATGCACACTGAAATAGTTGGCCTTAATCTCAATAATCAGGAAGAGGTAAAAACCTATCTCTGCACCAACGAGTTTTATAAAGCTAACGCCGATGCTTCTTCCGCGTCAAGCCACGAAGACGGAATGTATCTTCATTTTGTAAATATAGAGCAGGGTAATATTGCGCAGACTGGTTACAGCATGCGCACAGTGGATGGTGAATACGAAACCTGGCATAATAAAATCGACGACGGGCACTGTGTGATTACGCCCTGGCGCGACAATATGGTAAAAGTTCAGGTGCTCGATCAAACGTATTATTTAAACGCCGTTGGCCATCTTTTTGAAATGGATGAAGCATCTCCTGGTGTGTACACCGCCGAATGGGCCATCCGTGAATTTGAAGAGTAGTCACCACCCTTGTGGTGGTGGTTTCAGGTGATGAAATTTTAAAATTGAAGATTTTTTGTTTTTCCTCTTTTGAAATTTTGACCTGAGGTTTGTTTCAGCATACCCGTATAATATTATGATCTCTCCCATCATTCAGATCGCCGGTGTTCGCAATTGGGACGAGGCAGCGATGATTGTTGCATCCGGCGCCACGCACATCGGCTTTCCGCTGCGTCTGGACGTTCACCAGCCCGACCTATGCGAGGAAGCGGCAGCCGAAATCATCCGCAAACTACCGCCATCCATCCATCCGGTACTGATCACTTATTTAGCGAAAGCTATGGAAATACATGAGTTGTTGCAACAGCTTGGCTGCAACATCGTGCAATTGCATGGGCCTATTTCATTAGCTGAACTCGAAAAGCTTCGTCAGCTAAGCCGGTCATCCTCATCCATACCTTTTGAGATTTGGAAAAGCCTGGTGGTGAAAATTGGAAATGAAACGGAACTGCTCGAAACACTTCCCCTCACCGCACCTTTCGTGGATGCCTACATCACCGATACCTACGATCCCGCTACCGGCGCTTCGGGAGCTACAGGCAAAACCCACGACTGGAATATCACCAGTCGCCTCGTTGCGCAAAGCCCGCGGCCGGTGATCGTTGCCGGCGGACTTCATCCCGGAAATGTTGCTGAAGCCATCCGCATCACCCGTTCTGCCGGCGTTGATGTGCATACCGGCGTAGAAGATGCCAATGGGCGCAAAGATCCCAGGTTGGTAACAGAGTTTGTGGTAAAAGCAAAGGAGGGTTTTGGATCTTATCCTCAAATTGAAAAATGAAAAAACCTTATTTCTAATCGACCCACCTTCGTAGAAAAGTCGCCAAAAATGCATCAACCTTATTACCTTATTTATTAATTAAAGTTGCTGGGAAAAGGGAGTAGTTGCAAGGCTATTGGTCCAGAAATAAATAGCCTCGTCCTTCCTATTTTTATAGGCTCTACCAGTATCATTGATTCGGAAAAGCTGGCGAAGCCAGCAAAAATAGATGCAGCTTAGGAAAAGCTAAAGCTGAACGTAACCGAGAGAGGCAAAAGTTGTCAGGGAAAATCTTCGGGTGTTGATACAGATACGAATTTTAAAATCCTATCCCCAAATGCTACCGCCGCTATTATTAGCCCGCGCACCCGTAACCGATGCCAGACAGTTGTTGCTTCCGCGTAAGCGCAAAACTCCCAGAAAGGCAAACACGAGGGCTTCTTTGTAATCAATTAATAAAGGTTCGGGAACAAAGATGTTGTGCCGGCTGCAATGACCGATGCGTTGGATGAGAAAACTGTTGTGGACGCCGCCGCCCGTTGCCAGAATGGTAGAAGATGGAATAACATCCGCGGCGGCAGCCACCTGTCGGGCAATATGTTCGGTGAGGGTTCGCAAAAGATCGGCAGGCGAAGAATCATAAGCATCTATCAACGGCAACATTTGCAATTCAAACCATTCGCGCCCCAGCGATTTTGGAGCGCGTTGCTGATAAAATGGCAATGCATCGAGTTGTTTCAATAATGGCTGGATAATGTGGCCGCTGGCAGCTATGGCTCCATTTTCATCAAAAGGTTTTCCGGCACGCCGGGCCAAAAGATTGAGCGCCATGTTGGCCGGAGAAATATCACCGGCAATGCGTTGCCCGCCTAACTGGTATGAAATATTTGCAAAGCCACCCAAATTGAGACATAAACCGAAGTTGCCAAATAGCAAAGCATCCCCAACTGGAACCAACGGAGCTCCCTGACCGCCAAGCGCCACATCCAACGAACGAAAATCGTTAATTACTTTTATTCCGGCCGCAGCGGCCAGATGTGCGCCATGGCCGATTTGCAGCGTCAGCCCCTGCTCAGGCTGATGAAAAATGGTATGCCCGTGTGAAGCCACAAAAAGTGGTTGGCATTTATTGCGGCTGATAAATTGAGTGGCCTGCTCACCAGAATATCTTCCAAAATCTGCATCCAGTTGCGAAAGCTCCAGCCCGTTTAGTTGCGGTGCCTGCTCCAGTCGCCGGCGCCAATGATCGGAATAGTTGATGGTTTCGGCACAAAGGATTTCATAGTTCCATTGATCGTCCGACAGGCCAAAGCGGCAACAGGCAATGTCGAGGCCATCCAGCGAAGTACCCGACATCATTCCCAAAGCAGTGATTGTTTCCATAATTATCATTTTGTGTAGAGACGCACTGCGGTGCGTCTTTATGTTCAAAAAATAATCAGATGTTAGAATAATGAGCCGCATTGCCGTGCGTCTTTACATTCCAAACAAATTGAATTATAAAATATCAAGAATTTTTTCGAGCCGGATGCCCCGTGAGCCTTTCAGCAGGATCGTTTTGTTTTTTAAATTCATTTTAATAATGGCTTCCCTGGCTGCATCGGCATTTTCAAAAAAGATAAATTTTTCGGAGTAGTCATCAGCGAAAGCTGAAAACTGTTTCCCTACCAATATTACTTTTTCAAAATCAGCATCTTGTGTCATTTTTATGATGGCTGCATGTTCGGCATGGCTCTCAGTGCCCAGCTCCAGCATATCGCCGAGAATGGCAACTTTATTGCCGTAAGGCGCCAGCGCGAAATTTTCGATCACGGCCTGCATACTTCCCGGGTTGGCGTTGTAGAGGTCGATGAGCAGCTTGTTGTGAAGCGTAGTTTGCCACTGCGACCGGTTGTTGACAGGCTGATAATTGTGTAGTGCTTTTGCCACCTTCTGCAGGTCGGAGCCAAAATAACGCGCAATGGTAACAGCAGCCATCACGTTGGGAAAGTTATAACTTCCGGCCAGTTGGGTGTTGATGGTGGTTCCCTTGGCGGGATGGATAAGTTGCAGTGCCAGACTGGGGAATTTTTCAGTAATAAATCCCTGTACATCTGCGCCAGGCAAAGCGCCATAGGTGGTGCGGACTATTGCGGCAGATTTCTCCATTAATAACGCATCGTCGTGATGAACGAAAAGGTGCCCGCCATTTTCACGGATGAAATCGTACAGCTCCGTTTTTGCTTTTATCACACCAGCATAGCCACCAAATCCCTCGAGGTGGGCGCGCCCGATATTTGTAATAATACCAAAGTCGGGACGGGCAATCTGGCACAGCGCTGCAATTTCCCCCTGATGATTGGCTCCCATTTCTATCACTGCAATTTCGATATCGCCAGTAATCGAAAGTAAAGAAAGTGGCACGCCGATGTGGTTGTTGAGATTTCCAGATGTAGCAAACGTCCTGAACTTTGCTTGCAATGCCTGGCTGAGAAGCTCTTTGGTGGTGGTTTTGCCATTGCTGCCCGTGATTCCGATTACAGGAATCCGAAGCTGCCGACGATGATGCTGCGCCAGGTGGTGCAATGCCTCCAGTACATCCTCCATCAGGATCACATTTGGATGATTTTTTAAATCCGCATCGTCCACCACTGCCCATGCGGCGCCCTCACGCAATGCCGCTTCTGCAAATCGATTTCCATCGAAAGCCTCGCCTTTCAGTGCAAAGAAGATGCTGCCCGCCGCAACGTTTCGCGAGTCGGTGCTAATTTTTGGATGTCGTTTATAAATCTCGTAAAGTTCTTCTGTGGTCATAATGTGCAGTTGTGGTGGCAAAATAATTGAAAAAAGCAGACAAAAAAACGCTGTATCGTTTTTTGTTAAAACAGATACAGCGTTTTATTATTTCGTGGATGGTCGTATCGACCCAAAGCGAATCTTATTTTTTAAATTTCACAGAAGTGCCTACGCGATCCATTGCACAGCGGAAGCCCAGATAATCCGTAGCTTTGTTCTGGTCGAGATAGCGGCGCACGCCCGGACTCAAATAGTAAGGGCCATCTTTCCAGGAACCACCCTTGTAAACACGGGTCTGGTCATTGACAAGACTGCTGCTTTTATAGTCGTACATCAGGTTGGTGGAGTTGCTGTTGTTCACATCGTCGAGCCACTTGCCGGGGTCATTCACCGAGCGGTTGTCGCCGTCGAGATAGTTAACGTTGTTGGCTTCGCGGTAGTTAAATCTGTCCTGCGCTTCGTTGACGGTGATTTCGCGGTAACGAATACGTCCCAGGCTGTCTTTTTCGGCGATGTTGCCTTCAGCGTCAAGCACCGGAGTGGTAAAGATATTTCCCCGAAAGGGGCTGAAGTCGGCGACATCTTCGTGGCTAAGGGTACGATACACATCCTGCACCCACTCAGCTACGTTGCCGGCCATGTTGTACAATCCGAAGTCGTTGGCCGGATAGGTACCTACCGGAGCGGTGATGTCGGCGCCATCGTTGAGACTTCCGGCTATGCCCATGTAGTCGCCACGTGCACGCTTGAAGTTTGCCAAATAGTTGCCATAATCTTTTTTGCCGCCGGCGGTACTGCGCACCAAGTGTCCGTCCCAGGGATAGACGCGGCGTTCGGTGATAAGTTCATTTTGCCCTTGCAAACCTAAGGCGGCATATTCCCATTCGGCTTCGGTAGGCAGCCGGTAGTTGGGCAGCATAATGCCATCTTCCAGGCGGGCATTACGGCCACCGGTGCTGCTGGGGTCAAGGTCGGCAATGGGTTTATTGACAAGACCGGAATATTGTCCGGCAAGATAAGCCTCCGTATTGAAGCTATTTTCGTTGCGCTGGTCAGGATCCTCTGACAATACGCCCGCTTTGATAAGCAATAATTCGTTTACACGATCACTACGCCATTGGCAGTAGTCGGTGGCCTGGACCCAGGTAACGCCAACCACAGGATAATCGTGGTAAGCCGGATGACGCAGATAGAGATTGGCCAACGGCTCGTTGTAAGCCAGGCGCGAACGCCATACCAATGTATCAGGAAGCGCCTTACGGTAAACCTCCGGATAATCCGCAGCAAAAACTCTGTTTAGCCAATAGAGGTATTCCAGATAATCGAGATTGGTAACCTCGGTTTCGTCCATATAAAATGAACGGACGGTAACGCGGCGTGCCGGAGCGTAATTCTCGTACATCGGGTCTTCGCCCATCTGTCCCATCACGAAAGTGCCCCCTTCCACGAAAACCAATCCGGGTCCGGTTTCCTGTTCATTGATTTCAGAAACGGCAAAGCCGCCGTTGGTGCTACTGTTGTAGTCCCATCCGGTAGTGGCAGAGGTTTTCTTTTTTGAACCAAAAATTCCGCTGCAGGAAGAGAGCGTGAGCACTAATGCTACAATGGTTACCAAGCTTATGATCTGCTGAATTTTAATACGCATCATTAAGATTTTTTTGCAAATAGACTGAATTAACTAAAACGACGGACATTTTATTGCTCTGGAACGTTTACTTTTTTTGTTGCAATCAAAAAGCCAGCCTGCTGATATTTCGTGTGCACCACCGCTTGCTATGGCCAATGATGATACTGTATAATCATAACTGTAGCCGAATTTTAGATTATTGTATTGCAAGCCCAGGAGCACGATGACAGCGTCGGGATTTTCAAAAGCATGGCGATACCAAAGCCCACCAACAAAGGGGGCAAGCGTAAAATAAGTGCCCACATTGAGTTGCCGGAAGTCGCCCTGCTGCTGATAAAGAATGTTAGGCGAAATGGTAAAGCCCGGTTGACTGCTTCGGTAGCCGCGGCTTCCACCACTTTCGATGTTTGCACCGGCGTGAATGGTAATTTTCATTGGCAGCTTGTATTCGCCATCGCTGAAGAATGCAATGTCGGGTGTGGTGAGATGGTGCACGGCGCCACCTACAAAGAATTTCTCATCATAACCAATTACAAAGCCGGTTGAAAAATCGACATAGTTTACGTTGCCACGAAAATTATCGGGAGAAGGCTCCGCCGGGAGCAAGTTGCCGCTGGCCGGGTCGATGCGTGAAGCAAAGATAAGGTCGTCCCAACTGACGCCCCGCTGGCCGTAGGCAGCTTCGAGCGCCATGCTTGCCTGCCACCGGTCGGCAATGTCGAGCCGGTAAGCATACATCCCGCTAAGGTAAAATTGACGCAGACCTGCTTCGCCACTTTTATCGTATTGAAACTGCACCCCTACGCCACCCGAGATAAAATCGACGTATTGGTCATAAGAGGCGCTGGATGAAACAAATGCCGCCGGAAGTTGGGGCCATTGGTTGCGGTAGTTGAGCGTAATACGTGGGCAATAATCAGAGCCGGCAAGAGCAGGATTGAGGTAAACCGGATTGGCGTAAAATTGCGAATAGGTGTAATCCTGACCTTGCACACGCGCAGTCAGAACAAACAACAACAGCAGGATAAAAAGCTTTCTGGTTTCTTTCATCGATAATAGTACCGGAAGTGCAACGCAACCTTTCACGTGATTATTAACTCTTTATTTTTCGGGATATTTTAGCAACGACCCTTCTGATGCTTCCAGCGTGCAAATATAAGCGGAGCAGGGAAGCAAACGCAGAAAACGGCAATATTGTCCCAAAAGTTTCGTTTTTTAGCCTATTGCTTTCAGGTAGTTATCCGTGTGAAATACAGTAGGATCGGCAAACACAACTCCTATAAACAATAGTCCGCATTAAGGTGTTGGCTCTTTATTAATAAAATGACATTCGGTATGATCAAACGTCCATTTTTTACAATTCTTCTGGTATTTTTTTCCATCGTGGCATCTGCCGATGCGCTGGTTCAGCATTTCCAGCTCCAATGGCAAACGATCCATGAACAGCCGACACCCGAAGCCGTTGAAGTTTCGCGTTTGTTTTTCAAGGGCGCTGATTACGGAAGTCAATACGAAAATCTGCCTCTCTTTTCGATAAAGATGCCTTTGGAAAATGCTGCGACATCAGTAGAAACAAAACTCCTCAATCCGCAATATTTGCCGCTGACGCCGGAAGAGTTGATGCTTGTGGATAATCTGATTATGATCACACCTGCAATCGAAATAGAAAGCTACATTGCCGGTGCGCGTGGCGTATCTGTTGCGGTGGTGCATCTGCTTCCTTTCAGGCTCAACATGCTTACCGGGAAATACGAAAAACTGGTGGCGTTCGATTTGGAGCTGACACCTGTGGAAGGATTAAAAAACACAACAGCTACCAAGGAATATGTTGCCAACTCGGTGTTGGCCGATGGCGAGTGGTTCAGGATAAGTGTGAAGGAAACCGGCATTTACAAAGTTACCTATGAGCAGCTTACGCAAATGGGCATGAATCTTTCCGGTGTAAGTTCGGCTACCGTGCGCTTTTACGGCAATGGCGGCGGCATGCTGCCCGAAGCCAACAGCGAATATCGCCCCGACGATCTCCTCGAAAATGCAATTCAGATGGTGGATGGCGGTGACGGGCGTTTCGATCCGGGCGACTATTTCCTGTTTTATGGTCAGTCGCCACACGCATGGAAGTACAATCCTACAGCGCTCAAATTTGATCATCAATTCAATATTTATTCTGATTACACCTATTATTTTATAACCATCCAGGCTGGCGCCGGAAAGCGTATTGCGGCGCTGCCTTCGGCTACCCAAGCCGCCACACACGACGCTACTACATTTGTCGATCACAAGTTTCATGAGCTGGATAACATGAGCATTTATAAAACCGGCCGCCAATGGCTGGGCGAAGTTTTCGATGTGCAGACAACCCACAACTTTGCATTTTCATTTCCCAACATTGTTACCTCAGCGGAGCATGTGCTGATGGTAAGAGCTGCGGCAAAATCAGTGGTTTCTTCATCGTTTGGGGTGTCATTGAATGGAAATAATATTGCAACCATACCCATCCAGGGTGCTCCCGAAACCTCACAGGGCGATTATGCAAAAGATAATACCGTAACAAAGCGACTGGAGATTTCTGGCAGTGAGGTTAATGTAAGCCTCAAATACAACAAGTCCGTCAATAGCTCCATCGGCTGGCTCGATTACATCGAACTGAACGTATTTCGCAATCTTGTATTCAGCGGATCGCAAATGGACTTTAGAAATACAGACGCAGTTGGTGAAGGAGAAATCACCCAATTTGTTCTTCAAAATGCAGCCTCAGGTGTTACGGTATGGGACGTAACTTCGCCTACCGATGTGCAGCAAGTGCAGGCTACGTCACAAAGCAATGCCCTGCGCTTCCGTCTCGAAACACAGGTAATCCGTGAATTTATCGCCTTCGACGGCAGCCAGTTTCTAACTGCAGAAGCAGCCGGGACGGTGGCCAATCAAAACCTACACGCACAGCGCAACATCGACTACGTCATCGTTTCACATCCCGACTTTATGGATCAAGCCAACCGTCTGGCAGATTTCCATCGCGACTTTTCTAACCTGACGGTGCTGGTTACTACGCCGCAGGCAGTTTACAACGAATTTTCGTCGGGAGCGCAGGATATTACCGCCATCAAAGAGATGATGCGCATGTTTTATACCCGTGCCGAAAATGGTGAAGTGATGCCGCGCTATCTGTTGCTTTTTGGCGATGCTTCCTACGACTTCAAAGACCGGGTGCAAAACAACACCAACTTTGTCCCTACTTACGAATCTCCTAATTCGCTCTCCTATATCGCCTCTTTTGCCACCGACGACTATTTTGGATTTCTCGATCCCAACGAAAGTGTGAACGAAAAAGATTTGATCGACATTGGCATCGGACGCTTTGTGGTAGCAACGCCCGAAGAGGCGAAAAAAAGTGTTGACAAAGTGATACACTACGCTACCAGCCGCAAGTGTATGGACGACTGGCGCAATGTGATAACATTTGTCGGCGACGACGAAGAAGGCAACTTGCACACCAACCAGGCCGACGATCTGGCTAAACTTATCGAGAATTATTATCCGCAATACAACACCGACAAGATTTATCTTGATGCCTACACCCAGCAGACTACTGCCGGCGGGCAACGCTATCCCGAAGTGAATGAGGCCATCAACAACCGCATCGAAAAAGGTACGCTCGTTATGAATTACACCGGCCACGGTGGCGAGGTGGGCTGGGCACATGAGCGTGTTCTACAAAACGGAGATATTAATAGCTGGAAAAACTACGATAAGATGGCCGTATTTATCACCGCCACCTGTGAGTTTGCGCGCTATGATGATCCCGGTCGTACTTCGGCTGGCGAATATGTTTTCCTGAATCCCAAAGGTGGCGGCATTGCCTTGTTTACCACCGCACGCGCTACCTACGCCGGCTCCAACTACAACCTCAACGAAAAGCTTTATCAAAAGATGTTTTCTAAAAATGATGGCGCTTACTACGCCATGGGCGATCTTATCCGTTTGGCCAAACGCGAAAGCAATACGCTGGGCAACGGCTTGAAGTTTCTGTTGATCGGCGATCCGGCGCTCAAAATTTCTTATCCTGATTACGAGGTGCACACCACCTCCATCACTTTTACAGAAACCGGACAAGTAGCTGATACAATCAATGCGTTGTCGAATGTAAAAATTGAGGGAATTATCACCAACAATACCGGAGCAATCCAATCGGACTTTAACGGAATATTAAAAGCCACTGTGTTCGACAAAGAATCGGTGGAAAGTACGCTGGGACAAGACCCATCAAGCCAGGTGCGCACTTTCAAATTGCGCAAAAATGTGATTTACAAAGGGCAGGCCGACGTAACAAATGGCGTTTTCTCTTTCAGTTTTATCGTTCCCTTCGACATAGCCTACAATTATGGAAAGGGTAAAATCAGCTATTTTGCCGAAGACGGAGTGAAAACTGCCAATGGTTATGATTTTAACCTGATCGTCGGCGGATTCGACGAAAATACCATTGTCGATAATGAAGGTCCGGAGGTAGAACTTTATATGAACGATACCACCTTCCGCTGGGGCGATATTACCAACCAAAACCCGGTGCTGCTGGCGCGCGTATTCGCCCGCAGCGGCATCAACACGGTGGGCAACAGCATCGGCCACGACATTACCGCCGTGCTGGATGGAAACTCCGAAAGACCTTTTAAACTAAACGACTATTACGAGTCGGATGCCAAAGGATACACCAACGGCACTGTGCGCTTTCCTTTCAGTAATCTGGAGCCGGGCGAACACATGGTCACTTTCAGGGTGTGGGATGTTTTTAATAACTCCTCCGAAGCATCGCTTAAATTTGTTGTAGTGGATGACGATCATATCGTTATTGATAAAATCTACAGTCACCCAAATCCTTTTACCACCGAAACCTGGTTTGAATACAATCACAATCAGGCCAACGAGGCTACGCAGGTGAAGATAGAAGTGTACGACCTAAGCGGCCGCCTGCTTACTACGTTGAAACAAAACAACCAGAGCAGCGGTTTCTATGCCGAGCCGATCCGCTGGGAAGGTACCACCGACAGTGGCCAGCGCCTGGGTGGCGGCGTGTATGTGTACAGGGTGCAGATAAAAGACGAAGCCGGACGAACTGCCTCGGCGGTAAATAAAGTTGTGATTGCACGCTAATTTTTGAAAATTTTTGTTTTGGAATTATCTATTTGCTAATAAATCCGTAAGGATAACATGAAGAATATTTACAAACCTTTGCTGCTGCTGATCCTTTTCACGGCAGCTTTTGATCTCTTTGGGCAGGCCATTTCTGAGCATCACATCCTGCAATGGAACGCTCCGGCGCCGTGGGATGCTACGGCTAAAGAATCGACGGAGCTGGTTCTGAATTTCGACGATGCCACTTTCGTGGATACCTACGGCATGCTGCCGGTTTTTACGCAGCGCTTCCCAATGGACGACAACACCGCTCGCTTGGATTTTGAATTAAAAAACATACAGTGGGCTCCCGTTACTGCTGATATGGATCGGATTGAAGATTTGCAACTGATCACCGATGAACCGCAACATATTTCGGAGATTTCAACCACCAGAGGCGAACGCCATACCATTTTCCGGCTGATGCCACTGCGTTTTAATGCTGCCTCCGGAAATTTCGAAAAGATAATCTCCTTCGATCTTTCCTGGGAAAAATCTCCTCTCCCTTTAGGCGAAAATATTGGTCTGATGCTTAATTCCATTCCCAGCTATGCCGACAATTCGGTGCTTGCTGATGGCACATGGTTTAAAATCGGGCTCCTCCACGATGGCGTTTACAAACTTACCTACGAACAACTGCAACAAATGGGCATGCAGGGCAGCGTTGCTTCATCAGCAATAGCTTTGTATGGCAATGGCGGCGGTATGTTGCCGCAGGACAACGAAGATTTTCGCTACGATGATTTGCAGGAAAATGCCATAGAAATGCACGATGGTGGCGATGGCTCCTTCGACGCCGGCGACTACGTCATTTTCTACGGACAGTCGCCACACGCATGGACGTACAGCAACATCAAGCAGGCTTACGAGTACTCCCTAAATAAGTTTTCGGATACTGCCTATTATTTTATTAATACCTCCGCAACCGATGGCATGCGCATCCAGGTTCAGCCACAGGCAGCATTGACGCCTGAAAATATTATCAAAACCTACAACGACTATGCTTCGCACGAAATCGATTCGATCAATCTTATCCGTTCCGGTCGCGAATGGTATGGCGAAACGTTCAGCGAGCAGCTCAGCCACACTTTCTTCTTTCCTTTTCCACATCGCGATGTAAGTGCGAACACGCACATCAGCACCGACATTGCAGCCCGCTCAGCACTGACCAGCAAGTTTGTAATCCGTGCAAACGGCGATTCCGTTTATTACGACAACGTAAGTTATGTTCAGATGAATTCTCAGACCAAATACGCCAACGTCTCGGATAAGTCGCGATGGTTTAAGGCCAATGATACGCGCGATATCACAGTTAATATCAGCTATCTCAAACCTGATAATTTTTCGATAGGATGGTTGAATTTCGTTACCATAAATGTTATGAGCCATTTGATTTATGATAATAAATTCTTCTCTTTTAGGAATCGCCAGCAGGCGCCGCCCAATCGTTTGAGCCAGTATGTAATTGGTAATGCCCAACCGAATTTTAATGTTTGGAATATTACCAACCGTTTGCTACCACGTGAGATGGCTACCACCTTTGATGACGGAGCATGCAAATTCACAACCCAATCTGATACCATCGATGAATTTATTGGTTTTACCGCCAATGATTATCGTTTGCCAATATCGATGGGTTCGGTCGAAAACCAGAATCTGCATCATCTTGGCGCTGCTGATTTTATCATCGTTACGCATCCACTATTTTTGGAGCAGGCGGAGCGACTCAAAGCACTTCACGAAGAGGTGGATGGTATGATCGTACACGTGGCAACCACCGATCAGATTTATAATGAGTTTGGTTCGGGAATAGCCGACCCGACGGCCATCCGTGATTTTGTCCGGATGATTTATTATCGTTCGCCCGCAGCGCCAAAGCTCAAATACCTGCTGCTCTTTGGCGATGGTTCTTATGATCCCAAACATCGTACTGGCGAGAATCAGAATATGGTTCCTACTTTCGAATCTAAAAATTCACATTGGTACGCCGGCTCATTTGTCACCGACGACTATTTTGGTTTGATGGATGACGGTGAAGGCAAAGAATCGGTAGGCAGCATTGATCTGGGCATCGGAAGATTTCCGGTGGTAACGCAACGTCAGGCTACCGACATGGTGGACAAAGTAGAAAATTACATGCACCTTACCAGCCGTACCCAGGGCGCGTGGCGCAACCAATTGTGCTTTATGGCCGACGACGGAAATGGAAACCTGCACGTGTTGCAGGCCGATACCATCCTGGTTCGCGACATCAGGCGCAAAAACCGCGATGTGAACATCAACAAAATTTACATAGATGCCTACCCACTCGAAAGCACCGCCAACGGAAATACTTTCCCACAGGCCAACAAAGCTTTTAACGATCAAATGCAGGAAGGCGTTCTAATAGTGAATTATACGGGCCATGGCGGCGAAACCGGCCTTACCCACGAAAGTGTGGTAGGAATCAGCGACATTCTCTCCTGGAAAAACTACGACCGGCTGCCACTGGTAATTACAGCAACGTGCGAGTTTAGCCGTTTTGATAATCCTGCCCTCACCTCCGCCGGCGAGCTGGTGCTGCTCAATCCGCATGGTGGTGGCATCGGATTGTTGACGACTGTACGCGTTGCCTTTGCAAGCGTCAACCTGATCCTCAATAAACGAATTTATGATACTCTTTTTACGATACAAGGCGGCAACAACATCCGTTTTGGTGATTTGATTATGAAATCAAAACTGCCATCAAGCTCCAGCCTTTTAAATTTTGTATTGCTCGGCGATCCTGCACTCAGGCTGGCTTTGCCGCAACACGACGTCATCACCGATTCCATCAATGGACAGCCGGCTAATTTCTTCAGGGATACGCTGAGCGCCAACAGCACCATCACCATCAGCGGGCACATACAGCAGCACAACATGCCGGGAGCTTTGCTCAGCGATTTTGAAGGTGTTATTTATCCTGTCCTTTACGGCAAACCTGAACAGGTCACCACACTTGGCTCTGCCTCCGACAGCTATCCTTATACTTTTGAATTGCAAAATAATATCCTTTGCCAGGGAAAAGCAAGCGTTAAAAACGGAAGATTCAGTTACACCTTTGTGCTTCCGCGCGACATCGACTATAATTTTGGCTATGGCAAACTGAGCTATTATGCTGTGGATAGTACACGCGATGCCAGCGGCTATTTTACAGGCGTGATGATAGGCGGTGTACCGCAAAATGCGCAAGCCGACAATCTGGGTCCCGACATCAAAATGTTTCTCAACGACAGCACTTTTATACCCGGAACGGCCATCAACCCATCACCGTTGTTTCTGGCACATCTCTCCGACCCATCGGGCATCAACGCTACGGGCGCCGGCATCGGCCACGACATTGTGCTGACCATTGATGGAAATACAATGCAATCCATTATCCTCAACCATCTTTTCGATCCTGAGCTGGACAACCACAGCAGTGGAAGCATTGCTTTGCCACTCGGGCCTTTGTCCAATGGATTGCACACGCTTCGTTTGCGTGCCTGGGACATGTTCAACAACCCATCAGAAAAGACACTTGAATTTTTTGTTTCCGATAGCATTGGCGTAAATTTGCTCAATGTGTTTAATTATCCCAACCCATTCCGCGACGAAACCTGGTTTACCTTCCGCCACAACCAATTTGAAGGAACACTCACGGCTACCATCGAAATTTATGATTTCTACGGCAGACTGGTTCAAACGCTGGGGCCAAATACGGTGAACGCCAGCGGCTACGCCATGGAACCAATCCATTGGAATGGTACCAACCAGGGCGGCGATAAGCTTGCGCCGGGATTATACCTCTACCGATTGCGCGTTAACGATGCAAAAGGCCAGTCCACCGAGCGGGTGCAGAAACTTATCATCACTGATTAACGCAGAGAGCCTGACGTAAAGCGGCAATAACAGGGAGATGCTAAGGCTGACATTATAAAACAATATTAAAAATGAATGACCGTTTACTTTCCTTATTTCAATAAAAATAAATCTGATCTTTATGATTAAAAAAACCCTTGCAGTCGTTACTGCATGTATGATGCTGACACACCTGGCCTGGGGGCAGGATAAACCAAACTATCTTGGGCAAACCAACACCATTACTACTGCAGTTCCCTTTCTGCTGATTGCTCCTGATGCCCGTTCGGGTGCTCTGGGTGATGTAGGTGGAGCTTCCACGCCGGATGCGGCCTCCATGCACTGGAATCCTGCAAAATATGCTTTTATCGAACCCAAAGCCGGCTTCTCTGCATCTTACAGCCCGTGGCTTCGCGCCATCGTTAGCGATATCAACCTGGCTTATGTTTCAGGGTTTTACCGCATCGACGACCAGCAAACGGTTGCTGCTTCATTGCTCTATTTTACATTAGGCGACATCAACTTTACCGACATCCAGGGTCAAAGTATCGGCAACTACCGTCCAAACGAGTTTTCGGTGGATGCTACCTACAGCCGTAAGTTTTCCGAAAACTGGTCAGGAGCTGTGGCTGCGCGTTATATCCACTCCAACCTTACGCAGGGTGTGAGTGTGGCCGGACAGGCTACCAAGCCCGGACAATCAGTAGCTGCTGACATTGCAGTGTATCATCAGCGCGAACTCGACTGGCGCGACTTTGAATACGCTGAATTTGCTTTAGGTATTAATATCTCTAATATCGGATCGAAAATTTCATACTCTGACGCCACCACCGATAAAGATTTTATCCCTACCAACCTGCGTATCGGACCTCGTCTGACGCTCGACCTGGACGACTACAACCGTTTGTCGTTTATGGTTGACGTTAACAAATTGTTGGTTCCTACGCCACCGATTTATGCTCAGGACTCGTTAGGCAATCCCATTTATGTGGACGGACAGCCTCAGATAGAAGCAGGCATGGATCCCAACGTAGGCCCGATTGAAGGCATGTTGCACTCGTGGTACGATGCCCCCGGCGGTTTTGAAGAAGAAATGCGTGAGTTTTATTTTTCTATTGGTACCGAATATTGGTACAACAAAGTTTTTGCGGTACGCGGAGGCTTTTTTTATGAAAATAAAAACAAAGGAAACCGGAAATATTTCACTTTGGGAGCTGGCTTAAAATACAACGTGTTCGGATTGGACTTCTCCTATCTGATTCCGCTGGAGCAACAAAACCCATTGGAAAATACGCTGCGCTTTACCCTTACCTTCGACTTTGCTGAATTTTAGTACTAAGTTAGAACCTCTTTAGGGATTTTTTAAAAAAAATAAAAGGAGCCGGGAGAAGCAATTTCTTCCGGTTTTTTTTGTTAAAAGCCAACAACACAAAGGTGATGGTTTTACACTACTTTCGTAAAAAAAACTGGTTATGGATTTTCGGGTAGGTTTTGGATACGATGTGCATCAGTTAGCCGAGGGGCGACATCTGATGATTGGTGGCGTGCAGGTTCCACACCACAGCGGTTCGCTGGGACATTCGGATGGAGATGTGCTGATACATGCCATTTGCGATGCGTTGCTGGGCGCTGCCAACCTGCGCGATATTGGTTTTCATTTTTCTGATCAGGATGCAGCTTACAAAGACATCGACAGTACGCTGCTGCTAAAATACGTGGTGGCATTGCTGACTGACAAAGGTTACACAATCGGCAACATCGATGCTACCGTGGCATTGCAGAAACCACGCTTGTCAACCTACATTCCGCAGATGCAGCAGGTGCTTGCCGCAGCAGCCAATATTTCGGAAGACCGGATTTCCATCAAAGCTTCTACCACCGAAAAAATGGGCTTTGAAGGCCGCGAAGAAGGGCTTACTGCGTATGCGGTGGCGCTTATTCGGTCGGTTTAAGGTTTGTCGCCTAGTTATTAGCACCCAAAATCTTCCATGAATTGAAGTTTCCACACAGCTCAGGCTCATGATATTTGGTATCCGTTTTTGGCATATTTCTGGCTACTTCCAGCACTTATTTTTATTCATTAAAAAAGAAAAAACAATGAAAAACAAGATGATAATGAAAACGCTTCGAGGGGTGCTGTTAATATTGATTGCTGCGCTATGGCTATATCCGACGTCACTAAATGCACAACAGCAGAAAAAGGAAACCAAAGCCGAAAAAAAAGAGCGACAAATATCAGAACAGACTCAGCTATATCTCCGGGCACGGCAAGCCATTTTAGATTCGTCATTTGTAGTACGTGCCGAAAGCCTTCAGTCACGCGACGGTGTGAAGTATTTGCCCGTTCAAAGCAGCATCAACTTTTTGAAAGTGACGGGCCAGGAAGCTGTGATGCAAATTGGAAGCGATTTTTTGCGCACCCGCAGTCCCAACAACCTGGGAGGCATTACATTAAAAGGCAGGATGATTAATGTAAAGTTCAAGGAGAACAGCAAAAAGGAGGAGCTGTTTATGACTTTTACACTTACCGGCGTCATTGGTACAGCCCGTATTTCTCTTACGCTTTCCGGCAACGATCAGGCGAAGATAGACGTGGACGGAATGTATAGCGGACGTGCGTTTATCATGATCGGATCCGTAAAGTTGCCGCAGGAAGCTAAGATTTATGAAGGCACTGAGTTTTAAAGTGAAAATAAAATGATGGGAACCATAAAAGACAAATGATAAAAGGCTAAAGACAAACAAATTCCAAATAAATCTCAATTTTAAAAATCTGAAAATAAAACCCGGAAGAAATTTGAGATTTGGCTTTTGAGAATTACTTGTCATTTTAACATTATTATTTGAAACCTCCCTTAAAAAGGTCTTCAGATCTACGAGCAGTTCCGATTGGTCAGGGTTAACAATTGTTTGCACAAGGATTTATGCCGGCTTTTCACCATTGGTTTTGTGGTACATTTGCCGGTATGTTTCATTGGCCGTCAATTCATTATCTCCGTCTGGCTTTTCTTGGTGCCTTGCTGATGGCTGCATCCTTTCTGTCTGCGCAAGGTTTTCAGCGCTATTTGGTTTCCGAAGAAGTTATAGAATATCCGCACCGGCTCCAGGTGATGTGGGCGAATGATATTTTTTTCCAAACCGACCGCTACTATACCAATGGAGTACAAATAGAATATCACAGTCAGCATTTTGGAAATTCAGGGATTTCGAAGTTGCTGTTCGACCCGTTGGTGGAATCTGCACCCATTTACAGCTTACTATTGACGCACGAAATTTACACACCGCGCAACGTATTGGGCGATCCGGTGCGCACCGACCGGCCTTATGCCGGCGTATTGCTCATTGGGCTTAAAGCCGCTTTTTACGACAAGGATCATCAGTTTGTGCTAAGCTCCACGATACAGGCCGGCTTGCTGGGACGCTATGCCGGCGGGCAGTTTGTGCAAAACGGAATCCATGTGCTTCTGCCTGCTTCCGAGCCAATCCCGGGCTGGACGTATCAGATACAGCAGGATATGCTGCTGAGTTATCTGGTGGATTATCAAAAACTATTGATCGACGGCGGGAAATTCCAAATGGATGCTTTGGCTGCTACCAGCCTCGGGCTTCCCCTCACCGACTTTTCGGGCGGCATACGGCTGCGTTATGGGCAGGGCGAAGATTATTTTTCGCCGAACTACCTCTTGGCTGCCGATGGAATGCAGTACAACTTTTTTGCGGAAGCCTCCACGCGTTATGTTGTTTACGATGCCACGCTGCAAGGTGGCGCCTTCAACCGCAAAAGCCCGCACACCATCGAAACCATCAATCCGATATTGGCACAAATGAAAGCGGGAGCAAGTTTCCGGTATCATAAAGTCAACGCAGAAATTGGTGCACAATGGGTTTCGGCCAAATTTGAAAATGCCCTTCCCCACAAATGGGCATATTTTGTCGTTGGTTTTCTCTTTTGAAATGCCTGTTAAAAACAATAAATCTTTTCCGTCGCTGGTTTAATAAAAAACATCTGTCTGGTAAGGATTTTTAAAGTTATTTTGACGTTTCTACTTAATGGTGACTATGAAAAACTCTATCGTAATATTTCTTGTAGCCCTCTCCATCAGCATATCTGCGGTTGGTCAGCAAAACGATTCTGTGCGTGTGAATCCGTATTCGCATCTGCAAAAAGAAAAATCTGACTTTGCCAGCCGTCTTTACTTCGGTGGCAGCTTTGTGCTAAGCCTGGGAAGCTACACCAGCATTGGCATCTGGCCGCTTGTAGGCTACAAAGCCACGCCCAAATTGTCGGTTGGCCTGCAGCCCGGCTACGAATATTTAAAGTACAACAACTATTACGGCGGCTCCTACGAAACCAGCAACTATGGCATCAGAGCTTTTGCCCGCTACCGCATCATTCCGCAAGTATATGTACACACCGAATATGCGGCTATCAATTATGAAATCGAAAACCAACTGCCCACGGGTCAATATGAAAACATACGCGAGTGGGTACCTTTTCTTTTTGTGGGCGGAGGCCTTTCACAGCAAATTGGCGGAAGCACTTATGCCTACATCCAGGTACTTTTTGATGTTCTCAACGACGAAAATTCACCCTTCCGCAACGGCACACCCTTTTGGAGTGTGGGCATCGTTGCAGGGTTTTAGTTTTTAATACTTCAACAATTTCTTTTTTAATTCCAATGATAAAAATGAATGGGTTATTAAAAGGCTGTCTGATCGTACTTACTTTTTTGCTTGTCGCAAATGTGCAGAGCCAGCCGATGGCAGATCGATTGCCCGACAACTATCGCAAAGCCTACCAGGCCGGCACCCGCTCTGCCGATGGAAGCCCCGGCCCCAATTATTGGATAAATCACACAAGCTATGCTATTGATGTGGAAGCAACGCCCGCCACAGGATTGATCAGCGGCAAAGCTACGATCCGTTACACCAACAACAGTCCCGATACTTTACCACAATTGGTTTTTAGACTTTATCAGGATATTTATAAAAAAGGAAATGCCCGCCAGTTTATCCTCGATCCTTCCGATTTAACAGACGGCGTGCAGATAACTTCTTTGGCTATCGACGGCCAAACGTATGATCCCATGGGCAACAAGGTTTCGCGTTCGGCCACAAATATGACGGTGCAACTTTCGGAGCCTTTGCTTGCAAACCAAACGGCGGAGGTTAAGATAGAATGGAATTTTGTGATGCCGCAACATCATTTTATACGCATGGGTCAATACCAGCCTGAGCATCTTTTTGTTGGCTACTGGTATCCGCAGGTAGCTGTTTACGACGACATCGATGGCTGGGACCGGCATGAGTATCAGGGAATGGTTGAGTTTTATAATGATCATAGCGATTTCAGTGTAAACATCACGGTGCCTGGTGGATTTGCTGTTTGGGCCACCGGCGAGTTACAAAATCCTATTGATGTACTGGGTGCCGAAAAAGCCAATTTGCTCGAAAAAGCTGCCAACAGCGATGAGGTTATTCCCATTCTTGTGGCTGATGATTATCAAACCAATGCTACCTTTAATAAAAAGAACAAAACCATCTGGCAATTCAAGGCTGAGCATGTTCCCGACTTTGCTTTTGCAGTAAGCAGCATTTCACAATGGGATGCTACGAGTGTTGTTGTCGATTCGGCTACGGGCAGACGTGTGCTCATTTCGGCAGTTTATCCTCCGGGACTAACGCATTACGAAAAGGTAGCTGGCATTGCGCGCGAGGCGGTGCAATACATGTCGTTCGATTGGCCGGGCATGCCGTTCCCTTATCCATGCGCTACTGTTGTTGCCAACGGCAGGAAGACTGGTGGCATGGAGTTTCCAATGATGGCCAACGACGGCGCCCCCGACGACCTGGCCGACTTGCAGGGATTGACCTACCATGAGATTTTTCACAACTATTTCCCATTTGCTATGGGCACCAGCGAGCGCAAATATGCTTTTATGGACGAAGGCTGGGCGCATTATTTCCCAACGGGATTCCTGGCAGAGGTGTCGCCTGAAACTGTTTATCTCCAGAATTCTATCCGTAATTACGCTGCTTTTGCAGGAAGTGAAAACGAGCTTCCGCCTATGATTCCCACCTATATTTTCAATGACTATACTACCCAGCGAATGGCCGCCTATACGCGTCCGGCTGTGGCTTATCACCTGCTGCGGCAAGAGCTTGGCGATGAAGTTTTCGGCAGCGCTTTGCGCGAATATATGCGACGCTGGCAAGGTAAACACCCGATGCCTTACGACTTTTTCGCCACGTTCGATGCGGTGAGCGGGCAACCGCTGGAGTGGTTTTGGAACCCCTGGTTTTTCGGACGCGGCATTCCGGATTTGGCATTGGAGGCACCCGACAATAACAACGTTATCAAAATTCATCGCCTCGGTGCGATGCCGGTTCCGATTTCTCTTCTTATTAATTTTACAGATGGAACCAATGCCGTTATCGAAAAAAAAGCAAGCATCTGGAAAGATGGACAAAGTACTGTTGAAGTATCTGTGCCGGCACAAAAAGCCGTCAAAAGTATGGTGCTGGGCAACGAATGGATTCCCGACAGCAAGCCTGAAGATAATCGCTGGCAGCGGCCTTAATTGTTTTAGTAACAAACTTTTACGATGTCGGTTTGTTTATCTTTCATAAACAACGACTCCATGAAAAAACAAACACAGAACCTTTTCAATAAGCTGTTTCCATCATACGCTATCAAAAATACAACTGATCAACCGAGCCAAAATCAGCCTCTGATTCGCGAGGATTCCTTTAAGAAGGAATTTGTTTTGTGGAAACACTCGCCGGCACGGGAAAGCATATTCCGACAGATCCTGGAAAGCTACCTTACGCGAAGTACCAAAGGATTCACGCATCAGATTGCGCTTTACACCGCTCCCGGTGCCATTGGGCTAACCATTAAAATGCCTGAGCAGACCGATCTAAAAATCTATCAATTTTTACTTGACTATTTGCGCGAGCAGGTGATGCTGCTGCAATACCGCCTGTACAGCTCTTCTATCGAAGAAGTTGCCGATGCTAATACTGTGCGCTATTTTTATGAACGACATTATCTGAAACCCAATATCCTTAACGAAAACTATCCCATCGATCAGCTTTACGGCAACATCATGCTGGAGCTGGAGTATGAATCGGCTGAGGTAAGATACCTGAAAGTAATGAGCACCTACCACACCGGCTATAACTACAAGCCGCCAATGGGGTTCGATGCGCTGGTGCAATATCTTTTTGGCAGCAAAGAGTCAGATGAGGGCGATGATTTGGATTAAATTTCAGAAACCCGACAACTGATTTTCTATTTGAGCACTTCAAAATCAATCACTTTAATTTGCCAGCGGCCATCCAGCGGAATCTTGCGGTAATAAAGTGGTTTCAATAAAAAACTTCCTGCCACCATCGACAAGCCAATTATAGCGGTTGTCTGGTCTATCAATGGGTATTCATTGTAGATGATTCCATTGGCACCAGAAATGGCCATGTAAACCAATCCTCCGCCAAATAGTGCTTTCTTCGAAAATTTGTAAACGAATCCGCGAGGGCGATAGACCTTTGTTATCTGCTGCAATGGCACAATGATTAGATAGTCGATGGTGAGTGTGCTATCAGTAAATTGGGTGAGGGTGCCCTTGATGTGTTTTTCGTTTACCAGCAAGTGGATGCTGTTGCCGGGAGAATATTTAAAGTTCTTGACTGTTCCCGTTTTCTCCACCACCAGATACTGCTGTGCCTCCGTGACAAACGGAAAGAGGAATAAGACAAATAGCAACGCTGACAAACGGATTTTCATGAGATCAAGCTGAAAAATTAAAGCTGCTAAATTAGCTATTAAATCCAGTGGTGTGGCACTGCTATCAGGTTAAAACTCTTCCTGTGGCATTCCGTTTTTTCATTTCTGAATTAAAAAAACTAACCCCGCACCTTTCGGCCGGGGTTAGCAAATTTAAATCAAAATAATTATAAAGATCTTGAATCTGCGCTACTTTAGAATAATCACTGCCTTTGGCTCGATGACGCGGAAAACAAACGATTCGGTGAGGTAAAGTTGCACTTCGTTTTGGGTGTGCGATTCGTATCCTATCGATAAGTCCTGGCCAAGGGTGAGCTTGAAGTCGCCGCCGCGCAAAGAAACAATAGCTCCTTCGGTGATGTATGGGCTGATGATGATTTTGCCACCCAACAGCCGCTCGATGTGCGAAAACAACGGGTAGCCTTTGACGTAAGTCATCAACTCTTCCCACTTTTGTATGCCAAGCACCAGGTTGTAGGGTCCTTCTATCGAGGCTTTGGTAAAGGTAGCAAGCCCGCGTGCAATTACATTAAGGATGCCTTCGGAGTTCTCGGGAAAAGCAATTGGCTCGTGCTCCGAAGCTTTGAGCAAGCCTTTGATACCCGCTTGGGACAGGCCGTTATAGATAGCATTTTCTTCAAATTCGGCCATTTTTCGTGCTGCCACTTCCAGTGCTTCGAGGTCGGCATCTTCGGCGCCGCGGCTTATATTGTCGAGCTCCCATTGGTTGAGATTAAAGGAGATGCGTGACTCTACAAGCGGCAATACATCGAAGGTTCCGTAACGAACCTGGTCGGTTGGTTGCTTTTTTTTCAGGTTGAGGCGACCGGTAGATACGGCCGAAAAATTCCACCCGTGCGGGCCTTCCACATCTACTGATTTCCGCGCCGAGAGCAGGTTGCGCATCACATCAGAAGCAGTTTTATTTATTTCTTTCCAGGCGGCATCATTGATAGGTGCCAGCGATCTTCTCAGGATATCCATAGTTTTTTATTTTAAATTTCCAATTCCTAAATCTTCGTTGCCTTCTTCTTCTTTTTTCTCATCGCCGGTGGCACCTTCTTCAATTTCGGTGATATCGCCGGTGGTGAAAAGATAGGTCTTAAGTTCTTCGTCCCAGCCAGGCATGGTGCGACGCAGATATTCGAGCGCCATACAGGCATGCTCCATCTCTTCGTCGCGGTTGTGCTCCATAATTTTCTTGAGCTGCTGGTCATTGGTAACGTCCACGCGTTGCTGGTACCACATCACTGCTTCCACTTCCTCGATGAGGGTGCGCAGGGCGCGGGTGTAATCTCTTGTTTTTTCGCTGAGTTCATCAGGCGGTTCGTGATAATCGCTCATATTTTGTTTTTTTTGGTGATTAGCAAATATACAAAATACAATCAAAGCCCGTTGTAGTTCACACGTCAGGCTTACGCCAAAAACATTAATATTACTTTGTGCTTGAACAAATTAGGGAGTTTTATGAAGATCAAAGATTTAGAAAGTTTAACACACCACCATCACCGATGGGGGCTTCCTTATTATCTTTTTATGGTGTTAATGATGGTTTTGTCACTAATGGGCTGTCATTCACAACACGATTCTGATGGAGCCATCGTATCCGGAATAGTGCCCGTTAAAAATTCCCGTCAAATCAAACTTTATGAACTAACTCCTGACCAAGTAATAGGCGTCGATTCCGCAATGGTAACTGTCAGCGGAAGCTTTCATCTTATTGCTCATCCGGCCGAAAACGGTCTATATTTATTACAATATGATGATGAAAACGGGCGGGTGGCGATGGTTCTTGATCAAGGCGATTCTTTAACCTTTTCCGTTGACACGAATGGCTTTTATACGGTTTCGGGAAATGAAGGTTCGTGGTTGTTAATGAAGAATTCCAATGCCGAGCGGCAGTTGCGTCAGTCCCTCGATTCCGTTGGCAATATCGTTTTGGACAGCCGCAGCCAGGATGATTTTGTGGCAATCAAATCAGCTGCCGATCACTTTGTAGATAGCGCCCTTGCCGCTCATCGGCAATTTGTGGAAGAACTCATTTTGCAAAATCCATCGTCGCTGGCGTCGTTGCTGCTGGTGAATACCTATTTTTCGGGAAGTCATCTTTTTCCCATTGATTTGTACCCCGACCTCTATCGCCTTGTCGCCGACAGTACCAGTAAGCGCTATCCCGGGAATGTGCATGTGGAGCATCACCGCAAACGAGTAGAGCGTGTCATGCAAAAAAGTGCTGAAGAACAGAAACTTGCCGACCGGCTTCTGCCAGGCCGGCCGCTTCCCACTGTTAGTTTGCCGGATAAAGATGGAAACATTGTGGCGCTCACATCATTTTCCGGAGAGCCGGTAATCATTTTTCTGTGGGCCTCCTGGTCGCCTGAAAGCAGGGCTGCCATCCAACAACTCAAATCGCTTCAAATACAAGTTCCAATATTTGCCGTCTCTTTCGACAACGACAAAAACATCTGGAAAGCTGCGCTAAAAATCGAAAATACGCCATGGACGCAGGTCATCGATCCGCAGGGAATGTCGGGCGCGGCAGCAAAACTATTTGGCGCAAGTCGACATTTGCCCTATTTTATCCTGGCCGACAGCAGCGGAACAATCGTTGCCTCGACGACCCGTTTTGGTGAATTAGCCGGGGCGATAAAAAAGCTGAATCTGACAGATCAAAGAGAAGATTGATAAGCGTGACCTTGCAATGAGTTCAGCCGGCAATAGGATTAAATTCTATTTTTGTCAATATTAAAAATTCACAAGCATTGGCCGAAAAAACTCCCATCGTAGTTGTAGAAACCCCGCTGATGAAGCAATACAATGCCATCAAGGCGAAATACCCTGATGCGTTGCTGCTTTTCAGAGTGGGCGATTTTTACGAAACTTTTGGCAGTGATGCTGTGAAGACTTCCAACATTCTGGGCATCGTGCTAACGCGACGCGCCAACGGAGCGGCCGCTTACGTGGAGCTTGCAGGTTTTCCGCACCACGCCCTCGACACCTATCTGCCCAAGTTGGTGCGTGCCGGCCAGCGGGTGGCAATTTGCGACCAACTGGAAGACCCGAAGCTTACCAAGACAATTGTGAAGCGCGGCGTGACTGAACTGGTAACGCCCGGAGTTTCCTACAACGACAAGGTTCTCGAACACCGCGAAAACAACTTCCTGGCGAGCGTGCATTTGCTTCCACGTTATACAGGCATTGCTTTTCTGGATGTCTCTACCGGCGAATTCTACGCCACACAAGGTAGTATCGAATATGTGGATAAGCTGTTGCAAAGTTTTAAGCCCAGCGAAATCATCATTCAAAAGAGCAAACGCCGCCAGTTTACCGATCTCTTTGGTGAGAAGCATTACCTGAATACTTTCGACGACTGGGTGTTTACCGATGATTTCTCCAAAGAAATATTGCTACGCCATTTCAACACCACCTCGCTCAAAGGTTTTGGCGTGGAGGATATTCCCAACGGCGTGGTTGCCGCCGGCGCTGCCGTGCACTATCTGGCCGAGACGCATCACGACAAGGTGAGCCATATCAGCAAAATCTCACGCATCGAAGAGGAAAAGCACGTGTGGCTCGATAAGTTCACCATCCGCAACCTGGAGCTGCTACAAACGCCCAACGAAAATGCCGCCACGCTGCTCGACATCATCGATCGCACCATCACACCCATGGGTTCGCGCATGATCCGAAAATGGATTTCGCTTCCGCTAAAAATTAAAAAACCTATCGAAGAGCGCCTTGACGTCACGGGTTTTCTGATCGGCGACACACAGACTTCCAATCAGCTTCAGCAACATCTGAAAGTTACCGGCGACCTGGAGCGGCTCATCACCAAAGCAGCCACCGGCCGCATCAACCCGCGCGAACTGATACAGATTGTGCGCGCTTTATATGCCGTCGAAGATATTCGCAACGTCTGTGCTGCTTCCACCTGTGAGCCGTTGCAAAAAATTGCCGACCAGATAAATCCCTGCCACCTGATCCGAAATAAAATAGAGCAGGAACTCCACGAGGAGCCACCGGTGATGATCAACAAAGGGCATGTCATAAAAACAGGTGTATCGGAAGAGCTTGACGGCCTGCGTGAGTTGCTTTATTCGGGCAAAGACTATCTTGAAAAAATTCGCTTACGCGAAATAGAAAGGACTGGCATCAGCAGCCTGAAGATTAGCTTCAACAACGTTTTTGGCTATTTCCTTGAGGTGACCAATGTGCACAAAGACAAAGTACCCGACGACTGGGAGCGGCGCCAGACGCTGGTAAATTCCGAGCGATACATCACGGAAGAGCTCAAAACTTACGAAGAAAAAATATTGGGTGCCGAAGAAAAAATCCTCGACATCGAAACACGTCTTTTCAACGATCTGGTGCTTAGTCTGGCCGATTACATTGAGCCGGTGCAGCTCGACGCCAGCCTCATCGCCCGTCTCGATTGTCTGCTTTCATTCGCGGCCATTGCTATCCAAAACAACTACGTTCGTCCACAAATTAACGATGGCTACAAACTCGACATCCGCCAGGGACGCCATCCCGTCATCGAAAGCCAGCTGCCACCAGGCGAAAGCTACATTCCCAACGATGTTTTTCTGGATACCAAAAAACAGCAGATTATCATCATCACGGGTCCTAATATGTCGGGGAAGTCGGCGCTGCTGCGACAAACGGCGCTCATCGTGCTGATGGCGCAAATGGGCTGCTATGTTCCTGCCGAAGCTGCCGAGATTGGATTGGTAGATAAAATATTTACGCGGGTGGGCGCCTCCGACAATATCTCGTCGGGCGAATCGACTTTTATGGTGGAGATGAATGAAACGGCAAGCATTCTTAATAATATTTCCAACCGCAGCCTGATCATCCTCGACGAGATTGGCCGCGGAACCTCCACCTACGACGGTATCTCCATTGCCTGGTCGATCGCCGAATATCTTCACGAGCATCCGATGTTTCGCCCCAAAGTACTTTTTGCCACACATTACCACGAGCTCAACGAAATGGCTTCATCGATGAAGCGCATCAAAAACTATCACGTTTCCGTAAAGGAAATCAAAAACAAAGTAATCTTTCTGCGAAAGCTCGTTCCCGGAGGCACTGAACATAGTTTTGGAATTCATGTGGCAAGGATGGCGGGCATGCCGGCGCAGGTGGTTGCCAAAGCAGAACTCCTGCTTAAGACCCTTGAGAAAACACATAGCCACGAAGAGCTCGATAAAAACCTGAAGCGTTTCAGCAAACGAAAAGACGATTTCCAACTGAGCTTTATCCAGCTCGACGACCCGCTGCTGTTGCAAATTAAGGAAGACATCGTCAACACCGACATCAATACGCTCACGCCCGTGGAAGCACTGATGAAACTAAATCAGATTAAGAACATGCTGCACAAAGGGTAAAGGAAAGTCGGCACAGGCGGTTAAACTTGAATCAAAAATCGTTGATCGTTTATTGTGAATTGTTAATCGTTGATTGTTAATTGTTAACCGTAATTCGTAAATCATAAATCGTTAATTGTTAACCGTAATTCGTAAATCCCTTTTGGGCTTTCGGCAAATGCTGTTCAAGTTTAAATTATTGAACAAAGAAAAAAATGACGCATAATAAAAACATAAAACCGCGCCCATCGCATCGGCCGGCATTGCGGATGGCAACTGTTTTCTTTGTGTTCGGATTTCTCTGGATATTGCTCTCTGATGCACTGGTAAATCGTTTGGCGCCAAGCTTCGATCAGGTGCGTCATCTGCAGACTATCAAAGGCTGGCTTTTTATCATCACCACCACTATTTTGATTTATGTGCTGGCGAAGAAGCAAATTAAAAAGGTGAGGGAACTGGCCACGAAGTACAAACAGTCGCAACAGCAATACAAACAGATTCTCGATGTAACCCACGACTTAATCTGGGCTACTGACCATGAGGGCAAAATCATTTACGTCAACGAAGCAAGCATTGAGGTTTATGGCTACAAGCCACACGAAATGATCGATCATTATTTTAATGAATTTGTAAGCGAAGAGCAATTTGAAAAAAACAGCAGGATTTTCTCCGAAGCAATACAGCAAGGTATCCTAACTGTAGATTTCGAAACTGAAATTACAGATCGTAATGGCCGAAGCAAGGTGCTGAGCGATCGGGTTATCTTATCTTACGACGAAGAGGGCAAGCCAAAAATGCTGGTAGGTGCCTCGATGGATATTACCGCATACAGGATTTTTGAAAAAAAACTACTCGACAACAACGAGCGCCTGGAGCTGGCCATGCACGGCGGAGGCATCGGCCTGTGGGATTACTGGTTTCAGTCGCAGAAACTTATCGTCAACGAACATTTCAAAGAGATCAGTGGCATGGACGTGCAGGGCGATGTAATTAGTATCAGAAAATTAGCTCCAGTCATACATCCCGACGATCGCGCTGCGTTTATTAAGGCTTTCAATCCGGTAACCATATCGGAGGAGATTATGGATGCTGATTTCAGAATCAGGCACTCCGAAGGAAAGTATCGCTGGGTGAGCAGCCGAGGCAAAATTACGGAGCGCAACTCCGATGGCATACCAACACGTATGATGGGCGCCATCACCGACATTACCAAAACCAAAGAGTTGGAACTTCAGTTAAAAAATCTCGTAGAAATCTACAGCAGCTTTATTCGCTATTCCAGCGAAGGAATCTATTTGTATGAGATGGACCCACCCATGCCAGTCGATTTGCCCGTAGATGAGCAAATCAAATTGATGTATCATGCCGGCTATCTGCGAACCTGCAACAATGCATTTGCCAGCATGTACGGACATGCCAGCGCCACCGCCATGGAAGGATTAAGTATGGCCACCATGCACGGCAGCGACGATGATCCGGACAACATTTCCTTGTTGCGCGAATTCATCACCGGTGGTTATAGCATCCTTAAAAAGATTACCAAGGAAAATGATAAAGACGGAAATCTGCTGTACATCAGCAACAATGTGGTAGGCATCACCGAAAACGGAAAACTACTGCGTACCTGGGGCAGCCAAAGCAACATTACGCAGCAGGTACTTGCACTGGAAAATATCGAAGAATCAGAAAAAAGATATCGCTTGATTTTTAAAACCAATCCGGTACCATTACTCATTTTCAAATCTGATGACCTCAGGATTCTTGATGTAAACCAGGCTGCCTGTAAGTTGTTTGGCTACACACAGCAGGAGTTCATAAGTATAAATGTTGGCAGCTTGCGCGATGGCACCACCACCACCACCGACCTTGAAACTGTGGATATGATGATGCAGCACCCGACCCATACAGCGGAAATGATGTTCAAAACAAAAACAGGCATCCTTATCCCCGCTGACGTAAAACTCGATAAGATTGAATACCGCGACACACCTGCTTTCCTGGCTGCAATCACCGATCTGACCGCTGTAAAAAATGCTGAAAAAATGGTCATCCAATCGCTGATAGAGGGCGCCGATACGGAACGCATCCGCGTGGCCAAAGAGATTCACGACAGCCTCGGCCAAAACTTAACCGCGGTAAGCCTCAACCTTAACTCCATCGAAACGCCAGCAAATCTAATGGGCGAGAAAAATGCCGAACGATTTGCTAATGGGCTCCGGTTTTTAAAAAATGCCATCGAGGAGAGCCGCAACATAGCGCACAACCTCATGCCCAAAGCCATCGAAGATTTTGGACTGGTGCTTTCGCTTCATTCCTTGTTTAATCAGATAGAAAAAACCTCCGGTCTGAAAATCGATTTCTTTCAGAACATGGGCGATGAAATGCGGCTGGACAAACAAATAGAACTCAACCTCTATCGCATTACGCAGGAAGCGCTGAACAATGTGCTGAAACATGCCGGAGCCACAGAAGTTTTCGTCCAGTTGATCCTACATCCTACCGAGATCATTTTTACTTTTGAAGACAACGGAAAAGGTTTTGATAAATTAAATGCAAAGACAAGTAAAAAGGGCATCGGCCTAAAAAATATCGCCAACAGAGCTATCGCTATGTCGGGACACGCTGACATCGATAGCAGCATCGGACAGGGAACCACCATCACCATCGTTATACCCAGAGGAAGTAGAAACCGGAGGCTGGAAGTTAGAAATTAGAAAAAAGAGGCTGGAAAAAGATGAAAAATGAAGGAGAAAAAATAAAGCTGCTTATCGTCGACGATCATCAGATTGTACGCGATGGCATCGTAGCGCTGCTGCAAAGCGACGAGCAAATCGAGATTGCCGGCGTAGCTCATAATGGCAAGATGGCACTGGAGCTGGTCGGCACGCTTCGGCCCGACATTGTAATTATGGATGTGAGTATGCCGGTGATGGATGGCATCACCAGCACACGTCTGATCCGCGAACAACATCCCGAAATCAAAGTACTGGCGCTTACCATGACCAATGAACTGGAACACATCAAAAATATGATTGATGCCGGCGCCGGCGGTTATCTGCTGAAGAACTCAGGAAAAGAGGAGCTCATCACCGCCATAAAAGAAGTATTGGCCGGAGGTGAATATTTTAGCGGAGAGGTGAAGGACGCCATCATTCGTGAGATGATGAAGAAGAAAAACACCAACGAACGGCTGGCCGGCGAGCCAATCCCACTCACACGTCGCGAAAAAGACGTGCTGCAGCTCATTGTCAAAGAATTTACCAATTTCGAAATCGCCGAGAAGCTCTTTATCAGTGTGCGCACCGTGGATGCTCACCGCCGCAATCTGCTTGAGAAAATAGGCGCGCGCAATACCGCCGGCCTCGTAAAATACGCCATCGAAAACCGCCTCGACGAATAAATCCACTATTCGGAATGTACAGACGCACGGAATGTACAGACGCACGGAATGTACAAACGCACGGCCGTGCGTCTCTACGACACGCCAATCCGTATTTCCACCTACTCATTTTTAGGCTTTTAGCAGCATAGAAATCGCCAACTTATACTACTATTTTTGCTGAATAACTACGGAACAATGAATGCCCTGGTAATAGGTAAGAATATTGAGGTGAAACGCGCTATTGGCGGATTGCTTGAAAATGAATTCGATTTTAATATCGAGTACATCAACACCAGCATCCAGCAACTTAGTAATTATGAATACCAGTTGCGAAACGTCCAGTTTATTATTCTCGATCTCACGATGCTGGACGATCAGGGAAGGAATTTCATTAAAGAAATTAACCACCTGGCGCCCGATGCGCGCATCATTGCCATGCATTATTTTACCCAGAAAAACCTGATCGATGCTTACATTGATGCAGGTGCCAAAGGATATTTGCTGATAGATACCAACCGCAATGAATTGGTCAAGGCTATGGAGCATTTGTTAGACGACGAAGTTTACATCGGCCCGGGGATTAGCTGACAGGCTGTAAGTGATTTTAGCACGATTAGGTATAAACACCTATTTTATAAAATAAGCTTTTTACGCGGTACACATGACTTGGTTAGGTGCTTCTTTTGTACATGTTTTATAAAGTTAACGGGGTGAGTTGGGATACACACTTTGCAGAACCCGAAAACTAAAAGACAATAGTTCTTTACCGAGGAAAATATCTAGCTTATTACTGATAAAACACTCGAATTTCTTGACAATCAAATCACAAAAGAACATGCGATGATTCCCAAACTGATTCTGCTTGAGGTGAAAGTTGAACAATCTACC
>CAZTCX010000009.1:0-2695 GCA_964612515.1 uncultured Lentimicrobiaceae bacterium | reverse complement strand
CTTGAAAGAATTGAATAATATTACGGGATGGGATTTTATTGCGCGATTCGATTAAACAAATGATTTAAACTGCCAGCACTACACTATAACTACTTGTACAAGCCACATCGCAGTTCTTTTCTGATTTGACTAACAGTTCAACGGGATTTGATTTAGTTCTTTGATTTTTGAATTCGAATTTTTTTCATGAGGTTTTCATAATGACTGGGTTTTTAGGTTAATGAATGCCGGAGTGAGTCTGTTTACGAAGAAAAGTGATTTTTTTAACCGACTTGTAATTTTTTTCCAAACTTGTAATTCTCCTTACAGACACACGCGAAAGCAATTCTTCTTAACGACACTTTTAACAAAGGGGCGATAAGGATTTTCGGTATTTATAAAGGCTGTCAATTAGTTTTGGCAGCCTTTTTTTATTGATTTTTGCACAATCATTTTTTTATTAAATAAAAATCTTTAAAACATGCACAAATTACAATCTCTGGTACTCGTGAGCCTGATGTTATGGCTGCTTCCGGGAGCCGTTGCACAGCAAAGTGACGACAAATCGACAGGCTACAAATTTACAGATCAGATCAGGGTCAAAACTACACCGGTGAAGAATCAATACCGCTCTGGCACCTGCTGGAGCTACGGCGGCCTGTCGTTTCTGGAATCGGAGCTGCTCAACAGCGGCAAAGGTACGTATGACCTTTCGGAGGCTTTTGTGATTCGTCACACCTACGAAGCCAAAGCCGAGCAATATGTTCGCTGGCAGGGAAGCATCAACTTTAGCGGTGGCGGCGCTTTTCATGACGTGATGGAAGTATTGGCCAACAATGGCATGATGCCCGAAGAGGCTTATTCGGGGCTGGTGACCGACGACGAATATTTTGTGCATGGTGAGATGGACAACAATCTGGACGCGTACATCAAAGCCGTTATCGAAAACAAAAACGGACGCCTCTCCCCTGTCTGGAAAAAAGGATTCGATGGTTTGCTCGATGCCTATCTGGGAGAAGTTCCCGAAAATTTCACCTACAATGGCCGCAGCTATACTCCTATCACTTTTGCCAAATCCCTAAACCTCGACCTCAACGACTATGTGGAGATTGGCTCTTACACCCATCATCCCTTTTACCAACCATTTATCCTCGAAGTTCCCGACAACTGGATGCTTCATTCCATGCAAAACGTACCCCTCGACGAGATGATGGAGATTATCGATCGTTCGCTTGAGCAGGGACATACGGTAGCCTGGGGCGCCGATGTGAGCGAGAAAGGATTTTCGTGGAGCAATGGCCTTGCTGTAGTGCCAGACGAAGATAAAACCGACCTCTCCGGCACCGAAAAAGAAAAATGGGAAAAACTAACCCCTGCCGAAAAAAAGAAGATGCTCTACAACTTTGATGAGCCGGCAAAAGAAAAAATCATTACCCAAGAAGTGCGCCAGCAGGCCTTCGACGACTACTCCACCACCGACGATCATGCGATGGAAATAGTGGGCACTGCCACCGACCAAAACGGCACCAAATACTACATCGTGAAAAATTCCTGGGGCACCGATGGGCACATCTACGAAGGCTATTTATATGCTTCGGAAGCTTTCGTGCGCTACAAAACCCTGGATGTGATGGTGAATAAAAAGGTAATTCCCCAACCCATACGCCAAAAGATGGGAATTTAAAATTTGATAATACTTCCTGATAAAATAATAAGGCGCAGTGCCCGTTAATACCGGCATCTGCACTGCGAAGCTTTGCGCCAGCCTTCACAGGCATTCGTAAAGAATCACAAGGCATTATCAACTCTTTTTTAAAACATGTATTAAATCTAAAACACAAAAAGCGGATTACTATGAAAAGGATTATCGGAACAACTATTACCTCGCGGCTGCTGGTGCTGCTGCTGGCAGTTGCCGTGGCCGGCGGTTTTTCGAGCTGTAAAAGCCAGAAAAAAATTGCCGCTCAGAAAGCTGCTGCCGAACGCGCTGCCAAAATTGAACAAGCTAAGAACGACCTGCTGATGATTATCAACGACCAGGGAAACATGACCATTGGCGAGAAAGAAAACAAAGTGGCCGAAATACTGGCTATGGACCTGCAGGACAACGAAGTGGATGCTCTGATAGAGCGCGCCCAACAAGCCATCGAAAAGCAAAAAGCGGAACTGAAGCGCCTGGAGGAGGAACGCCTGCGAAAAGAACGAGAGGCAAACCAACAGGAAGAACAGAAATTTGATAAACTCGAAGACATCTTCGACCGCCTGGCTGGCTCCAAATCTTTGGAGATGAGCAACCGCAGCATCGAAGAAGCTTTGCGCTTTTTCTCATCGCCCGACGTGCCCGTACTCATCATTGTGTACATGGACGACCAAATCACTGACTACGACAAGCCTACCACCATCCGCAAATATCTGGAATACTTGAAGGATCAGGCCAAAAATCCCAACGACATTCACAATGTGAAGTATGATGCTAATGGTAAAATAAATGAGTTGGAACTTATTAAAAAGTAATAGATCATGAAAACATTCAGAAATATTTTTCTCGTAGCAATAATGGTGGCGCTCACTTCAAACATCTTCGCCCAGGACAATGTTAGCCCCGAGCGCAAGCACGCCATTGACAGCCTGGCACTCGAAAAAGTGCGCGACCTCAGCAAATACATAAGCATCGTTGGCGACAAAAAAACGCCTTGGTCAGAAGCCAATCGCGTGA
>CAZTCX010000008.1:0-40178 GCA_964612515.1 uncultured Lentimicrobiaceae bacterium | reverse complement strand
TTAATTTAATTTTAACGGCAATTCAATTAATCTGTGCAATGATCAATTGGCATCCATACCCGTTTTTTCGCATACTCGTACCTTTTGCCGCAGGTATTCTGCTTGCAATTGGCATCGGTTTGCCACCGAGAACTACACTTATAATCTGGCTTTTGATAACGCTGGTTGCAGCGCTGGCGGCCGTTTCCACCAATTATATTCATACCTATCGGCATCGCTATCTCACAGGGCTGCTTTATTATATCTTCTTTTTGGTTGCGGGTTTCACACTTACGCTTGCCCGAACGCCAGCGCTTGAGCCTTTAAATATTTCCAATTACAGTGGCGATGCAGATCAATACGTGATGCGCGTGGCTGATCCGATACGTGCCACTGCCAATAGTTACCGCACAACAGCAGCATTAATGGCTACCATCGATTCAGGCGTTTTGAAAGCGGTAAGCGGCAAAGTGCTGGTTTATTTTGCTCCCGACAGTGCCGCTGCAGGTTTAAAATATGGCGACATACTGATTGTTTCCGGCAAACTGACTGAGATGCTTCCGCCTGGCAATCCGCACCAGTTCGATTACCGCCGTTTTTTGTCGTACAGTGGTACCTATCATCAGATGTTTTTGAAAAGTACTGACTGGATTAAAACGAAACGCACCGACGCCAATCCTTTGTTTACATGGGCTTATGCCGCGCGCAACAAACTGCTTGAGGTGCTGAGTAGCAAAGGTTTTGGTGGTGATGAATATGCAGTGATTTCGGCCATCCTGCTTGGCTACGACGACGAGATGGATCGCGATCTGCGCCAACGTTATGCGGGAGCCGGAGCGTTGCATATCCTTTGTGTTTCGGGACTGCACGTAGGCATCATCTTTTTTATCTTCAACTTTTTGTTTTCACCACTCGACCGCAGCAAACGCACGCGCTGGCTCAAAGTGGTGCTCTTGCTGTTAGCCATTTGGTCGTATGCTTTTATCACCGGGCTTTCGCCCTCGGTGTTGCGCGCTGCCGTGATGTTCAGCCTGTTTTCGTGGCGTGAATCGCGGCGCGCAAAATCCAATCCTTATAACATTCTCGCAGCCTCAGCTTTCATTTTGCTCGTTTACGATCCGTGGATAATCATGCTCATTGGGTTTCAGTTGTCGTACGCTGCTGTGCTGGCCATCGTTGCGCTATTCGATCCTATCTATCGCTTGCTTGCTTTTCGCAATTTCTTACCCGATCAGGTATGGAAACTTATTGTGGTTTCGCTGGCGGCACAAATCGGCACTTTTCCGCTGGCCATCTATTATTTCCATCAGTTTCCGGTTTACTTTTTAGTTACTAATATGGTGGTGATACCGCTGGCATGGCTGATTATCAACACCGGTGTACTTCTGCTTCTTGTGTCGTGGATTTCTGTGTCGCTCTCGGCAATTATTGGGATGCTGTTGTCGGTGTTTTTGCTCACAATGAATGGAGCTGTAAGTTTTATACAAAGCCTTCCCGGTGCAGTAGTTCACGGGCTGGTGTTAAGTTTGTCGCAGGTAGTATTGTTTTATCTATTAATAATTGTAGCAACCCGGTTTTTCGTCGATAAGAATTTTAGGATGTTGATGATAAGTCTGGGGCTGGTGACGATATTGCTCATCAGTTTTACAATAGGACGCGCCGCTAAATTGCACCAGCAAAACGTAATAATTTACCAGGTAAATGGTCATTCGGCCATGGAAGTGGTGCAAGGTCGCAGCTCATTGCTCATCGCTGACAGCACTTTACTGGCCGATACCAAAACGATGGAATTTTCGCTGGCGATGAACCATACCTATTCGGGCATCCGTGAAACAGATACCATCATCATGGACTCGTTGCCCGTCACTGATTTGGGCGAGGCTATTACTTTTTATCATCCTAACTTTCTTTCTGTTGGTGCGCTTAGGTTTGCTTTTATCGATCGTTCCTATATTTCGCTGCACTCCTCCGTTCCACTTCACGTGGATTATCTCGTGGTGCAACAAAATCCTAAGATTGACCTTCCCAATCTGACCTCACAATTCGATTTTGAAGCTATTATTTTTGATGCTTCCAATAGTTTTTACAGGCTCAGAGATTGGACAGCCTGGTGTGATAGCACGCACACGCCGTATCACAACATTCGTGAAGACGGATATTTTGAGCGCCCACTCACAGAAAAAACAAAATTGTCGGAGTTTTTAAGTTTTTGGTAGGTTTGAACACCAAGTTGTCTACTCAAAGTCAGGATAGAGCAGGTATTTTTTACGGATGATTTTAAAATCATTTAAAGCGGGTTGCCAGCTTTGGCGGATTTCGGCTTCGGTAAGGCCTGCTTCTATTTGCTTCCGCAAAATGTCAGTGCCTGCCAGCGTGTCGAAATAGTTATTAAAAAACTTAACGCTATCTTGTAGGCTTTGATAGAAATCGATGAGCCATTGCAAATGCAACTGCGCTGGCTGTTGCTCCATATTTTGCGCAAAGCTGATGAGATTGATCCCGTTGCAATATTCGCTCTCGTGCTTTGGATGCGTGGCCACTCCCGGAATGGAGCGCGGCACAAAGATGTAATGGCCGGCAAGATAATCAGGATGCCCCACCACCTGAAAAGGATAGTCGGTGCCGCGGCCAATGCTCACGTCGGTGCCTTCGAAAAAGCAGAGCGACGGATAAAGATAAACCGCGTATTTGTTGGGCAGATTGGGCGATGGCTTTACCGGAAGTTCGTAATAATCGCTGTGGCTGTAGCCGATCACGGGAATTACTGTGAGCTGGCATTGCAAATTTTTGGGAAACCATTTTTCGCCATTTACCATCCGGGCATATTCACCCACGGTCATGCCATGCACCACTGGCACCGGATGCATCCCCACAAAAGATTTGAAAGCCGTGTCGAGCAGCGGCCCATCCACATAAAAGCCGTTGGGATTGGGACGATCGAGTACGACGACCGGAATGTTTTGTTCGGCACAAGCCTCCATCACCAAAGCCATCGTGCTGATGTAGGTATAAAAACGTGCACCCACATCCTGAATGTCGAACACCACCACGTCCACATCGCTGAGCATGGCCTTGTCAGGCTTGCGTTGTTTCCCGTAAAGGGACAAAATGGGCAAGCCGGTCACCAGGTCGATTTTGTCATCAACTTTTTCGCCCGCATCGGCCTGGCCACGAAAGCCATGCTCAGGGCTGAAAACTTTTATTATGTCCACATCCATGTGCAGCAGGGTATCCACCAGATGTGCATCGCCAATCAGTGAAGTGTGGTTGGCCACCACCGCCACGCGTTTGCCTTTGAGCAGCGGAAGATACTTCTCAGTTTGCTGGGCACCGGTGAGTAGCTGAGCCTTCGGTGTTTGTGCACATGCAGCTACAACCATCAAGTACATTATTATTAAAAACAAAGAAAAACGGCCGGTGATTGTCATAGATTTTAAGTTAAATTACAGCAGCGAAATTGGTTACTTTTGCGCCTCAACAATTGAAAAAATTGAACTTCGAACTCTTCATAGCAAAAGGAATCCTTTCGGGCGACAAAGATAATTTTTCGCGGCCAATCGTGCGCATTTCTGTGGTGAGCATTGCTCTGGGACTTGCCGTCATGATTCTGGCAGTAGCTATCACCAGCGGCTTCAAGCAGGCCATCTCCCAAAAGGTTGTTGGCTTTGGCTCAGACATCCAAATTACCAGCTTCGACCTGAACAACTCTTTCGAAACCACACCCATCAGCATCAACCAGCCTTTCTATCCTTCACTGGAAGACACGGCAGGAATCCGTCATATTCAGGCTTTTTCCACCAAATCAGGACTTATCAAAACCGACGACCAGATTCAGGGGATCGTCATGAAAGGAATTTATAAAGATTACGATTGGTCGTTTTTTAATGATAAAATTATCGCCGGTAAGAAATTTACCATCGCGGACACTGTGCGCAACGACAGTATCCTGATCTCATCAAAAATTGCCGACAAGCTGGGTTTCAAGCCTGGTGATGCCGTTCGCGTTTATTTTATCAATCCCGACGAGGTAACGCCGCGCGGACGCAAATTTGTAATTTCCGGAATTTATGAAACAGGCCTCGAAGAGTTTGATGACGTGTACATCATTGGCGACATGCGCCACATCCAGCGCCTCAACAACTGGACGGACGATCAGATAAGTGGCTTCGACGTGTTTGTGGACGATTTTAGAAAACTCGACCAGATGTGGGAAAAGGTTTACAACATCATCGGCTATGAACTAAATGCCACGTCGATTAAAAGTCTTTACCCACAGATTTTCGACTGGCTCGACCTACAGGATATGAATGTGATCATCATCCTGGTGCTGATGATTGCTGTGGCCGCCATCAATATGATTTCTACTTTATTAATATTAATACTCGAAAAAACCAACATGATCGGGGTGCTGAAAGCACTTGGGACAAAAAATGTTTCGGTGCGCCGGATATTCATGTATCACGCCTCTTTTATCATCGGGCGGGGGCTGCTATTTGGCAACCTGCTGGGCATCGGACTGGCTATGGCTCAGCAATATTTTCATATTTTTAAGCTCGACCAGGAATCGTATTATGTACCGTATGTTCCTATTAGCCTGGACGTGCTGCCGGTGGTGCTGCTCAATGTTGGTACGCTGGCAATCTGTCTTTTGTTTCTGGTAGTGCCTTCACTGATTGTAAGCCGCATCACTCCGGTAAAAGCCATTCGCTGGGAATAATCCATCTAATGAAAATGGTTTTTCCTGCTTTTAGTTAAATGGAAAAGCTTTACGATTTTTAATTTTTTTGCTAACATTAAAACATTCGACTGATGGCAAAAATTGAGAAACATCAAGAATTTGAAAACATCATCAAACTTATTGAAGCCTCACGGAGCAGGGCATTTCATAAAGTAAATGAAGAGATGGTGGTGCTATTTTTTAATGTGGGTCAAATCGTTTCCGAAAAAGTGGTCGCTGGTTCGTGGGGTGACAATACCGTTGGAGCGTTAGCAGATTTCATAAAAGAACGGTATCAAGGATATGGCGGCTTTACCAGAAGAGGTCTTTACAGGATGAAACAGTTTTATGAAGTTTATAATTCTGATGATTTTATAAAACCTCTGGCAAAGCAATTGGAAGCCTTATTTGAGTCGGCACTGCCGACACAAATCAAACAGGATAGTGATGATGCACTAAAAGTGTCGGCGGTGCCGACACAATTGGAAAAGACTAAAAATCAGTTGTTAAACGCTTTATTGTGCAAAATTACCTGGACAAATCATCTGGAAATTCTTTCTAAAACCAAATCACCAGAAGAAAAGTTCTTCTATCTGGTAAATTGTGTGAAAGAAAAGTGGTCGATGAGAGACTTGAGAAGACAACTGAATTCTGGATATTTTGAAAGAACTATGCTGGCTAAGAAAATTGTGACAACACCGTTGACACAATTTCCACAAGAGTTATTTAAAGATCCCTACATTTTTGAATATTTAAATTTGCCGAAAGGACATTCAGAAAAAGACCTGGAAAAGGCACTTGCTGAAAACCTAAAGCATTTTATTCTGGAAGTTGGCAAAGGATTTACCTACATGGGCAATCAATATCGGCTGCAAGTAGGCAATCGCGATTTTTATACCGATCTGCTTTTTTATCACCGCGACCTGCAATGTCTGGTTCTTTTTGAACTCAAAATAGAAGAGTTTGAACCGGAGTTTTTGGGCAAAATCAACTTTTATCTTGAAGCGCTCGACCGGGATGTGAAACGTCCACACGAAAATCCCAGCATAGGAATTTTACTTTGTAAAGGCAAAGACACAGAGGTAGTGGAATACGCAATGGCAAGAAACACCTCCCCGGCAGTCATTGCCGATTACGAAACCAACCTGATTCCGAAAAAAGTTCTGGAAAACAAACTGCAGCAGTTAGCAGCTTTGTTGATGAAAAACGGTTAATCAAAATTATTTCGATTTCCGCCACAGTTGCGGCATACGCGTTTTGCCCATGACCTGGCTGCCCGGCACCTGACCACCATAGCTTACTGATTTTACCTCCTCAACCGAATAAAAAGCATTCGGATTAAACCGATTGATGATATCTACCAGCGACTTCAGGTTTTTGCGCGGTATTACAGTAAGGATTACTTTTACGCTACCGCGGCTGCCCATAGCGTCCATCATCGTGAGGCCAAAATTTTCCTGTACGAGAAACTCGACCAGCTTGGAAGTATCTTTACTCGGAATGATGCGCACCACCACAGTACCGAGCGATAGGCGTTCTTCGATAATGATGCCGATGTAATTACCGGCGGCAAAACCCACTCCATAAGCGATGTAATATAGTACATTGTCGAGCTGTTGGATGATCTGTCCCACTGCAATCAGCCAGATGATGACCTCAAAAAAGCCAAGCAATGGTGCCAGATACCTGTAGCCCTTTGACACAAAAATCAACCGTATGGTGCCGATGCTTTGGTCGGCAATACGTGATAATACAATCAAAAGCGGTACGACGACCCATGTAAACCAAGGCGAACCGCCCGTTAGAATATCTAAATCCATAATTAATTATTTTTTAAACTAAAAAAGATACAAACAAAATTTATCACCTCAGGATGTGATGGTAATGAAGTAAAATTGGGTATGGACAGAGGCTTTATCCCTTTTTGACATGAAGACCGCACTCTTTCTGCTCGGGCGTTTCCCACCACCAACGGCCTGCACGCACATCGTCGTCGGGACCTATGGCGCGGGTGCAAGGCAGGCAGCCAATACTGCGGAAGCCCTTGTCGTGAAGGCGGTTGTATGGGATGTTATTTTTATTAATAAAATCCCAAACCTGCTCTTCCGTCCAGTTGATCAATGGGTTTATTTTTAAAAGTCCAAATGTGCTATCCCACTCCACCGGCTGCAGATTTTTCCGCGTAACAGCTTGAGACCTTCTGAGTCCGCTTATCCAGGCATCCATGCCATGTAGTGCCCGTCGTAGCGGAACAGTTTTACGTATGTGGCAGCAAAACTTACGATTTTCGATGCTTTCGTAGAAAAGGTTTACCCCTTTCTTATTCACCATCTTTTCTACCTGTTCGCGATCCGGAAAAAATATTTCGATGTTAATCCCGTAGCGTGCATTAGTACGTTCAATCGCATCATAAGTTTCCTGAAAAAGGCGGCCGGTGTCGAGGGTGAAGATGCGGGAGCTGCGATCGATGCCAGCCATCATCTGCGTGATCACCTGGTCTTCGGCGCCCATGCTGGTAGCAAAAGCTATCCGATTCTGATAGGTAAATAAAAAATGTGAAAGTATTTCCTGCGCCGGTGCATCAGCAAAACGTTGGTTGAGCTGATCCAGTTGCTCTTCCGATATTTTTTCCATCTTATTCAGCAGTTTAAGCGTTAAGCGATAAAGCCGGCAAATTTACAATTTAAATAGGGATGGCTGGAAAGTGAAAGTTTTAATGGGTTAACAATGATATCAACGTTTCATAAAAAAAAGCCCCCGCAATGTGTGGAGGCTTTTTTATTAAAATTTTAAAATTCTAAAACATTATTTGATGATAAGTTTTTCGATGCTACGGCCGCTTTGTGTATAGATTTCTACAAAATAGACGCCGTTGACAAAGCTTTCGGTGTCGATGCGGGTGCTATTTTCATTTACCATCTTATCAAAAACTACCTGCCCCATGTTGTTGAGGATTTTTACCTGGAGCAGCATTTCGGCTGCGCTGATGTTGACTTCCTCTTTTGCAGGATTAGGATAGATGCTCAGGCTCTCGATGCTGCCGTTGCTTACACCGGTAGTGGTTCCTTCGCCAAAGCTGTCGGCATTGATGAGATAGAAGTTCACCGTTGTGGTGCCACCATTTTCGATGGTGATGCCGTTGGTTGTTACCGATTGGTATCCCTGCGCATTGCAAATGACGTTGTAGGTGCCGCCCATGAGGTGGAGCGTGTAATGGCTGCCGAACGGTGTACCATAAGAAACTGCGCCATAGTCGCCATTGACAGTGGTGATCCAAGCATCATCTATCACCAGATTGGTGGCTGCATCGCGAATGAAGCCCTGCAGTTTACCCTGGATTGCGCCAACTTCGACATGCACCGGCTGTGCAATTCCTGATTCGCCTTCGGCATAAACCGCCGACACTGAGAACCAGTGACTACCTGCCGGGCAATTGTTGTGAACATAGTTCATCCCCGGCAGATTGGTGGCTACCACCTGGTTGTCCATGTAAATATGGTAACCGGTTACTGCTGAAGCCATCGGAACTGGAGCTTGCCACGTTAGTGAAACATTACTTCCGGTAACGGAGCATGAAACGTTTTGTGGAGGCTCAAGGAACATCGGTGCTCCGATTAATATCGTGTAATCTTCAACTTCACCATAGCTTGCATTTCCACAAGGTACGGGCGCGGTGCTGTAGGTCATTCGAACACGCATACGATACTGACCGGATTGCTGCCCCACGGGAGCTACAATGTTTCCGGTAAACGATGCTCCGCCACTATTACTTGTCAACACGAAGGTTTCGTTGGGATTGTTGCCGAGCTCTTTGTCGAGGTTCCAGTCAACCCATACCGTTACTTTATCGCTGCTCCATGCATTTCCGTTGGTGACGGTAATGGGTACCGGCACGCCGGGTTCGAGCGTGGTAGTGATGTCGGTGTAATTAGCTACGCCGCCTTGCCATCCGCTGCTGTTGCTAATTTCGCCACAGACCACTTTAGAGATATATTCGTCCTGATAGGTAGTTGAAGCCTCGCAGTAATCCGAGAAGACAATCGACAGAACATCCTGCTGGCTGATGCCCATGGCAGCAGTCATGTTGATCGTCAACTGAGAGGTATGTCCAAAAGGAGTATTCGCAGCAGCGTGCACCGTAAAGGTGGCAGTTCCGTTTATCCCGGGAGCTAAGTTACCAAGTGACTGCGGTGCCGAGGTAAGCACTGATACGTATGGATCGGTGCTGAGAAGCTGTGCCATTACCGAAGAAGCATTTGATGAACCGGAGTTTTGGATGGTTACCACCATCGAAGCTGTTTCGCCCGGATCGAGGAAACCATTATTGTTTCCGCCGGCATCATTGATAACATAACCGTTAAATTTCAGCTTTGGCGCGTGTGCCGTTATCGAAACATAGCTTTCCCAAACATCGGTACCGTTGGTGGAACTAAGTTTCAGACTCACGTTGTGCCCATCGGGGATGCCGTTGGCAGCCTGGATGGCAAAAGCGTTATTGACAGTTTTGGTGGCGCCGGGGCCAATGTTCCCAAAGGCAGCAGTACCGTTGGTGATGGTAATAAAGGGGTCGGTAGTAGTCATAGTAACGCTAACATTGTTGGCAGCAGCCACACCCACATTCTTCATGGTCATGTGCATGGTTACGCTTTCGCCGTAATCGAGCAGGCCGTTGTTGTTGCCTGAAGCATCATTGATCACATAGGAATCGCCTACAACATAAGGTCCGCTTGGCGGGATAATTTCGACATTGGATTCGTAGCGGAAATAGTTTTGACGTGTAACTGTAACGATCATCTGGTTAGGAGGCAACTGCGGAGCGATGGTGATGTTGGTAGCGCCACCTGTGCTGGTAGCAGTTCCGATGATTTCACCATTTACCGTAAGGGCAATAAAAGAACCAACTCCGGCGGTAACAGTAAACAAGCTCTCACCGCTGTATAAAATCGGGTTATGCGTTACCACCTGGTTTTGTGGAACCTCTGAGTAAACCTGCATGAAAGCTCCGCCATGATGGTGAAACAGATTATAGGTCACTTCTTTGTCGCTGGTATTATAGGGCCAGTTGCTTTGCTTCAGGAAATATTTTCCGGCAGCATTGCCAAAAGCAGGCAGGAATCCGCGCTCTTGTACCGGAGCACCATAGTCAGGCAGGAAGTTAGGATAGAAATTATCAAACATCCCCCATACATAGGCGTCGTTAACAAACGAGTAGGATACTTCGGAGGCAGCGATGAGACCAAGTGCACCGGCATTTTGGCCACCATAGGTGTGGCGGTGGAATTTCTCAGCAAAACATTCGCTCGACCAATTGTACTTTCCGGTGAGACAGTTGATAGAGAAAACAAAAACCAGCTCGTTGTTTTGGTTGTTGGTGAGGGAGTTGATGTGGGAATTAACAAATCCAGGCTCGCCCCATCCGTCTTCACCACCGTGGTCGCGGTGTTGCAGCGCAAAGGCGCCATCATTAATTGCATTGACAACCATCTGCGGCGATCCGGTATTCCAGCCGCCTAATTCTGCCGGGCTTAGTGGAATGTATCCGGTGCCGTTGGGTCCGAAATAATTCACCACCATCGAAGTGTTTTGGTTGGACGACCACGAGCTTCCCGGGGTGCCACTATAAATCTGGTTGATACGTACGGGCTGCTTACCACTTACTTCACGCCAGAAACCGCCTACTGTTTCAGAGCATATCTGGAACCAACGCTCGGTTTGCCATCCAAGAGCGGTAATGGGTTTATTATAAAAATTAAAATCTGTGGGAGGATTGTCTTCGTAATTGAGCATTTTGGAAACCATCGTTTGCAGGTGTGTAGCGTTTTGTGCGGTCATACGGGCAAAGATGATGTCGGGCATGCTGTTGTTGTTAACGTCGGCAAAGATGTTATCCGACACGCAGTAGTTATTCCAGATGGGTGAAGTGATGCTGTTGGTGGCATCGGTACCATAATCGGCCATGATGAGCACAGCTACCGGTGGGATGTCCCAGGTATTGAAAGCGTTATTAAAATAATTTTCAAGAATGGCGGGAGTAGTACCACCAATGTCCTGAAGCTTTACGATTCCGGTAAGAATTCCTTGTTTGGTACGCCATTCTTTTATCTGCTGGGCGTAAGGCATCCACACATCATTGTTGGGGATTACAATCAAATATTCAAAACCTGTATAATCGAGTTCCTTTGCATTCCTGATGCGCTGGCTGTAATCCACTTCAGTAAGCGACTGGCGGTTCATCAACACGTCCTGCAGAATCGGGTCGAACCAGCGGCTGCGCAGACGGTCTTCGCCGAAGTGGCCGTTGCCACCTTCAAAAGTAACGTCCAACGAAACATCATGATACACCAGCAACTCTTTGGTTACAGGATTGTACTGAAATGGGGTAACACCCAAGATCACCACATCAACGCCACGAATTTGTGTAAGCTCCGAAAGCTGAAATGGGTTAGCCGGGTAAAAAGCATTCTGTGCATAGATTCTTTCATTTTTTACGTACTTCAGCGGGCTGTCGTCGTTATCAAGCGGGATGTTGGGTGCCGGCGACAATTCAACATTCTGGATAGATTGTACACGATAGTTTACTACGCGCAAGCGTGCTTTTGCACCTTGTGGCACTGCTACATAACGGCTAAAGCCGGGAACGTTGGGAGCGCCCTCGTCATTGGGCAGGAAGTTGCCCGGCGCCAGGATCATCTGCATCATCTCACCATCTACATCAAGCTGAGTGAGCTGAAAATGGTCGATTGAAAAATTGGCTTCTACGCCGGCGGTGCTTTCGCTTACCAGCGAGAGTCCCGGAGTACCCCAGGAGCCTTCGTACTGATACGACTGAGCCTGCAAGCCTGCAAAGGTGAATAGCATAAACGCCAAAAGCAGGTGGCTCAGGCGTCTCCGTAAAAATGTAAATACATGCATGGGATTAGTGTTTTGAATGAATATTACTTAAAAATTATCAGGAAACAATTATCTTTTTGTTTTAAATCATCCTCCAAAATTCGTGGGCTAAATTACAAAAAATCAAATCAATAGTTAATTTTTTAAAAAAAATCTTTTGGGATACTATTGGAACTCCATCCATAGTTAAAAGCAAAAAGGGAATCCTGTAGCTAGGATTCCCTTTTCTAATTTACTGATGCAGTGGCATCAGCATAAAATTATGACTTATTATTTGCGAATAATAATCTTTTGTGATGCGTTTATCTGAGCGCCTTCTACCTTCAGATAATAAATGCCGGCTGCCAAATGTGCTACCTCAATTTGCGTGGTGGTAATGCCGCTGATTTGCATGCCGTCACGTGTGTAAACGCTTTTGCCAATGCTGTTCATCAGTGTAAGCGTCACCAGATCATTGCCTGTCAGACGAATGGCAAAGCTACCGCTTGTTGGATTGGGATAAACGCTCATGACATTCTCGTCGTTTTCGTCGATGCCGGTGCAATCGTTGATGGTAATTAAAAATGCTTCTGACCAGGCGCCTTCGCCACAGTCGTTTATGCCTCTCACCATCAGGCTTGCTGCGCCAGTGTATTCATTACTAAACGAAACCTCGCAATCTTCCCCCGTGAAGTTGAGGGTAGCTGCTTCGGCCGGTTCTATTTTCCATAGAGTGCCGCTGGTCTGCCCGATAATCGCCACGTTGTACTCTTTCATGGTGCCTTTGCAAACCTCAGCAGCGCCAGTAATGTTTTGTGGCTGATTGGGAAGTGTTACCAGCATTATGTTCAGTGCCTGCGAAAAGCCTCCTTCGCCACATTCATTCAGCGCTTTCAGGTGTACCATTGCATCGCCGGTGAAATCGGGTGCCCACGATACTACAGCGCTCAAGCCACTGGCCGTGATGGAACCTGCTTCAGCCGGCATGAGTTCCCAAACATATTCGGTGGCAAAAGTAGCTCCGGCAGAGGTATAGCTTGTTGTCGGAGTTCCCTGACAAATGTTGGTTGCGCCCTGCGGTGCTGTTGGTATGCCAGGTATTGCTTTGACCACAATTGCCAGTGGAGCAGAGGTTTCACCTTCACCACAATTGTTGACACCTTTAACCGTAAGCATAGCCTCACCAGCCCAAGTGTTGGCCCAGTTTATCTGAATCTCTGATTGGTCACCACTGATAGTTCCAGCTTCGGAGGGAGTAATTTCCCACGTGTAAGTATCCGCGTAAGCGATGACATCGGTGGCATACACCGAGACGGCAGTCCCCTGGCAAAGATCCGTGTCGCCGGTTGGCTGTATGGCCATTTCAGGAGTAGCCTGCAATGTGATGGTTAACGCAGCTGAAAATTCGCCTTCGCCACATTCGTTCACACCTTTTACAGCAAGCATTGCCTCGCCCTTCCATTCGTTGTTCCAGGTTATTGTAATCTCCATTGCGTTGGTGCCGCTGATTGTACCGGCTGCACCAGGGATTAGTTGCCATAGATAAGTTTCTGCGTCAGCAACAACTTCGGCAGTATAAATTGTGGGGGCATTGCCCTGACACAAGTCAGTTTCGCCGGCAGGCTGTGAAGCTATTCCTGGCAAAGGCTGGATGACAACTTGCAAAGGCTCGGATGGGATACCCTGGCCACAAGCATTCATGCCTGATACAACAATTTGCGCAGTGCCTGCAAAAGCCGGATTCCAGGTGATACTGGCAGAAGATCCATTGGTAGTAATTGTTCCTGCAATGACAGGTTCCAGCGTCCAGACATAATCTGTAACGCTAAACATTGCGCCCGTTTGGTAAGCGATTGTTCCGGGATTCTGACACAAATTTGTTTCACCTTCAGGCGCTGTGCATTGACCCGGTGCCTGTATAAAGCTTAGGATCATGTCGTCGCTCATTGTTTGGCTGTTGCCATACATGGTAACTGTGAGCGTAACTGAACCAGCTGCGATGTCGCCGTCGCTGGCTGTGTAAGTTGGATTAAGAATGGTGTTGTTACTAAAAGTGCCGCTACCGTTGGTTACCCACATTACCGTTTGGTAATTTAAGCCGGAAGCGTTTAGTGTATAGGTTTCGCCTTCACACACCTGACCGTCCGGGCCAGCATAGGCTACAAGCGCATCGCTCACGGCTGCCGGGAAGCTGATAAAATCAACCCAGCCGCAGTCGGAGCCATTGTTTGCAGAGGCGTCTTTTTGGTATTTCCATTCAAATGTATGTTGGCCGGCAGATACGTTATAGGTAGCCTTTGCCCATTGCGTGGTTCCTGACCAACTCTCCTTCACGCTGCCGTCGATAAGAAAGCGGAGGAAGTCGTAATTGCTTTCGGAAGATACTTTGTGATAAAACGAAATTTCATCATCATTCATAACATCCATCGTCACCTTCATGGAGGTGGATTGATTACCGCTGATGGTGCCCGATTTGGCAGCGTAATTTCCTTCGTATGGGCTGATATTGGTGATAGTCCAGTTGGCATTTCCACTAAATTCCCAATCATATTGGTTGAAGTTGCCAGTTTCGAAATCTTCAATAATCAAACCTACTTTAAGACCAATCACTTCTTCGATTTCATACATGCCACTTTGGACGGTATAAATCATGTTGAGCACGGTGCCGATGGGTGTGGTGGGAATGACGGTAACATTAAAGGTAGCCATGCCGCTGGCGCCGGCTTCCAGTGTGTTGAGATTGTAGGTGCTATTGTTAAGTACAACAAACGGGCTCATCGAGGAGAGGAATGCACTTATATTCATGGCAGTGCTGCTTCCGTTGTTGGTAGTTTTGAAAATGATATCGGCAGTTTCACCCGGATCGAGGTAGCCATTGTTATTACCACTTGCATCCACAACGGTGATGCTGATCATCTCGAGCAGCGGCGCATGTGCTTTGATAACAAAATTGCTGGCCCAGGAATCTGTTCCATTAGAAGCTGACACAGTAAATACCACCGTGTGATTGTCGGGAATATTACCAGCGGCTTCAATCTGGAAAGCACCCGTCAGTAACTTGGCTGCGTTGGCGTTGATGGTGCCAAAGTTAGCCTGGCCATTGATGATGGTAATAAATTCATCACTGGTAGTTAGGGTAGCAATTACATTGTTTGCATTTTCAACACCAACATTTTTCAAAGTCATATCCAGCAAAACGGTCTCGCTGTAGTCGAGCATTCCGTTGCCATTGCCAGAGGCGTCGTCAATCTGCATTTCGTTGTAAACAATGTATGGACCGGCGGGTGGGATAACTTCCACCTCTTGCTCATAGCGGTAGTAGTTTTGTTTGGTAATGGTTACCAACATTGTGGTTGACGGCAATTGCGGCTCGATAGTAATCGACACAGGGGAGCCGGTAGCTTCACCGGTTGCAATGATTTCACCATTTACCGTAAGGGCGATAAAAGCGCCTGCTTCGGCCGTCACCGAAAATGACGTTTCGCCGCTGACCAGTATTGGATTGTGCATCACCGTGAGGTTTTGAGGAACCTCTGAATAAACCTGCAGGAAAGCCCCACCATGGTGATGGAAAAGGTTGTAGGTTACCTCTTTGTTGTTGGTGTTGTAAGGCCAGGCACTTTGTTTCAGAAAATATTTTCCAGCAGCATTTGCAAACGAAGGCAGCAGGTCGCGTTCTTCAACCGGACCACCCTGATCGGGCAAAAACTCCGGATACATGTTGTCGAACATTCCCCAAACGTAGGCGTCGTTGACAAACGAATAAGAAACCTCCGAAGCAGCGATCAACCCGAGTGCACCAGAGTTTTGACCATTGTATGTATAGCGGTGGAATTTCTCGGTGAAACATTCACCACTCATATTGTATTTTCCGGTAAGGCAGTTGATCGAAAACACGAAGCAAAGGTCTGTGTTGTGCAGTGCTGGAATATTGGAGGAAGTATAATCAGGTTCACCCCATCCCTGCTCAAAACCGTGGTCGCGGTGCTGGAGCATAAAGGCGCCGTTGTTGATGGCGTTGTTGACCATAGCGGCTGTTCCGCCCGACCATCCGCCAAGTTCAGCAGGAGTTTGTGGGATGTATTGCTCACCATTAGGACCAAAATAATTTACCACAGCAGTGGTGTTGCCATAGGTGGTGGACGACCAAACATTGCCAGGAGTTCCCTGATAAATTGCGTTGACGCGCACCGGCTCTTTGCCTTGTTTGCGCCAGAAACCGCCCACTACCTCAGAGCAGAGCTGAAACCAGCGTTCGGTTTGCCAGCCAAGAGCCGTGATAGGTTTATGATAAAAGTTTGGATCTGTGGGAGGATTTTTTTCGTAATGAATAAACTTGGTTACCATCACCTGAAGTTGCTGCGCATTGTTTGCCGTGATACGGGCAAAAATAATGTCGGGCATCATGTTATTGTTCACGTCGGCGTAGATATTATCGGACGCGCAATAGTTATTCCAGATGGGTGAAATGATGGAGTTGGCAGCGTTGGTGCCGTAATCGGCCAGCAATAGGATGGCAGCCGGCGGAATCGTCCAGGTGTTGTAGATATTATTAAAGTAACTTTCCAGGCCGGTGGCGGTGTTGGAGCCTATGTCAGCCAAAGTAACGATGCCTGTGTGGATGCCTTGTTTCTGACGGAACTCTTTGATGGAATCAGCCCACTGCATAAACTCAGGATTGTTGGGAACAACGATCAGATATTCATAACCTTCTTCACGATTTCTCTTGGCTTGTTGATGTTGTTGGTTGTAATCAACTTCGGGCAAGGAGGCATAGTTAAGAAAAACGTCTTTCATGATGGGATCCCACCAGCGGCTGCGCAGGCGGTTGTCGCCAAATTCGCCACGGCCACCTTCAAAAGTGATCTCAACTTTAACATCGCGATACACCAGCAACTCTTTAGTTACCGGATTGTACTGGAAAGGAGTGATGCCGAGCATCACAGCATCCACGCCGCGAATCTCGGTAACTTCAGAAATTTGGATAGGATTTTTTGGATAAAATGCATTTTGACTGTAAGCATCGCCTTTATGATATTCCAGCTCGCCTCTTTCCGTTTCGAGCGGGATGCGCGGCGAAGGTGCCACTTCCACATTTTTGATAAGCTCAGTGCGGTAGTCGCTAATCTTCAACACCGGACGTGCTCCCTCAGGAATTGCGATGTATCGGCTGGTGCCGGGAAGGTTGGGCGCGCCTTCGTCGTTGGGAAGCATCACTCCGTCGAGGATAATGTTTTGCATGGGCGCACCATTGATGCGGGTGTCGGCAATGGTAAAATCCCGGATGGAAAAGTTTACCTGCACATTAGCACGGTTGGCTTCGAGTAAGGTGTAACCTGCCTTTTGCCACGGGTCGGAGTAGGCAATTTTTTGATCCTGAGCGCGGATGCCTGTAAAGAGCAACAAGGCAAGAATAGTGAGAAAACTGTAGCGTGTAAATTTTTGAAAATGCATTTTGTAAAGTTTAAAAGTGAATAATCTGCGCCGTTTAGTTTGAAAAATTTTTTGTAAAGTGGCCAAAAATAGTTTTAATTTTCTAATTTCAAAACCTACAGTACGTTAGCAGCTTTTGCGCTTAGATAGAGTTGGTGCGGAATTGTGAGATTGGCTTAGTTTTTTTTTTGATGTCAATGTCATACAATATTGTACTTTTGGAACTTTAATAAAAAAATCAAACGATGCTAAAAAGGATGCCCAAAATATTAAAGAATAAGTACTTTCTGGTACTCATGGCTTTTTTGATCTGGATGATTTTTTTCGATACCAATAGCTGGATTCAACAGATAAAGCTCAATCGGGAATTGAACGAAGTGAAAGCCCAGCAGGAATTCTATCTTAACGAGTACAAGGCCGACAGCATTTGGCTGCATCAGCTCGAAACGGACGAAAAAAGCATGGAGAAGCTTGCCCGCGAAAAGTATCTGATGGTTGGCAAAGACGAAAGATTCTTCATTGTGGTGGAGGAAGATGCCAAATAATTGGGTTCAAATTCCTGATTTTTATTTTCATAATCATTTGCCTAAAGATGCCCAAACGGTCGTATCAGCATTATTCCAACTTCTGCCATCTTATTTTCACCACCTCAAAAAGTAGCCTGGCAATTTAACCTCCTTTCTTTTGGAAGAGCCAAAATCCCGCCGTGTGTGTTTATCCTATTTTCTTTTTATCAGGTTTCCTACAATTAGCTTTTAAATTTTTTGAATTCAAAATACATTGAACTAAATCAGGCTTACCCCAACCGGCATTAATAGAGACCAACCATTGCCTTTATGACCAAAACTGACCCATACGCTGCCCTACGATTTCGGGAGTTCAATGTTTTCTTGATGGTTCGCTTTGCGACGGTATTTGCCTGGACCATGCAATTTGTGGTTATCGAATGGGAGGTTTATAGCATCACCAAAGACCCGCTTTCATTGGGCATCATCGGCTTGATGGAAGTTATCCCCGCCCTTTCAATTGCTTTGTTTGCCGGCCATATTGTCGATCAACGTGAGAAACGCGGGCTTCTAACGAAATGTATCTTAGGATTTTCGGTGGTAAGTCTGGGGCTGTTTTTACTTACCTGGCCGCTTGCAGTTGGCAGCCTACCCTCTAAAACCGTGCTGTATGCCATTTATTTACTGGTATTTATTGGCGGTATTGTCAGGGCATTTATGGGGCCAACCATTTTTTCTCTGTTTTCGTTGTTGATCCCAAAAAAGGTATATCCCAATGCAGCCACCTGGAGCAGCTCGGTATGGCAAATGGGCGCTGTTGCAGGGCCGGCAACGGGTGGTTTTGCCATTCATCTCATTGGGGTGCATTGGTCGATGTGCTTAGTCTTTGCATTTTCCCTCATGGCTTTGCTCCTACTGACGCAGATTCCGAAGAAACCTATTTTAAATCCAAAAATTGGAGAGCCAATAATTGAAAGCTTAAAGGAAGGGGTGAGATTTGTTTTAAAAACAAAGGTAATCCTTGGTGCAATCACGCTTGACATGTTTGCAGTACTTTTTGGCGGCGCCGTTGCCCTGTTGCCTATTTATGCGCAGGATATTTTGAAAGTCGGCTCCGTAGGTTTTGGTGTACTTCGCGCTGCTCCTGCCGTTGGCGCTTTGCTAATCATGTTCACCTCGGCATATTTTCCTTTAAATAAAAATGCCGGAAAGAAGCTACTTGCAGCCATTTTCGGCTTTGGAGTTTGCATCATTGTCTTTGGGGTATCTCAATGGTTTTGGCTGTCGGTAATCGCGCTGTTTTTGAGTGGTGCCACCGATGGTATTTCTGTAATTGTAAGGCAAACTATTTTGCAGCTTCGTACCCCCGACCACATGCGTGGGCGCGTGGCCTCGGTAAACTCTATGTTCGTTGGATCGTCCAACGAATTGGGCGCTTTTGAAAGTGGGCTTACTGCCAAACTTATGGGAACTGTGACCTCTGTCGTTTTTGGCGGTGTGATGACTTTACTCACCGTTGTAGGCACCGGAGCCTTCATCCCAAAACTCCGAAAGCTGGATTTAAGCGTGGATTTGGAGGGGCAAGAAGGGAAATAGTATAAAAAATATTAATTAACCGCCCATCTTTATGATACTCCCATCATGTCTGGGGAGGGATATTTGATCGGCTTATCATTTCCACACGAATCACATCTTTCGGAAGGATTTTCAGCAAGATTTCATCATTTAGAAAAAATGTACTTTTGAATGATTTAAAAATTAAAACCAACAACCTTTTTTATTAATAGCTTAATACCCTCAAAATGGAAAACCTTCTCAATAGAATTACGATAAACCCGGATATTTGTCATGGTAAGCCAACAATCAGAGGCTTAAGGTATCCGATTGAAAACATGCTCGAACTCATGGCTTCGGGAATGACGATTGAAGAATTGCTACAAGATTATCCTGACCTGGAAACTATCGCAGGTAAAAAGCATATACACTTTTGCGTGATGAAATTTCTGGTAGACGCTCAATTACCAAAAAGTCTGTCTGATTTTCTAAACTGGAAAGGCTTTGATTCGATTCATACCCTCGAACTTCCACTTAAAAACAGAACAAGCGATAAAGACATCATACTCTTTGCCGCCAATCAAAATAGGATAGTCATTACTAAGGATGTTGACTTTCTGGATGCACACCTATTATTATCTTCACCCGATAAATTGATTATTGTGAAAACAGGTAACATCCCTAATATTTTACTAATCGACATTTTTAACAAAAATCTGGATTTGATCATCAAACTCATAAGCAATAGCAATCTGATAGAAATTGGACAAGGCTACATCGCTGATCACAAGAAGGAATAATCTAAAAAGTTGCTAAAGCTAAAAAATATGTAGCCTGATTTTTTTCGACGACGAAAACCTTCTCACCAAAGATCCATAAAACTTACTTTCCCCTCTTTCTCTTCTCTCCCTTCTAATTCCTATCCTCTTCTTTCCCCCCTCTCTCCTCTACAAATACGACTTTAACATAACGCAATTAGAATTCTGCTTCAGTGTGCGGATGGCACGTTCCTTTATCTGGCGCACACCTTCACGGCTCATGCTGAAACGTTCGCCGATTTCGTCGAGGGTAAGCGGATAGCTGCCAGTCAGGCCAAAGAACAACCGCAGTATTTCGGCTTCGCGGTGGGTGAGCGTGGAAATAAATCTGTTAATTTCGATACGCAAAGATTCGCGGATCAAAGCAGCTTCGGGGGTTTGCTCGTTATTTTGCTGCAGCATGTCGAGCATCGTGTTGTCATCGTCTTCGCCCAGCGGTGCGTCGATAGAAGCATGGCGCCCGACGTTGCGCAGCAGATCCGCCACCTCATTTTCGGAAATATCTGCCGCACGGGCAATTTCATCTGGCTCCGGCAAGCGCCCAAGCTCCTGTTCGAGTTTAGATACAAGACGCTGAACTTTGTTAATCATGCTGATGCGGTTGAGCGGCAAGCGTACAATTCGCGCCTGCTCGGCCAGCGCCTGCATGATGCTTTGCCTGATCCACCATACGGCGTAGGAGATAAATTTAAAGCCGCGCGTTTCATCGAAACGTTGCGCGGCTTTCATAAGTCCCAGGTTGCCTTCATTAATCAGATCGGGCAGGCTTAATCCCTGGTTTTGGTATTGTTTGCTAACGGAAATAACAAAGCGCAGATTGGCAAGAGTTAGCTGTCGTAAAGCATCATTATCGCCCTGACGGATACGTTGCGCAAGCACAACTTCCTCTTCAGCAGTAATCAAGGGTTGCTGCGCTATCTCGTGCAGGTATTTGTCGAGAGAAACCGTCTCGCGGTTGGTTAATGACCGGGTGATTTTCAGTTGTCTCATAATTGCGAATAATATCTCTGGATATTTAATTCAAAATCGGCTACCCTTGCCGTAGGACAAAAGTAGCCGAATATTAGAGAAACAAAACAAAAATCTTTACCGTCTGCTAACCGCCATGTTGATGGCGCTGGTTGGCTTAGTACCTGTCGGGACGACGGTGCGGGGTGTCACCACCTCCACCACGGCGGTCTCCACCACCACGGTATCCGCCGCGATCTCCACCACGGTCTCCGCCTCTGTCACCACGATCTCCGCCTCTGCTGTCACCACGATCGCCACTTCTTCCACCACGGTCTCCACCTCTATCTCCACCACGACTGTTTCGGTCGCCGTCACGGCTTTCTCTACGGGGTGGTGCTTCCTGGTATCCTTCAGGTTTTTCCAGTAAAGCACGACGCGAAAGCTTCATCTTATTGGTTTTCCTATCCACCTCGATGAGCTTAACGGTCACTTCATCGCCGGCTTTGAGTACATCTTCCACCTCTCTGGTATTTTTCCATTCCAGCTCTGAAATATGTAAAAGGCCTTCTTTGCCGGGCATAATTTCAACGAATGCTCCAAAAGCAGTAACACTTTTCACCTTGCCAGTATAAACAGCTCCAACTTCGGGCACTGCTATAATATTGCGAATACGGGCTTTGGCAGCTTCGATCGATTTTTTATCAACAGCCATGATGTCAATTACACCTTCGTCGCCAATCTCTTCGAGAACAAGGGTAGAATTGGTTTCAGCCTGAATATCCTGGATAATTTTCCCACCAGGTCCGATGATAGCGCCGATGAATTCTTTGGGAACGCGCATCTGTTCGATACGAGGTACATATTCTTTGTAATCGCTGCGGGGCTCTGCAATGGTCTTCTGCATTTCGTCGAGGATGTGCAAACGGCCGCGTTTGGCCTGCTCCAAAGCTTCGGCCAACAGTTCGTGAGAAAGTCCGTCAACTTTTATGTCCATCTGGCAGGCAGTGATACCATCGCGCGTGCCGGTAACTTTAAAATCCATATCACCCAGATGATCTTCGTCGCCAAGGATATCGCTTAGGATGGCGTAGTTGCTGCCACCTTTCTCACTGATGAGTCCCATGGCGATACCCGAAACGGGTTTTTTAATTTTCACACCAGCATCCATCAATGCGAGTGTTCCGCCACATACCGAAGCCATCGAGGAGGAACCGTTCGATTCCAGAATATCGCTGACGATACGCACGGTGTAAGGATTTGCTTCACCTGTAGGCATCACAAATTTTAGTGCGCGCAAAGCCAGGTTGCCATGTCCTACCTCCCGACGACTGGTGCCGCGGTTAGGACGAACCTCGCCGGTCGAAAATGAAGGAAAATTATAATGCAATATGAAGTTGTTTTTACCTTCAAACACAGCGCCGTCTATCACCTGCTCGTTGAGCTTGGAACCCAGAGTAACGCTCACAAGTGATTGGGTTTCGCCACGGGTAAAAACTGCAGAACCGTGAGTAGCCGGTAAGTAATCAACTTCCGACCAGATGGGACGAATCTCGTCGAGCTGACGGTTGTCGATGCGTCTGCGCTCTTTTAGCATAAAATCGCGGACAGCTTTCTTCTCAACATCGTGATAATAGCGACCAATCAACGGTGCTTTTTCTGCGGCTTCCTCTTCGGGAAGACTTGCGATGAAATCATTTTTAATAGCTTCAAACAAATCATGACGCTCATGCTTGGAAGTGCCGCGGCTGGCTACTTCATAAACTTTAGCATAAAGTTCCTTGAGCATGCGCTCGCGCAGCTCTTCATCATTCACCTCATGGCAATATACGCGTTTCGGCTGTGCCTTCTCAACTTTTGCAGCCAGATTTTTTTGCATTTTACATTGCAGCTTGATCACATCATGGGCCACTTTCATTGCTTCAATCAAATCCAGTTCTGAAACCTCTTTCATCTCACCTTCCACCATCATGATGTTGTCTTCAGTGGCGGCTACCATGATGTCGAGGTCGGCATTTTCGAGTGCGTCGATGGCAGGGTTAACCACAAATTGTCCGTCAATGCGCGCTACGCGTACTTCGGAGATAGGACCGTTGAAAGGGATATCTGAAACGGCGAGAGCAGCCGAAGCAGCCAAAGCGGCCAAAGCATCGGGAGCTACATTTTTATCGCCTGAAAATAGCGTAATCAACACCTGTGTCTCGGCATGATAATCATCCGGGAACAAAGGACGCAGCGCCCTGTCAACCAGACGCGCAATCAGAATTTCGTATTCAGATGGACGTGCTTCGCGCTTAAAAAAACCGCCGGGAAAGCGGCCTGTGGCGGCGTATTTTTCCTGATAATCTACTGTCAGTGGCATGAAATCCACATTATCTTTTGCTTCTTTGTTGGAGACCACTGTGGCCAACAACATGGTGTTACCTTGTTTTACTACTACTGCTCCGTCGGCCTGGCGTGCAAGCTTGCCCGTTTCGATGGAGATCGTACTGCCATCGGGCATTTCAAATTTTTCTATGATCGAATTTACGTTCATCTGTTTACTTCTTAGTTTTTAACTTTTTAAAAATACAAAAAAAGGCAATTCGTAAAGTATTGCCTTTTTTTGTTAGAATTATCATTTTTTCTTATCGCTACTTTCTCAAGCCGAGTTCTTTAATAATAGCTCTGTAACGCTCAATATCTGTGTCCTTGAGGTAATCGAGCAAGTGGCGTCTTTTGCCAACCAAACGCACCAACGAACGGCGGGTGAAGAAGTCCTTTTTGTTTTCTTTTAGATGCCCCGTCAGGTGTATGATCCTGTGGGTGAACAGTGCGATCTGTCCTTCAGCAGAGCCGGTATCATTGTCTGATTTGCCGTGCTTCTTAAAAATATCCTGTTTAATTTCTGAGGTTAAATACATGCTATTTGTAATTTTACTTTTCTAAAATGGTGTGCAAAGATATTTCTATTTTTTTATTGGACAAATATTTTTTTGTTAATCCTTAAAAAATAACCTGTTAACGCTGTTCTTTTATCAATCCTTTGCGGTAAGCAGCCAGCAGCATTTCCAGGTCGTTGACTTGCTGGCGCAGATTATTACCGTTATCGGTATCCTCCACAGTCATGCGATTAGCGTTTTTTTCGAGATGAGATACATTGAAAATGATATCCCGCTCTTCTTCGATGGCTTTTGCAGCCGAATCAAATTCCTCGTGGGCCACCAGCACCATTCCATAGGAATTGTAAATTAATGTATAGCCAGAGATGCCGGTTTCGGTTTGATAAGCTTTCGACATCCCGCCATCAATCAACAGCAATTTTCCATTGGCTTTGATCGGGCTCTCGCCTTTTTTCACCTTTACCGGAACATGCCCATTGATGAGGTGCGCTTTGGATTCATCCAAATCAAATTCCTGCAGAATTTTGTCGAGTGTAGCCTCCTGTTCCGTCAGCGAGAAGTAGCTATCTTTTATCTCCTTGTGCGTTTCTTTATCATCTATGAAATAGCGCTCAAAGGTGGCCATTTTCGCCTTGCCAAAAAGTGGCGACTTCGGGCCGCACCATAGATACCACATATAGTCGCGCGCCAAAAAATCAGGACTTTTATCGTTGCGTGTAAAATAGGATTTGCGTGCAAATACATCAAAACGATCTATCAGCTTTCGGCCGCTGAGCATCTCCTGCTCAATTGGAATTGCCGTGAAGCTGCCATCAGCATTCATAGGCAGACAGCCGTGCAACAGCAGGTTATTGTTGTAGCGCAGGTACATGCTGCCTTTGGCATACATAAACTTGACGTGTTTTTTCAGCCGTTCGCTTTGCATAAAGGAGGTGCGCAACTTTTCTATTACGTCGTGCTCGTCATCGGTGAGCGTGTAGGGATCTTCGGGATTGATGGTTGGGAAATGGGTATCGCTGAGCGGATATTCTTTACCGCCGATAGTAATGATTCCTTTGTCGTAACTGATCAGATGCAATAGGTTGCGGTCGTCCATTTCAAACTGTGGGTTGCGCCCAATGATTTGAGCTTCGAGCTTAAATTGGATAACGGCCATGGCTTTTTGCATGCGTGCGATCATCTTCAGATATTTGACATCGGTAGCGGAGGTAACCATCACTTTGGGCTGAAAACGATGGCACGGATCATCTTCGTAAACTTCGTTGGCGAAAGTTGCCAGTGGCAACAAACTTATTCCATAACCATCCTCGATGGTATCGAGGTTCATATAGCGCGCCGAAATCCGAACCAGGTTGGCGATGAGCGCACGTATGCCGGCTGCGCTTCCCATCCAGATAATGTCGTGGTTGCCCCATTGTATATCGATGGAGTGGTAGCTGAGAAGTTTGTCCATCACCTTTTCGGGATGGGGGCCGCGGTCGTAGATGTCGCCAACAATGTGCAGGCGGTCGATGGCCAGCGTTTGGATAAGACGGCAGATGGCGATGATAAATTCGCGCGCACGCTCTATGCGGATAATGGTATGAATGATTCCGTCGAAGTAGCTTGCTTTGTTATGCGAATCGGGGCTTTCGTGTAAAAGTTCTTCGATGATGTAAGCAAAGTCGGGCGGCAATGCTTTACGCACTTTTGAACGTGTGTATTTGGATGCCGTAGCCCGCGTTACTCCGATAAGCCGCTGCAAGGTGACAGCGTACCACTCGTCGATGTTTTTTTCGCGTTTCTCGATCAGCACCAGCTTTTCTTCCGGATAATAAATTAGCGTAGCCAGCTCATCTTTGATAAAACCGCGCAGGGTATTTTTAAAAACATCTTCTATTTTCTGCCGGATCACTCCCGATCCATTACGCAACAAATGGCTGAATAGCTCATACTCTCCATGGATATCCGAAAGGAAATGCTCGGTGCCTTTGGGTAATTTAAGGATAGCTTCCAGGTTGATGATCTCGGTACAGGCCGTTTGCACAGTAGGAAATTGCTTGGCGAGCAAGCTGAGATACTTGATTTGTTCCTGGATTTGTTCGGCTGTAAAATTTTGATCGATGGCTCTCGCAGTCATGATGTTTTGTTTGTGTTCCAGATAAATAAATATTTGTCTGCAAAGGTAGGATTAAGCGGCAAAGCCGCAAACTTTCATTACAATAAGTTTCGCTTAAGGAAGCGGTCAGCAACTCTCACTCGGCAGTTCACAAAGTCGCCATCATGATTGTGAAGCCAGTTCCGCCAAAAGTACGATCTTTGCCAGCCGTGGAAACTATGCGCAGAAGCAACCATTTAGCGAAAGCGGCAATCAACTACCTTTTGAATTCATTCAATCAACAAAACATAAAAAATAAAAAACATGGCACAAGAAGAATTAAATTTTAAAAAAATCATACCCATCGCAGCCATCATCGTGGTGGTGATCGTACTGATCGCTTTTGGCAGCCGGATGACAACCAACATCGAAGCCGGACATGGCGGCGTTCTTTTCCGAACCTTTGGCGGTGGTATCGACACTACGCGTACCTACAGCGAAGGCTTCCACTTTCTGGCGCCATGGAACAATATGTACGTTTACGAAACCAGGCAGCAAGAGATGGCCGAGATTATGAATGTGCTTTCGAGCAATGGCCTGGAAATTAGCGCAGATGTATCCGTTTGGTACCAACCAACCTACGAAGAGATTGGTCTGCTGCACAGCAAGATCGGGCTAAGCTACACACAACGCGTAGTAATTCCAGCGCTGCGTGCATCAGCCCGGAGCGTCATTGGGCGCTACACTCCAGAAGAGATTTATTCGACCAAACGCGACGCGATCCAGGATGAAATGTACAAGGCGACTATTGAAATCCTCGCTGGCAAGCACGTACAGATCAACAAAGTTTTGATCCGCTCCATCATACTTCCACCCACCATCAAACAGGCCATCGAAAGCAAACTGAAGCAAGAGCAAGAGTCGCTGGAATATGAGTTTAAACTCGAAAAAGCACAAAAAGAAGCCCAGCGCCAGCGTATTGATGCCGAAGGAAAAGCGGTGGCAAACCGCATCCTGAGCGAAAGTCTCACCGACAAAATCCTGCGCGAAAAAGGTATTGATGCCACCATACGACTGGCTGAATCGCCCAACTCCAAAGTCGTGGTGATCGGCAACAAAGAAGGTGGCCTGCCGCTTATTCTCGGCGACAGCAAATAAACAGAATCGAATTTCCGCAATAGAATAAGATGAAGCTCTCGGTAGTAATCCCCGTTTACAACGAAGCCCGAACAATTGAAAAACTGCTTGGGCGTGTAGCTGCTGTAAAACTCGTCCACGATCTCAAAATGGAAATGGTGATCGTGGACGACTGCTCCACCGACGATTCCATCCAGTTGGTCGAAACTTTTATAGCTGAAAACGGTCAGGTGGAATGTCGGATATACCGGCAGCCGGTAAACCAGGGTAAAGGCGCGGCACTACATCGGGGCATCGCCGAAGCAACCGGCGATTTTATCATCATTCAGGATGCCGATCTGGAGTACGATCCCAACGAATACAACGCTTTGCTGCGGCCAATACTCGAACATGGCGCCGACGTGGTTTATGGCTCCCGTTTTATTGGTGGCCAGCCCCATCGTATCCTTTTCTTCTGGCACAGCATCGGCAACAAATTGCTCACCGGCTTGTCGAATATGTTTACCAATCTCAACCTTACCGACATGGAAACCTGCTACAAGCTCTTCCGTGCTGAGGTTGTTAAAAATCTCGACCTGAAAGAAAAGCGATTTGGTTTTGAACCGGAGGTAACGGCCAAAATATCACGCATTCCAAACCTGGCTATTTACGAAATTGGCATCTCCTACTACGGGCGCACCTACGACGAAGGAAAAAAGATCAACTGGCGCGATGGCCTCAGAGCTTTGTGGTGTATCTTCAAATACAATCTCTTCGACAAAGGGGATACCTACCACGAGCATCCGACAGCGCTTCCTCAGCCAGATCAAAAACGCGGAGGTCTTATGCGGTGGCGCCGCGAAATATTGCTGCTGCTTTTGATTGCTGCTTTTGTAATATTTAAAATCCCACACCTCTCATTGCCCTACTTTGGTGACGAAGGTTTTGCCTTTGGCCCTGCAGTTCACCAGATGTATTTGGATGACCCAGGCCTGCTCCCCTCGGCACTATCACCGGATTTGTCGTTCGGGCATCCGCTGTTTTTTCACTTCACAGCATCCCTTTGGCTTAAGGTTTTTGGTTATTCCATCTTCAACGCAAAGAGTTTTGCACTTTTTATAGCGGTGCTTCTTTTATTGAGCCTTTATTACATAATAGGCCGCCGCTTCAACAAAGATGCTGCGCTGTTGGCAGTAGTGCTTCTCATGCTGCAGCCACTCTTCATGGCGCAGTCGAGCTTCCTGCTGCTCGAAATCATGGTGTCTTTGCTGGCTTTGTGGACAATTTATTTTTGGTTTAAAAGGCGATGGTGGCTCTATGCTTTATTTTCGGCCATGCTTGTGATGACCAAAGAATCGGGGCTTTTTGTAATATTTGCTTTGGGTGTCTGGCAGCTCATCGAATTCTTTTTGCTGCACGCCGAAAAGGTGACGCTGCGTAAATTTGTGGTGCGTTATCTTATCATCGCCATCCCTGTTTTTATTTTTGGACTTTTCCTTATCGCGCAAAAATTAACCTACGGCTGGTTTTTCGATCCGTTGCGCATCCAAAGCATGAACACTACTATGGATGGGCTTAAATACGCTATCAGCATTACCACCCATATCATTTTCGGCTGGCATGGTCGCTTCTGGTTAAAATGGTTTTTGCTTGCAGCGCTACTGTTTTATTTTATCCGACCCGGCAAGAAAATTTCTGCAAAGCAGTGGCAGATGATATGGTTTTTTGTGCTTTTCATTTTTATCTATCAATTCATCAGCATCTTCAATTTTCTATCCAACCGCTACTTTCTTGTTGCCATCGTGGCGTTTATCATCATTACGTCTGTGATGGTGATGCAAGGATTTGGCCGTTACCGGTGGCTGAGTTATTTGATGGCAGCGGCGGTGATTGCATCCCAGGCCTATTATTTCACCTCACGCACTGACAGTGGCGACAATTCGCTGGGAGGTGTTGATAATATTAGGGTGCATCAGCAAGTGGTTAATTATCTCGAAGAAAACGAGCTTTACAATCACCGTATCCTAAGCCATTTTCTGATGATTTCAAACCTGTACCGACCGGAAATAGGCTATCTTAGTGGCGATCGGCTTTTTAATAATCTGGCCAATACCTGGGATGATAACGTAGAATATGTAGTTTATAGCAAAGTGGAACAATATCAACTCGAAGGCGTTATGAAACATCCTGGCCTGCGACTGCTCAAGCGCTTCGAGCTGCACAATGCGTGGTCAGAGATTTACATCAACGACAGCAGTACTGCGCTCAAACAGCAGCCGGCTTTGTCGCCGTAAAGGGGATTTATTAAAACTCCAAAGGACAATACTGAAATGACAAATAAATCACAATATCCAAATTTCAAACTCCTTCAGGTATAGCCGTTTGCCTTTTTTAAAATTTCCCCATTTGAACTTTGGAATTTATTTGATCATTGGTTTTTTGAGATTTGATTGATTGTTGTCTTTTGGAATTTATTTGATCATTGGTTTTTTGTTTTTTGGGATTTACCAGAAGATTTTAGTAAAAAGCAGAAGATTATTTTATGACTAAAAAAATTAATATCGGAATCATGGGCTGTGCAGCCATCGCGCAGCGCTCGGTGGTACCGGCTATGCTCACACTGCCCGAATACAATGTGGTGGCAGTGGCGAGCCGAACTACCGAAAAAGCCGAAAAATTCGCACAGCAATTTGGTCTGGAAGCTATCACCGGTTACGAAAACCTGCTTTCACGTCCCGACATCGAGGCTATTTATATGCCCTTGCCCACCGGCTTGCACCACACCTGGATAATGAAAAGCCTCGCTGCGGGCAAACATGTGCTTGCCGAAAAATCCATTGCCGCCGATTTTGCTTCCGCAGAAGAAATGGTGGCTTTGGCCAAAAAAAATAAGCTGGTGCTGATGGAAGATTTTATGTTTCAATACCACAGCCAGCATAAGTTTATTTTTGATTTGATAAAAAAAGGAGAAATTGGTGATGTGCGGGTATTCTCCGCCAACTTTGGTTTTCCGCCGCTGCCGGATGGTAACTTCCGCTACGACGATGCCGTGGGCGGCGGCGCGCTGCTCGACGCTGCCGGCTATACCGTGCGCGCCGTGCATTTTGTGCTGGGTGATGATTTTACGGTGAAAGCTGCCAATTTGAAGATCGATCCTAAAACGGGAACGAATATTTACGGAAGTGCTTTCCTGGACAATGGAAATGGCATCAGTGCACACGCTTCATTTGGGTTCGATCATTATTATCAGGGCAACTACCAGATTTGGGGCACACGTGGTAAAATCACCGCCGACCGCGCTTTTACGCCCAGGCCCGACTTTAGCCCACTGGTAGTGCTTGAGCAACAAAACCAACGGCACGAATACCAGCTCGCGCCCGACAATCATTTTGTGGGCGCTTTGCGCGAATTTCATCGCACCATTACCATCGGCACCCCCGAAAAGCATTATCACGATGTGCTGCTGCAAAGCAAAACCCTGGATGACATCCGCCGGCTTTCTTCGTTGTAATTAATACTTTTGCACCTATGGAAAATAAACCGCTCATTTCCGTTATCAGTCCGGTGTATGGCGCATCAGCCTCGCTGCGGGAGCTGGTGCAACGCATAAAAGTTTCGGCAGAAACCATCACCGACAACTATGAAATCATTCTGGTGGAAGACCATGGCCCCGACACTTCGTGGGAGATCATCGAACAGCTTTGCACCACCGATCCCAAAATAATCGGCATCCGCCACAGCCGCAACTTCGGCCAGCAATATGCGCTCAACTGCGGCCTCGACCATGCCCGCGGCGAATGGATAGTTACGCTCGACTGCGACCTACAGGATCGTCCTGAAGAAATTGTTAACCTTTACCAAAAGGCGCAGCAAGGCTTTGACATCGTGTTGGCCAGCCGCCAAAACCGCCAGGACGACTTCCTGAAAAAGTTCTTTTCACGCATTTTCTATTATCTGCTAAGCTATCTCACCGACACACACATGGATTCTTCCGTTGCCAACTTTGCCATTTATCATCACAAAGTTGTGGATGCGCTGCGCAGCATGAACGACTATTATCGCTACTATCCCACCATGATTCATTGGGTAGGATTCCGGCTCACCAAGCTGCCCATTGCCCACGCTGAAAGAACTGACGGAAAACGGTCTTCCTATAATTTCCACAAACGCCTCACACTGGCTTTCGATACCATCGTTTCCTTTTCTGACAAACCCCTGCGCCTTACCGTAAAGCTAGGCCTGCTGATTTCATTGATTACTGCAATTTTGGCCATCGTGCTGGTGGTGCGTTATTTTGTAAAAGCCGAAGCCGTGTCGGGATGGACGAGCACCTTCCTCTCCATCTGGTTTGTCTCCGGACTGGTCATTACTATTTTGGGAATGATTGGAATTTATGTAGGTAAGATTTTTGAAAATGTAAAAGGACGCCCCACTTACATCGTCGGGCAGCGCCTGAATTATCACGAAAAGTAAATATGCAAAAAGCACTCGTCATCGGCAGCAACGGATATCTGGGCAGGCATCTAGCGGATTATCTGCAACAGCAAGGATTTACTACGTCACTTTACGACCTGCAGGAAAAATCACTTCTGCCCGATCACCCTTACGCCCGCCTCGACATTACCAAAGCCGCTGACTTCGATCAACTGGATGCCAGCGCCGACTTCATCTTTTTTATGGCCGGACTTACCGGCACAGGCGCAGGCTTCGACCGGCATGAGGAATTTATTCGTGCCAACGAAACCGGCCTGCTCAACCTGCTGCAATGGATGCGCAAAAGTGGCTGCCAGGCTCACATCGTTTATCCATCCACCCGACTTGTTTATAAAGGTGTAAAAGATTACGCGCTGAAAGAATCCGACGCCAAGGAGACCAAAACCATCTACGCCGTCAACAAGCTGGCTGCCGAAAACCTGCTATGGATGTACCACAACGCTTTCGACATCGACTACACCATTTTTAGGATTTGTGTGCCTTACGGCAATGTGTTTGGCGGCGGCTTTTCGTACGGCACCATCGGATTTTTTATCAGCCAGGCGCAGCAACAAGGCACTATTACGCTTTTTGGCGACGGCAGCATCAGGCGCACGTTTACGCATGTTTCGGATATTGCAGCCGTCATGGTTGCAGCTATCCGCTCGCCGGAAACCAAAAATGAAATTTATAATATCGGTGGCGAAAACCTCTCGCTGCTGCAGGCTGCACAAATGGTTGCAGATAAATATAGCGCACAAATAAAACTCATCGACTGGCCTGAACTGGCGCTCCGCCTCGAATCAGACGACACCGTTTTTGACGACAGCAAGTTGCGCAAAGCTGCCGGATATGATTACCGGCACACACTGGCTGGGTGGCTTAGCTCGGGGGAGTAATTCACTACTCCTGGAAATAGACCCGCTTTACACGTTTTGATATTCCCGTAAGGATTTCGTAGGGAATGGTGCCCATCTCATGGGCGAGCTCGGAAATACTCCGTTCATTACCAAAAATCAACACCTCGTCGCCTTCTTTTACTTCCAGGCCGGTAACATCGGCCATAGTCATATCCATGCAAATATTTCCGACTACGGGCACCAGTTTGTTTTTAATAAAAAGATGCCCCCGGCCATTGCTCAGGATGCGATGAAAACCGTCTGCGTATCCGATGGGGATGGTTGCCAGCAGCATGTCATGACCGGCTTTCCCTGCGCGGCCATAGCCGATGGTTTCGCCGGCAGCGATGTGTTTTATCTGTGAGATTGTAGATTTGAGCGCACTCACATTTTGCAGCTCCTGTTGCTCCGACGCTATTGGTGCAATGCCATACAAGCCAATCCCAAGCCGCACCATGTCGAATTGCGAATCAGGATAGCGGTTGATGGCAGCCGTGTTGAGCACATGTTTCAGCACAGAATGTCCTATTTTATTAATAATCTGCTCGGCGAGATTGTTAAAAAGGTCAATCTGGCTGCGTGTAAAATCATCGTCGGAAGGAACGTCGCTGGAAGCCAGATGCGTGAAGACGCTCTGCACATAAATGCGGCTGTTGGCCGAAATCCGCTCCAGCGCCAACTCAATATCAGCAGCTTCGAAGCCCAGCCGGTGCATTCCGGTATCTATTTTCAAATGAATTTTTACGGGTTTGTTGCGTGGCAGCAAGTTGCGCCGAATGGCATCTTCGAGCATGGCAAGCACGCGCTGATTGTAAATCTCCGGTTCCAGATTGTGGACGAGGATGGCATCGAAACTGGCCTGGTCGGGATTCATCACCATAATGGGCAACGTAATGCCGGCTTTGCGTAGCTCCACCCCTTCGTCGGCATAGGCCACCGCCAAATAATCAACCTTGTGCAGTTGCAGCGCATTGGCCACCTCGAAGCTACCCATGCCATAAGAGCCTGCTTTTACCATCGCCATCAGGCGGGTGCCGGCTTGTAGCTTGCTCCGGTAATAATTCAGATTATGAATAAGCGCATCCAGATTGATTTCCAGCACCGTTTCGTGCGCCTGCTGCTGCAGCGCATGACTTATCTGCTCAAATTCAAATACCCGTGCACCTTTGAGCAGGATGCCCTGGTTTTGGAATTTTGTAAAAGAAAATGTCTTTAGAAATTCTTCGGTGGACGGATAAAATGATTTTTCCATTGCAAACTGCTCCGCCTGCCTGCTGATGGCCGGGCCAATGCCGATAAGATGCCTGACGTTTTTCTGCGCCAGCATCTCGGCTATTTTTTTATAAAGATAAAGATCGCTTTTGCCACTTTGCAGGATATCCGAAAGGATCACGGTTTTCCCGGTTTGCTGCGTATGCTGGTTCAAAAAATCGAGTGCTATCTCAAGCGAGTTGATGTCAGAATTATAACTATCGTTGATGATCGTGCAGTTGTTGATGCCTTCGATAAGTTCCAGTCGCATGGCAATGGGCGTGAGCGCCTGCATACGTTGCGTAATTGTCTGCTCATCGTAACCCAACAAAATCATCAGCGACCAGCAATGGATGGCGTTTTCTATGGAAGCTTCGTCAGTAAAAGGAATGTCGATAGAAATATTGCTACCCTTATAAATTCCGCTGATGCGGGATAGTTGCTTCTGCGGATGCGATACTTCCATGATACGCAGCGTTGCCTCATGCTGCCGGCTCCAGGTAAAAGCCTTGATTCCTTCCAAAATCTCCGACCGAATAATCACCTCCTGAATGGCCTTGTGGTCGGGGCAATAAATGAGTGTCTCAACTTTGGTAAAGAGTTTGAGCTTCTCGCCAACTTTTTGCTGATAGTTGATAAAGTTTTCGTTGTGCGCCTCACCGATATTGGTAAATATGCCAATAGTAGGCCGGATGATACGCTGCAGATTCAGCATCTCCTGCGGTTCGGAAATGCCAGCTTCGAAGATCGCCAACTCATAATCAGCATCCATCTGCCACACCGAGAGCGGCACGCCCACCTGCGAGTTGTAACTTTTGGGGCTGCGCACCACGCGCCGGTCGGGCGAAATGAGCTGATAAAGCCATTCTTTTACAATGGTTTTGCCGTTGCTCCCGGTAATTCCCACCACCGGTATCGTGAAGCGGGAACGATAGGTGGCAGCGAGCGTTTGCAATGCAATCAGCGTATTTTCGGTGAGGATGAAATTGGCCTCGGGATAATTTGATACATCAAAGCTCGCATTGGAAATCACAAAGTTGCGCAACCCGTTTTGGTAAAGCTCGCCGATATATTTATGGCCGTCGTTACGCTTGCTTTTGAGCGCAAAGAAAATAGTGTTTTCAGCTTTAAACAAGCGCCGGCTGTCGATGATGATGTCATTGATGGTAAAATCGGCCACCAGCCGGGGCACCAATTTCCCTTTGAGAATTTTTACAATCTCCGTAACCGTAAACTTCTGGTTAAGCATCGATAGTTAGATTTAATTATTAGAATCGCTTCTTGGCAATTTCTGCATACAAATTCCAAAAGTCAATAAATCAAAACACAAATAAAATTCAATATTCAAAACTCAACAAAAAAACGCAAAGCGTATTTGATATTGTTTCTGATGGCTGTCGGCGGTTGCATTTTGCGGTCGATTTGTTTTTTTGGAACTTGTTTGTGTGGATTTAATTGAAATTTTAAACTTGGCGTTTGGATCCTTTTTGGACTCTGTGTTAACGTAAAGACGCCCAAATTGGGCGTCTTAACATAAACGATCTGTTGTATTTATTTTAACATTTAGACGCACAGCAGTGCGTCTCTACATCCCAATTTTATTCCTTTTTATTCTCGTCAAACATTTAGACGCACGGCAGTGCGTCTCTACCGGTTGTTGTTGCCGTTCCCGTTGTCGTTATCATCCACATCCAGCGGATTGGCGTTGGCCAAATCAAATTCGGTTCGATTACGGAAAACATCGCAGGCCAGGTAAACGGCGGCACGCATGCTTGCCTCGCTGGCCTTGTCTTTGCCGGCGATTTCGTAGGCGGTGCCGTGGGCAGGCGAAGTGCGGATGATAGGCAATCCAGCGGTAAAATTTACGCCGCTGTCGAACGCCAATGCTTTGAAAGGCACAAGTCCCTGATCGTGGTACATGGCCAGGATGCCGTCGAACTGAGTGTATTGACTGGTTGCAAAAAAGCCATCAGCGGGATAGGGGCCAAACACCAGCATGCCATCGTCGAAAGCTTTATTGATGGCCGGACTGATGATTTCCTGCTCTTCCTTACCAAGCAAACCATTGTCGCCGGCATGCGGGTTGAGTCCCAGCAAGGCAATGCGCGGTTTGGCAATGGCAAAATCGCGCCGCAGCGAATCATGCATAATTTGCAGTTTATTGAGGATAAGATTTTCGTTAAGCGCCGCCGGAACATCGCGCAATGGGATGTGCCCGGTGATGACGCCAATGCGGAAGTTGCCGCTCACCATCAGCATCAGAAAGTTGTGCACGTTGTAGCGACTGGCAAAAAATTCAGTATGCCCGGGGAAATTAAAATCTTTGGATTGGATAATTTTCTTGTTGATAGGCGCCGTAACGATGGCGTCAAGCTCTCCACGATCCATCGACTCTACAGCAGCTATTAAAGAAAGGTAGGCCATTTCCCCACCAATTTCAGTAGCGGTGCCCAATTGTATCTTTACCTCACGCTCGTCGATATTTACAATGTTGGCACGCGCAGGATTGGCAACGTCTGGTTTTTTGACAAGATTAAAATTGAAATCCTTTATATCAAGCGTCTTGCGGTGGTAGGAAGCTACTTTGGAATTGCCAAAAACCACCGGGTTGATCATGTCCATAATACGCTTGTCCATCAGTGTTTTGATGATCACTTCGTAGCCTATGCCGTTGATGTCGCCGTGGGTAAAACCTATCCGAACCTGATTCTCCGGTTCGATGGAAACTAATTGTTCGCTCATGCTCTGTAAATTTTTGCGCAAAGATATACGAAATGCCGAAGGCTGCTTTGCGATCTTGGGATGAGATTCGATTAATAAATTTGATAAAAAACCATCGCTGCAAAGCCCTTTAACAAAAGGGCGCGGAATAATACTGCAAAAGGATTATCATAAAAATATTGATGAATAAGTGAGTTGGCATTAGCTTTGCAAGCTTTGGCTTCCATAAAAAGTTGAAGGTTTTAGAAGGTTTTCGCTTATCATTACTAACGAAATAAAAAACAATGAGAACAAACAAAATAATCGCGCTGCTAACGATGCTTTTGCTGGCGGCAACAGTCAATGCACAGGATATGATTATCAATTACAGCTCCGACACGCTTCGCTGCAAGGTGAAAGAAATTGGCAGCGACGAGGTGAAATACATTCGGGCCGACTATCCGGCAGATGTGCTTTTTACTACGGACACCGACAAAATCAAAAAGCTAATTTTTGAGAATGGGCAGGAGCTTACTTTTATGGCTCAAATCGACAACCCGGAAAACTATCTGCATCAAAACAAAAATGCTTTGAAGATCGATTTTCTGGCTCCGCTAACCGGCAACACCACACTGGCATACGAATACAGCCTCAAGCCCGGTAATAGTATGGAAGGTACCATTGGAATTATCGGCCTGGGCGTAGATACACAAGACAATAATCCAAGTGGGATGTTTATAAAATATGGCGTGAAGTTTATCAAATCGCCCGATTTCTACATCCGCAATTTGCGCTATGCCCACATACTGAAGGGAGCCTACATCAAACCCGAAATTGGTTTCGGCTATTACTCTTCAGATAAGGAAACCTATGACTACCCCGACTACATCCAACGCACCGAACGTATCGAAACATACTCATTGATGATTCAACTGGTGCTTGGTAAACAGTGGGTGATCAACGATATCTTTTTGGTCGATTTTTATGCCGGTGCCGGCTATGGTTTTGATAACCAGGATGGCGGGTATCGATATGGTTATGCCATTCTCTCTGAGGAAGTTCCGTTAAGCGTTTCGGCAGGTTTAAAAATTGGCATCCTTTTTTAAGCTATTCTGCTAAAGCTTCCAGCGCATGCATATTACGGGTTAAGGTTTCGGGTTGTTGTGTATCTTTGGCCGCAAAAAAAGTCCAAGATGGATGTTGTAGAAACCGACATAAAAGACCTGCTGATCATCAAGCCACGTGTATTTGAAGATGACCGTGGCTATTTTTTCGAAAGTTATAATCGTAAAAACTTTATTGAAAAAGGCATTCCTGTGGATTTTGTGCAGGACAACGAGTCGTGCTCCGGCAAGCATGTGCTGCGGGGTTTGCATTTTCAGCATCCACCTTATGCGCAGGGCAAGCTCGTGCGCGTGATGCAGGGCGCTGTGCTGGATGTAGCCGTGGATTTGCGACGTCACTCCCCCACCTATGGCCGCTGGGCTTCCATCGTACTTTCCGAAGAAAACAAATGGATGTACTGGATTCCGGAAGGCTTTGCCCATGGCTTTTTGACACTGGCCGAACGAACGGTATTTTTCTACAAATGCACCAACGTTTACAACAAAGATTCCGAAGGCGCACTCCGCTGGGACGACCCAACCCTCAACATCAGGTGGGGCGTAGAAAATCCGGTGCTTAGCGCAAAAGATCAGACAGCTCCTCTCTTCGAAAACTTTAAAACTCCTTTTTAAACCAGAATTTTCCAGTTATGATCAGAGCCGAAAACATCCACAAATCCTATGGCGCGCTGCACGTGCTCAAGGGCATCGACCTGGAAATACAAAAGGGTGAGGTGGTATCAATTGTGGGCGCATCGGGCGCCGGAAAGAGCACCCTGCTGCATATCCTGGGCACACTCGATCGTCCCGACAAGGGGAGTATTTTTTATGATAATAATCAGATTGATCTGCTCCCCGAACGTAAGTTTTCGGAGTTTCGCAACCGCCAGATTGGTTTTGTGTTTCAATTTCATCATTTGTTGCCTGAGTTTACGGCGCTGGAAAATGTTTGTATTCCTGCCTTTATTCGCGGAATAAGCCGCAGCAAAGCAGAGGAAAAAGCATTAAAACTTCTTAAGTTTTTAAATCTGGAAGAACGCGCCACACATAAGCCGGCGCAGCTTTCGGGTGGCGAGCAACAACGACTGGCTGTAGCCCGCGCACTGATCAACGACCCGGCAGTGATACTTGCCGACGAACCCTCCGGCAACCTCGACTCAAAATCAGCCGTCGAACTTCATCAGCTGTTTTTCGATTTGCGCAAACAATTCAACCAAACTTTCATCATCGTCACTCACAACACCGTACTTGCCGACATGGCCGACCGCAAACTCACCATCGCCGACGGCAAAATTCTTTAGCTCAAAACCCTCTTTCGACAATGGCTGCAAAACAATATTTTCGGCTCTTGACGGTTAATAGATTGATTTGTAATTTCCTGATAAATAATATCGAATAGCTTATTGATAACCAAAGAAGCATGTGCATGTTTGCGGCAAAACCTACCTTTAAATATCGCCTGATTTTATTGTTGTTTTTCTCCTTCTCGTTTCATCTTATTTCGGCACAAACCGGTGCTGAAAAAGCTGATTACAATGCGGTGCTCAATCAGGCTGAGAAGCTATATTTTGAAAAAAACTACACGGGAGCCAAAGCCGCGTTCCAACAGGCGCTGCAACTCCGCCCTGCCGAGAAACATCCGCAGGAGCGCATCACCGAAATCAATAATATTTTGGGCATCACCGATCCTTCTGATGGCCGTTACAACGACTTGGTTCGTGAGGCCGACAACCTGTACCAACAGGAAAAATGGCAGCAGGCTCTGGATAAATATATTGCTGCCAACGATCTGAATCCCGGTCAGGATCATGCCACCAGCCGCATTCTGGAGCTTAACGCAATGATCAAACACAATGAAAACCTTGAAAAAGATTACAATAGTTTAATAAAATTTGGACTGGCATATTTTGAAAGTAAACAATACGACCAGGCCAAAACGGAATTTCAGAAAGCGCTTCAACTCAAGCCGGGTGAGGCTGTGCCAAGAGAAAAGATTGCTGAAATAGATCGCTACCAAAGCAATAAAGCCGAATACGAAGAAGCCGTAGCCCGCGCCGATGAGCTTTACGTCAATCAGGAGTATCAAAAGGCACGCACCGCATACCAGCAGGCGCAGCAAATAAAAAAGGATGAAGCCTATCCCGGGAGCATGATCAGCCGCATCGATGAGTCCATTGCTAAGCGCGAGGGTGAGACGCTGCAACGCCGGCAGGCTTATGATGCTGCATTGGCTGATGCCGATGGGTTTTTCAATCAGAAAAACTATGCCGAAGCGTTGCCACAATATCAGGAGGCAAGCCGGCTGATGCCCGACGAAAGCTATCCCAAAGTGCGCATCACCGAAGCCACCCGGCTCATCGAACAAATGGCTGCCACGGAGGAGCAATACACGCAGGCGCTTGCCGATGGTAAAAATGCGGAAGAAGCCGGCAACGACAAGGCGGCGCTTGCTGCTTATACCACGGCTTCGTCGCTTAAACCGGAGGAAGAATTTCCACGCGACAAAATGAATGCGTTGCAATCGAAAATCGGAATTGCAGAAACCGATGCTGCTTACGCTTCTGCCATTGCTGCCGCCGATCAGGCGTTTGCTGCTGAAGAATACGCTTCCGCTAAATTAGAATACCAAAAGGCCAGCGGACTGAAACCCGACGAAACTTATCCACAGACGAGAATTACCGAAATTGAAACTTTGCTTTCGTCGCTGGCCGAAACCGATGCCGCTTATTCAACGGCCATTGCCGCCGCCGATCAGGCTTTTGCTGCCGAAGATTACGCTTCCGCGAAAGCGGAATATCAGAAAGCCGCCGGACTGAAACCAGATGAAGCCTATCCAAAAACGAGAATATCCG
>CAZTCX010000007.1:8609-44767 GCA_964612515.1 uncultured Lentimicrobiaceae bacterium | reverse complement strand
CGTGTCGAAAATTGCATCAACCGCCAGCGCATTTTGTTCTATCCTTTGCAGCCATGCCTGCATGCGGTTCAGTTCGCTGGGTGAACCGCCGCGATGGGAATTTGAAAAAGCAACATATTTGTTGTAATCGTCAATAACATCCTTGAGCTTGTAAATCGCGCGGTTGTGCGTCAAAACGAGCTGATTGGCAAGATAGACATCATATTGTCGTTGCAAATTCACATACTGGTTCCGTATCATTTGGTTGGCAATGCCTTGTTGTTCTATACGTGCAAGGATTTCTGGAAGCTGCTGCTCTTCCGAAAGCGCCCGATATAGTTCTATTTCCGTTTTGTAATCCAGATAATTAGGCTCAGCCGGCTTTGTTCCCAATGCAAAATCGGCAGGAGTTATCGGATAATTCAGCATTTGCATCAGCGGATCAAACGGCATGTGCGTTTTTATCATCACAGGAGGTGAAACTTTAAAATACTTTTCGGAATATTCCTGATGATACCGATTGGTATTCAGATTTAGATAACCTGATCCCCAGGTAGGATCAAAAAGATACCAATCCCCATCAAGCATGAGCGCATTCCAGGCATGGGGAATTTTATGAATTTCCTTTTCTGATTTCACATAACCCGACACGACCAGCGAAGGAATCCCAGCTTCACTGGCCAGTGCATCAAAAAGCTGCGCATAGTGGCTGCACACACCCTTGCGTTTGGCCAGCGCCTCTTTGGTCACCTCATTCATCGAGGTATAAGTGGCCAGGACTTCTACGCCAGCCAGATCGTAGGTAAGATTGTGCGCCACCCAGCTATAAATCGCGTAGGCTTTTGCTTCGTCGTTGGGTAGACCGCGGGTGAGAGCCTCTGCGAGTGTGCCCACCGAATGTGTGTCTTCATCAGCAATTTGCTGAACACACTGCGAAATTTCTGTTTTTGAATAGGATGGATTTTGCGCAAGCAACATGCCGGCTGACCCGATGACAAGCAGAATTACAACAGCAAACCTTTGGATTTTAATTCTCATGGCAGACTTAACGCATCGGGTAGGGGTTTGCGTATTGTTTAAAGATTCAAACATTCTTACAAAAACCAAAACTCGTTTGTTATCCTTCATTATTTCACTGTTGTTGTTGTTGGCTTTCTGAAAAAAATCTATTTTTGAAAATTCATTTACAAAAAGATAGGAATACTGCTATGTTGACTAAAAAAATCCTCGTAATTTATCCACAGGCATGCGATACCAAGATTGCTGTTTATCAAAACAATGGCTGGGTATTTTTTAAGACGATCAAGTTTGATGCACCGCATGGAGCCGAAGGGCAGGTAGTGTTGGATCAGGAAGTGCCACGTACCGAGCAGGTGCTACGCGAACTCAATGACAACGACATCGAACTCAGCGACATCGAAGTTGTAATTGGTCGCGGAGGGTTAGTAAAACCGGTAGCTTCGGGCGTGTTTGAGATCAACGAAAAGTTGAAGCAAGACCTAAAACAGGGCGCCAGAATGCACGAAACCAATCTTGGCGGACTGATTGCCGAGCGCATCGCTTCTATGATTCCGGAAGCACGAGCCTATCTTGCCGATCCGGTTGTGGTAGATGAAATGGACGATATCGCCCGCGTGAGCGGACATCCTTTGTTTGAGCGGAAATCCGTTTTCCATGCCCTCAATCACAAATTTGCCGGGCGCAATTATGCCAAATCCATCAATAAACAATACGACGATTTGAATCTCATCATCGCACATGTAGGCGAAGGTGGGATTTCAGTTGGTGCCCACCGCAAAGGCAAAGTTGTGGATGTAAATCAGGCTTACGACGGCGAAGGCCCATTTTCGCCAACACGCACCGGCACCATTCCTTACGGCGATCTTATCGAAATTTGCTATAGCGGTAAATACGACAAAGCCGAGCTGCGCAAGATGTTCGTCAATCAGGGTGGCCTTGTGGCACATCTGGGTACCAGCAACATGAACCTGATAGAAATACGCATCAAGGAGGGCGATCATAAAGCAAAATTTATCCTCGAAGCGATGGCTTATCAGTTGGCCAAAGAGATAGGTGCAATGCACATCGCCATCGAAGGAGATCTTGATGCCATCATCCTTTCGGGAAATATTTTCCAATCTAAGTTCTTCACCGATCAGGTGAAATATCGCATCCTGAAGCTTGGCAATGTAGTAATTTCACCCTTCGTCACCGACATGGACGCCCTGGCCGATAACGCCATGATGATCATGAAAGACGAAGCCCGGATACTGGAATATGAATAGGGGAAAACCGGGGATGAAATTTTGTAATTTTTATTAAGGCCTTTGTTTTTACAAATTTTGGATTAGTAAATTGAAGAAATGTGATTAGATAATCCAACCTAAAATTCTAAATAAAAAATGGATACGTCGCACTGGCTGGAAGATGCCGAAAGAGAAGAACAGCAGAAACGCCTGCGCCCGTTGCGTGAAGGGGCACGCATACAGGATAAGATTCACCGTGTAAAGGAAAATTATGAAGCCAACCATGAGCTTTATGATGAGTTCATAGCATACCTGGCTGATTTGAGCGAGCGCGCCAACAACCTGCCCACGGAGAAAAAACACCCCTGGATGAACATTGAGCACAAAAAAAAAGAGTCGAAGTACGAAAATAATATGTACGGTTTTTCTACCGCCGAGCGCATCTCGCGAAATGTTATCACCAAAACTTTCCCTTTCGTAAAAACCCAACATTACAAGCACGTTCATAATCTTTATGTGTCGGTATCCAAAAAAATGGGTCTTGCCGAAGTGGAAGTGTGGGATGATTATCTGGCCAAGACGCGGCTTAATCTTGATGATGGGAAGGAAGCAGATGTTTTGATGGATGACGGATTGCCACGCTTACGTGTAGTTTTCGAATACCCCATAAAGCAACTCGACAAGCAGTTGGCCTATAAGATTCTCGATTGGCTTGCCTTCAAATCAGATGTGAAAAGCCTTCCCTTTAATGAAGAGCATTTTAAATACGACAAACGTAACAAGAGGTAATCCCACCGGAAAAAGTTGTCGAGTTATCAGATTATCGAGTTGTGGGTTGCTGTAGATCGGATTTCTATCTCATCTCTCCCTTCTCCCATCTTCCCTACATCAAGCTATCCACTGCAAAAAGCACGAGCACCAAAAGCAGGAAAAGATTGATTTGCATAAAGGCTTTGCGGATGTTGGCCTTGGGATTTGTCATCAGAATATAAAAACTATAAACCAGCCACACCGAAGAGATTAGCAGCGCTAAAGTGATTACGCTGGAAGTGATGACACCAGCTATAGGTATGATCATCACCGAAAAAACCGTTGCAAGAATCCACACGAAGATGAGGCGTTTGAGCTGCTTCTCGTCAAAATAGGTTGTGAGCGACGAGAAGCCCGCCACTTCGTATTCTTTACCAAACTTGAGCAGCAACAGAATAAAATGTGGCACCTGCCAGATGAAAAGCAGCATGGCGATTAGGATAATGGCCGGATCGAACACATAGCCGCCGGCGGCTGTCCAGCCAATCATGGGCGGGAAAGCTCCTACGAAAGCGCCGGCCAGGATAGCAAAGACGGACTTGCGTTTCATGGGCGTATAAATACCGTTGTACCAAACCAGTGTCAGCAGGCCGATGAGTGCCGCGATTAGGTTAGAACCAAAAAGTAAAATGAGCGTTCCTGCCAGGGCGACAATGATCGAAAACCACAAAGTGCTGACGGCACTGAAGCGTCCGGTTGGGATGGGGCGACGGCTGGTTCGCTTCATCATCGCATCATAACGGTGTTCCTGAAACTGGTTGAGTGCGGCACTGCCCGAAGCGAGCAGGAAAACGCCGGCTGTCGATGACAATGCACCGACATCCATCCGACCGCTAAACACCAGATAGCCCGTGAGCGAACTCAGCGACACTGCCACCGGAATTTTTATTTTGCTCAGCTCGGCAAATAAGGCAAGGCTATGTTTTATCTTATTCAGCATGAGCTCCCAATGATTTGATGTATTCGATGATTTGATCGATTTCCTGATCGTTGAGCTGATCTTTGTATGAAGGCATTAGCCCCGGATTAAAGCCAACGACCACCTTGGCGTTTGGTTCCTTCACAGATTCGCGGATGTAATCGGCGTCCACCGTAACCGTCTGCTCCTTGCCATTCACCATCACTTTGTGTTCCTGTCCCCAAATTCCTTTGAAACTGTTGGCCACCAGCTTGGTGCCGTCCGACGAATGGCAGGCCACGCAGCCGTTCATTTTCATAACATTAAAACCTTCCGAAACCTTGTCGAGTTCGCTGTCGCCGGCGGGAGTTTTCATCCACTCTTCCCATTCTGGCTCATCCACTACTTCCACCGTGGTGAGCATGTACGAATGTCGCAAGCCGCAGTATTCAGCACAAAAAAGATCAAACGAGCCATATTTGGTGGCGGTAAACCACATGTAATTATCGCGTCCGGGAACCACGTCTTCTTTAATACGGAAGGCAGGAACATAAAGCGCATGAAGGACGTCAACCGAGATAAGTTCCAGCCTCACGGGCTTATCAATGGGCACGATGAGTTTGTCACTTTTCTTTCCGTTTTCATATTCAAAAGTCCAGCTCCACATGCGTGCGATGGCCTTTACAGGAATGGCATCGGCAGGAACGTTGCGCATTGGCGCAAATCCGGCCCAACCATAATAAAACATCACCAGCACCAGGATGGTAGGAATGATGGTCCATATTATCTCCAACTTTACGCTGCCCGTGATGGAAGTATCTGCATGTGGATGTTTGGATTTTCGGTATTTGATCAAAAAATAAACCATCGCCACAGTGATGCCCACCAAAAAGAAGATGGAGATGCCGATGATAATATAAAAGGCAAGATCTACTCCTTCAGAAAAATTTGACGCTCCGCTCATCTATTGTTTCTCCTTTTTTTAAATAAATAAATAATCTGAAAATAGTACGATAAGCACTGCCAGGAAGAGGACGCCCACTCCGATGACGATGGTGTTCAGAAACCTGTTTTCAAATTTTAAATGCATAAAATATTTAGCCACCAGAAATGACTTTATTGAGGCGATCACCAGCGCAACAATTACCGTCAGCGCCTGAAAGTCGAACTGTGCGATCTCGATGGTGAGAAGGGTCAGGATTAATAAATCCACCCAGATGAGGATACCAAATCGGTATCCGGTGATGTGTGTATCTTGTGTATCGTGTGTGTCGGACATGATATTTCTTTGTTTTTATTTTTTCAAATAATAAGATAAAACAGCGGAAAGAGATAAATCCAGATGACGTCCACCAGGTGCCAGTAAAGGCCGCCATTTTCGAGATAGGTAAATCGCTTTTGGGTGACGGTTCCCTTCTTTATGTAATAAGCAACCACCAGCAGCAATATCGAACCGACGATGATGTGGATTGCGTGAAGCCCTGTCATAAAGTAGTAGAGGTTGAAAAACTGTGCCTCACCGGGAGGTAGCTCTTTGTAATGCTCCAGGCCCGGGAAAAGCCCGTGTTCCCATTTGGTGTACCACTCATAGTATTTGTTGAACATAAATGTTCCGGCCAATAGGATTGTCCACATGATCAGGTTGACGGCACGTTTGGAATCGCCCTTTTGCAACGCCGTGATGGACATGGCTACGGTGAGGCTGCTGGTAAGCAAAACCGCAGTATTGATGGCGCCAACCACCACATTGAGTTGTGCCGATCCTTCGTGAAAAGCGTCGTGGTTAAGGAAACGATACATGGCATACACCAGAAACAAACCGCCAAATAGCAGCACTTCGGTGAAAAGGAATATCCACATGCCGAATTTTTTGCCGTAGGCGTCGAAGTGAATCGGTGGCGCTTGCGCAATAGTTGTAGAGGTCATATTTCTTAGTCTTTATTATGCTCTTTAAGATACTGTTCGTAGTTGCGATAATCGTATGGGCCGCGCTCTACAATTGGCGTTTCGTCGAAGTTGTAAAGCGAAGGCGGCGAGTGCGTATTCGTCCAGTCGAGCGTAACAGCTCCCCATGGATTGGTTGAAGCTTTGGGGCCTTTGCGTCCTCTTATCAGATTGACGATCATTATTATCAATCCTATTGCAAGTACCCACGAGCCTACGGTAGAAATCTGGTTGGGCAACGTGAACTCCGGCAGATAGTCGTAGTAGCGGCGTGGCATCCCCATCATTCCCAATACGAGCATCGGGAAATAAACCAGGTTAAAACCAATGAAGAAAATAACAAAGGCAATGTTGGCCCACCTTAGATTATACATGCGCCCCCATATTTTTGGATAATAATAATGAAGCGCCCCAAAAAAGGCAAAGCCCGTTCCGCCAAACATCACATAATGAAAGTGGCCTACCACAAAATAAGTATCGTGCACATGGATATCAGTAGCCAGCGCGCCTACCACCAGCCCTGTTAGTCCACCGATAGCAAATTGGAAAATAAATGCCAGCGAATACAACAGCGGCACTTTTATGTCGATAGAACCTTTATAAAGTGTGGCAATCCAGTTGAATACTTTGATCGAACTTGGGATGGCTACCAAAAAGGTGAGTACCGAGAAAATCACACGTGCAGGACCGCTCATGCCGCTTGTAAACATGTGGTGTCCCCACACAAAGTATCCGATAAAAGCGATGGCCAAACTGGAGTAAACGATGACTTTGTATCCAAAAATTGATTTTTTTACAAATACCGGAATTGTTTCGGAAACGATGCCCATCGCGGGCAACGCCATGATGTAAACCGCCGGATGGGAATAAATCCAGAACAGATGCTGATAGAGCACCGGGTCGCCACCCAGCGCAGGATCGAAAAGTCCGATGCCCAAAGAACGCTCAGCCACAATCATCAGTAGCGTGATGCCAATGATGGGAGTAGCCAGCACCTGAATCCAAGCGGTAGCGTACAATGCCCACGGAAAGAGTGGCATCTTAAACCAGGTCATCCCCGGGGCACGCATCTGGTGCATGGTGACGATAAAGTTGAGGCCGGTGAGGATGGATGAAAATCCAAGTACAAAAGCCGCCAGCACCGCCACAGTTACGTTGGTGCCGGTCTTTACGCTGTAGGGTGCATAAAAAGTCCAGCCGGTGTCGGCAGGACCATCACCAAAAAGCAATGTGCTCAATGCCAGCAGTCCGCCCAGTACGTAAAGATACCAGGAGATAAGGTTCAGCTTCGGAAAAGCTACGTCGGGAGCGCCGATAAGCATGGGCAGCGCAAAGTTGCCAAAGATGGCCGGAATGCCCGGAATGATGAACAAGAAGATCATGATCACGCCATGTAGCGTGAAGATTTCGTTGTAGGTCTGTGGGTCGAGAATGGTGGCTCCCGGAGCGATAAGCTCCAGCCGCATCGTCAGCCCAAGGATAAAGGCTACAATAAAAAAGCCCATCACTGCATAAAAATACAGCAGGGCTATTCGCTTGTGATCCCCCGTCACCAGCCAAGACATGAAGCCTCGCTTCACATCAAAGAAGTTAACATAGGGTCGGGATTGTGGTATTGCAGTCATAAGTTTGGTTTAATTATTAAAACGTTTGATTGGCAGGGCGACCCCGGCGCTTTTTATTAAAAACAAGAAACAACAATAAAGCTACAGCCATTACTATAATAGTGGTGCCTGCTACTTTAGTAATATTAAAAACATATTTTTTTCCTTCCGGATCATAGCTAAAGCAATAGTTGAGGATTTTGTTGATGGTAGGTCCGGATTTGCCTTGTTGTGCTTCCACCAGCGCCATCTTCAGGTCGAAGGGAAGGAAATAGGTTCCATAAAGATACCGTGTGACTTTTCCATCCGGACTCAGCACCATGATGGCTGCGGCATGCACAAAGTCGTCGCCTTCGCGCATAAACTGATATCCTACACTTTGCGTAAGCCGTGCAATGTTTGTGCTGTCGCCCACCATCCACTGCCAGGCGCTTTCGTCGATGGGTTTTTTAACCTGTGCCACATAATTTTTCTTCTTGCTTTTGGCCAGTTGGTAGGTCTCCTTTTCGTTAAAACTCACCGTCAGTACCTGGAAATCTTTACCAAGCTCCAGGTCAGTTTTGGTAATGACGTCGGCAATGCCGTCCAGCAGTGGGCTGCAAATTCCCGGGCAGGTAAAATAAACGAGTGTGAGAACGGTAGGCTTGTTGATTAACGATTTAAAATTTACCAGCTCGCCGTCTTCGGAGGTAAACATCAGATCGTCCGGAACATATTCATCAAGCTTTTCGTAGATGCCCAGCAGGTTGGTGGCTGTATCAACCTTTATCGGTGGCTGCGAAAAACTTAGCAGGTTTATGGTGATAAATGCAATGGTTATGATGTACTTCATTAAAAATCGTCCTCTTAATGTATGGTTTTGTAAAGTGCGCAAAAATAGAAATTATTTCAGTAATGTGAACCTAAAATGGATAAAGAGATAAAACCTCATTGGTAAAGGGTTGTAGGCGAGGGAGGGCGGGTAGAAAGAAGCGAAGAGACGATTGTCGGTAATAGTCGCTGAGCAGTTGCAGTTGATGATTGATAATTCAAGATAGCGGCTGGAATTGGCTATTCAGGATTTGATATCCAAAAACCAACACTTCAGTTGCATGTTTTAAATTGGAAAAAAAAACGGAAAAGGCGTCTGATCCCCGAATTGTCGGCGCAGGCTATGCGTCTTTGCAGGATGAAGGATCATTCAATGGTCAATTTAAAATCATCAATCTGTAGTCGCCATTTGTTTCAATCAAACCACCTCGCACGACTTCATTAATCCAATATTATTAAAAAAAAAGACGCACCGCAGTGCGTCTCTACAAATTTCTAACTTCTAACCTTTTTTTTCTACTTACTAATTACATTCTTCTTCTTCTTTTCCTCCGAATGATCAATCGCCGCCTTGACAAAACTCACAAACAATGGATGCGGATTGGCAACGGTGCTTTTGTATTCGGGATGGGACTGGACGGCAGCAAACCACGGATGACCGGTAAGTTCAACGATTTCCACCAGATGTCCGTGTGCGTTAACGCCCGACTGGATGAGTCCGCCCTTCTGGTATTCGTTCAGGTATTTGTTGTTGAATTCGTAGCGGTGGCGGTGGCGTTCGGAAATCTCCTCACTACCATAGATTTTGTAAGCCAGCGTGCCGGGTGTAATGCTACACTCGTAGCTGCCCAGCCGCATGGTGCCGCCCATTCCCGAAATCTTCTTCTGGTCTTCCATCATATCTATCACCGGGTAAGGCGTTTTGTTATTGAATTCGGTAGAGTTGGCTTTTTCTAATCCCAGCACATTGCGACCAAATTCTATCACAGCACATTGCATGCCCAGGCAGATGCCCAGAAACGGGATGTTGTGTGTGCGTACATAATTGATGGCAATTATCTTTCCTTCGATTCCGCGGACGCCGAATCCTGGTGCCACCAACACGCCGTCGATGTCTGTGAATTGCTCGCCGATGCCCTGTTCTTCGAGTTCTTCGCTATGAATCATCTTCAGATTCACCCGGCAGTCGTTGACGGTACCGGCGTGGATAAACGATTCGATGATAGATTTGTAGGCATCCTTTAGCTCCACGTATTTCCCGACCAGCCCGATGGTCACTTCACGTGAAGGATTTTTGTATTTGCGCAAAAACTCTTTCCACTGTTCCAGTTTAGGCTCGCTATCGACAGGCATGTTTAGCTTGCGCAATACCTCAACATCCAGCTTTTCCTCAAGCATGAGCAGCGGCACATCATAGATCGTTTCGGCATCGATGGATTCGATCACCGACGACTCTTCCACATTACAAAACAGCGCAATTTTTCTTTTCAATGTCTGATTGAGCGGACGTTCGGTGCGGCACACGATGATATCGGGTTGCACGCCCTGCTCCAGCATTGTCTTCACGCTGTGCTGTGTGGGTTTCGTTTTCAGTTCCTGGGCTGCCGCCAGATAGGGCACCAGCGTAAGATGCACCACCACTGAGTTGTGCAGCAATTCCCACCGCATCTGTCGCACGGCCTCGATGTATGGCAACGATTCAATGTCGCCCACCGTGCCGCCAATTTCGGTAATCAAAAAGTCGTAATTGCCTTTGTTTGCCAGCAGCTTGATGCGGTATTTTATCTCATCAGTAATGTGCGGAATCACCTGGACAGTAGAGCCCAGATAGTCGCCCCGCCGCTCTTTGTCGATCACCGCCTGATAAATCTTTCCCGTGGTGACGTTGTTTTCCTGCGAGGTGGGCGTGTTCGAGAAACGCTCGTAATGCCCCAGGTCCAGGTCGGTTTCGGCACCATCTTCTGTCACAAAACATTCGCCATGTTCGTAAGGATTCAAGGTGCCCGGGTCGATGTTGATGTATGGATCCAGCTTTTGGATGGCCACCTTGTAACCCCTTGCCTGCAGCAGCTTTGCCAACGATGCAGAGATGATGCCTTTGCCCAGACTCGACGTTACGCCGCCGGTGACGAAAATGTACTTTGTCTTACCCATTTTGTTTTGAGATTATAAAAAAACAAAGGGGCAAGAATTGATAATGCCCCTTTTTTGTTGATGCGTTTTGTTGCTATTAGTAATATCTGTATTTCTTAACTTTTCCGATGTGCTTGGCCAGGCGCACACACTGCGATGTGTAGCCAAACTCGTTGTCGTACCACAGATAGATGATCACAGTTTTTTTGTCGGCCGACACTTTGGTGGCGGGCTGATCGAAAATGCAGGCGCATGAGTCGCCGATGCCATCCGAAGAAACGAACTCTGTGGAGTTGCTGTAGCGGATTTGCTCGATGAGCTTACCACGCAGCGAAGCCTCCCGGAAGAGGTTGTTGACTTCTTCAACGGAAGTTTCTTTTTTCACTTCCAGGGTGAGTATGGCCAGCGAAACGTTTGGTGTGGGCACACGCACGGCGTTGGAGGTTAGTATTCCTGCAAAGACCGGATTCACCTTGGCTGCTGCCGATCCGGCGCCGGTTTCGGTGATCACCATATTTAAAGGAGCCGAGCGACCACGGCGTGATTTCTTGTGGTAGTTGTCGAGCAGATTCTGGTCGTTGGTGTAGGAATGGATGGTTTCGATATGTCCTTTTAAAATTCCAAGCGCCTCTTCTATTACCAGAAGTCCCGGAACAATGGCATTGGTGGTGCAGCTTGCAGCCGAGAAAATCGTTTCGGTATCCAAATCCAGATTGTGCTGATTGGCGCCATAAACGACATTAGGAACATCGCCTTTCCCCGGCGCTGTAAGCAGTACTTTGGAAGCGCCTTTGGATTGTAGATGGCGGCTTAGTCCTGCCCGGTCGCGCCACACACCAGTATTGTCGATAATAAGAGCATCGTGGATTCCGTATTTGGTGTAGTCGATTTCCGAAGGGTCGGAGGCACCGATGAGATGGACGATGTTACCATTGATATGGAAGCAGTTGTTTTCGATGTCTTCGTTGGCTACACCGCTAAAGGGGCCATGTACCGAATCTTTGCGGAAGAGCGAGATACGCTTGTGCAAATCTTCAGGGTTGCTGGTGCGCGTTACGATGGCTCTGAGTCGAAGTTGCGATCCGTTGCCGGTTATCTTTATAAGCTCACGCGCCAGTAAGCGGCCAATCCGGCCGAAGCCATAAAGCACCACGTCCTGAACCTTCGAGCTGCGTGGTGGTGCACCAATAAATTCTTTAAGTTTGGCTTTGATAAACTCTTTAACATTGGCAAAGTCCTTTTTTTCCTGGGTCCATTCGGCATTTAACCTGCCGATGTCGATGCGCGCAGGAGCCACATTTTCGGCGAGAATGGCCTGAGCCAACAATAACGAATCCTGCACCTTTACCGGGATTTTTAGGATCGTCTCTGCACGGATATGCTTGTTGAGGATTTGGGCACCGCCGCGGTCTATCAGTTGACTGCGCAACAGAATCAGCTCGATGGATTTTTCGAACCATAGTTTGGCGATGACATTAGCTAATTCGACGGCGGCTTTCTCGTCGTCGATCCATTTCTTCAGGGCGTTGTTGTAATCTTCCATGTTATAAAGTTTGGTGAGTGAAAAGTATTTTTGTATGCTTAATTCCTTATCAAAACATCGTGCTGCGCTCTGCATTTATTGTTGTACGGTACAAACTTGTCAGATGTTGCTCACTATTTTCTGCGCATCAGCTCCGCGCAAATGTATAACTTTTTTCAGCGGGAAATGCATTTGAAAGAAAATCCTACTTTTGCCGCTAACACTACAAAACCTATTGTCGATGGCGCTTATCCATTCATTCGAAAGCAGTGGCAACTACTTATTTCGCAACCGGAGCTGGCTTCCGGTTTTTTTGTTCGTTCCTGCGGCGGCCGTGGTATGGCTTACCGATATCTGGTGGCTCGACAGCTTCTGGTACCAAATATTGGTGGCCCTGGCGGTGCTGGTAAGTTTTTCAGGATTTGTAGTTCGGGCTATCGCCATCGGCACCACCCCGGCGGGCACTTCCGGACGAAACACCACCGAAGGGCAGGTGGCAGAGCAGCTCAACACCGGCGGCATTTATTCCACCATCCGTCACCCGCTTTATCTGGGCAACTACCTGATGTGGATCGGCATCGTAATTTTTACTTTCAATATTTATTTTGTAATAATTGTTTCCCTGGCTTTCTGGCTCTACTACGAGCGTATCATGTTTGCCGAAGAACGTTTTCTGGAACGGAAATTTGGGAATGCATACCTGGAATGGTCACTTACCGCGCCGGCATTTATCCCTTCTTTTAAAAACTACCGCAAGTCGCCGATGGAGTTTTCATTTAAGACCATCCTTCGCCGCGAATATTCGGGTGTGTTGGCCACCGTCATTGGTTTTGCCTTTATCGATAACCTGCGCTCGTATTTCCTCACCCACACATTCGAACCGCTTCGTCCCATCAACCTCATCCTTATTATTACAATTATTGTCGTGCTGATTTTGCGTACCCTCAAGCATCACACGCGTTTGCTCAGTGAGCAGGGGCGGTCTTGATTTCCTTCGTCCGTCATTAAAAAGAGAAAGACACCCAGGTTGGGCGTCTCTACAATTCCCTCATTCATTTTCTTTCTCCCCGGCATCCTGGCTTCGACGGCTTCGACAGGCTGACTTCGACAGGCTCAGTCACCGCAGTCACCGCCGTTACCGCAGCCTTCATTTTCTAATCTCTTTCCTCTTTACTAAATTCCTATTTTTGTCACATCAAAAAATTCATCGTTTTCTAAAACCATCATTCATGAGGCATTCCGGGGGCATCGTAAAATTTGTGTTGGATAACAAAATTCAGGAAGTTGATTTTGAAAATTTAAAACTTTCACCCACCACCACCGTGCTTACTTATCTGCGACAGATTGAGGGACACAAAGGTGTGAAAGAGGGCTGCTCGGAAGGTGATTGCGGCGCCTGTACCGTGGTGATAGCGGAGCTGAACAACCGTGGAGGACTGGAATACAAAAGCATCGACTCATGCCTGGTTTTTTTGCCGATGATTCATGGTAAGCAACTTATCACCATCGAAAATTTGGCTTTGGGAACACCAAAAAAAACGCAGCTTCATCCTGTGCAGAAAGCGATAATCAGCCATCACGGCAGCCAGTGCGGCTATTGTACGCCGGGCATTGTGATGTCGTTGTTTGCACTTTACAAAAATCACCCAAACCCTTCGCGCGAAACAGTCACTGATGCGCTCACCGGAAATCTCTGTCGTTGCACCGGCTATCGCTCCATCATCGACGCAGCGACAGATGTCTGCCGCAATCCTGCCGATGACCATTTTACAATTGAGGAAAGTAAGATTGTAGCGCTGCTGGACGAGATAGCTTCCGATAAAACCTCTCTCGATCTCCATGGCCAGAATCAGCAATATCTTAAACCCTTTACTTTGGAGCAGGCGCTGCTCCTACGCAGCCAGCATCCCGACGCCGCAATCATTAGCGGTTCTACGGATACGGCGCTGTTGCAAACAAAGAGGAATATTACGCTGCCAAAAATTCTTGATATTTCGGCGGTGGATGCCATGAAGTTTATCATCGAAGACCATCGGCGGGTTTCGTTAGGATCGGGCACTACGCTGCAGGAGCTTCTGGATTATGCCAACGATCGGCTGCCTTACCTGGCGGATATTTCTGCTGTGTTTGGTTCGCTGCAAATCCGTAATCTTGCTACGGTGGGAGGTAATGTGGGCACCGCCTCGCCAATTGGTGATTTGCTGCCGGTGTTGCTGGTGTTGCAGGCACAGGTGCGGCTGATGAAAACAGATTTTCAGCGCGATGTGCCGCTGCATAATTTTATCATCGGTTACCGGAAAACATCCATTGCGCCTGACGAGCTTATCACCATGATTTGGTTTGAAAAGCCAGACGACAATGAGATTATTAAAACCTATAAAATCTCCAAGCGAAAAGACCTCGACATTTCGTCGGTTTCAGCTTCCATGCGGTTGGCTCTTAATAAAGATGGCAAGATAAATTATGCGCGACTTGCCTTCGGCGGTGTGGCGGCCATTCCCAAAAGAGCAACGCAAACCGAAGATTTTTTAGTTGGGAAAAGTTGGGATCGCGCTACCGCAATGGAGGCAGCAGCCATACTGCCAACGGAATTTAAACCTATCAGCGATGCCCGTGCCGATGCTGATGCCCGTAGTATTATGATGAAGAATCTCATGATAAAATTCTGGACGGAAACCACCGGAAAGCAACAAATCTCCAAGGCTACTGATTATGCAAAATAACCAACCTACTCCGCTGCCGCACAACAGCGCATTGCAGCATGTTACCGGCCAGTCGGTTTTTGTGAACGATATCGATTTTAGCGGCAGCCTGCTTTTTGGGCGCGTTGTTTACAGCACTGAAGCGCATGCAAATATCCGAAGTATAAATATTGAGCAGGCGAAAAATTTAGAAGGTGTAATGGCTGTGCTCACTGCCGCCGACATTCCGGGCATTAACCAGATGGGACCGGTGGTGCCGGATGAACCTTGCCTGGCAACTGAACAGGTGAATTTTTTCGGACAAGCGGTGGTGCTCATCGCTGCCCGTAACGAAGAAGTAGCCCGTAAGGCTGCTAGTCTGGTGCAAATTGAATATGAACCTTTAGAAGCCATCACCGATCTTGAAACGGCAATGACCCGAAATAGCTTTCTCACCAGCCCATTTCAAATAGCTACAGGTGATGTGGAAAAAGCTTTCGTTAATACCGGACAAGTTTTGCAGGGAACTTTACGCACCGGCGCTCAGGAGCATTGGTATCTCGAAACACAGTCGTGTCTTTGTGTTCCCGAAGAAGCCGGACAGATGATGGTTTACAGCTCCACACAGCATCCCTCCGAAACGCAGAGCATCGTGGCACACGTGCTCAATGTGCCTGCCAACGCCGTGACGGTGGAGGTGAAACGCATGGGCGGAGCTTTTGGTGGTAAAGAAACGCAAGCCAATCATGTTGCGGTCTGGACGGCTTTACTTGCCCATGCCACGCGGCATCCGGTTAAGATGCACCTCTTCCGCGACGACGACCAGATGATGACCGGCAAGCGGCATCGTTTCCTTTCGGAATATCGCGCGGCTTATAATGATGACGGCGATCTGCTGGCGCTTGACGTGGCACTGCATTCCGATGGTGGCGCTGCGCTCGACCTTTCGGTGGCCATCCTCGAGCGCGCCATGTTTCATATCGACAATGCGTACCATATCCCAAATCTGCGTGTGACGGGGCAGGTGTGGAAAACCAATCTGCCGCCCAATACTGCCTTTAGAGGATTTGGTGGCCCGCAGGGAATAGCTGTGATCGAAACGGTGATAGACCGTATTGCCCGTGTTTTGCACAAAGATGCCGTTGAAATCCGAAAACGGAATTTTTATAAAAATGGTCAATCCACACACTACGGACAGCCAGTGAACGAAGTTCGTCTGGAGAAGCTTTTCGACCGGCTGATACCCTTTTCGCACTATCCGGAATTGCGAAAAGAGACAGAAGTTTTTAATAAAGAAAATGAATTTATTAAAAAAGGATTGGCGCTCACGCCGGTGAAGTTTGGGATCTCATTTACGACAAGTTTTCTAAATCAGGCCGGAGCGTTGGTACATATCTATCGCGATGGTAGCGTACAGGTAAACCACGGTGGCACCGAGATGGGGCAGGGGCTTCACACCAAAATGCTGGACGTGGCGTGCAAATCGCTGGGGCTTTCTCCCGATCGCGTCACCCTCACCGCTACCAATACTTCCAAAGTGCCCAATACATCGGCAACCGCAGCTTCTTCGGGCAGCGATCTGAATGGAATGGCTGTAAAAAATGCAATTGATAAACTTATTTCACGGCTTACGCCAATAGCGCAGTCATTGTTGAAAATTAACAAGGATATTGCACTTATTTTTGCTGATGGAAAAGTAGCTGTAAAAGGTCATCCCGAAAAGGTTATTGCTTTCGATGAGGTGGTAAAGCAGGCTTATCTCGATCAGGTGAGCCTAAGCGCGACAGGTTTCTATAGCACCCCCGGAATATCTTTCGACAAAACTACAGGTAAAGGCACTCCCTTTTATTATTTTGCTTACGGGATGGCTGTGTCGCAGGTTCAGCTTGACACGCTGACGGGAGATCATAGAATCCTCAAAACTTATATCGTACACGATGTGGGTGAGTCGATCAATTCGGCCATCGACCTGGGGCAGATAGAAGGAGGATTTGTGCAGGGCGTGGGCTGGTGCACCACCGAAGAGATAAGATGGAACGATAATGGTTTCCTGCTTACCCATTCGCCCGACACCTATAAAATCCCAGGCGTGCGAAACATACCAGAGGTTTTTGAAATAGAGATTATGGGCGGCATTCCGCAGGCAGGAACCATTCAAAATAGCAAGGCGGTGGGTGAGCCTCCGCTGATGCTTGCGCTCTCAGTCTGGCTGGCGCTTAAAGACGCCATCAGCGCCGTGGGCAACCACCAATATGAGCCGGCTTTTAATTTGCCTGCCACCAACGACAGCATGTTGAAATGGATTGAGGAGATGAGATTGATGAAGTAAATTCCAAAAAACAAGAAGACAAAAGGCAAATAAATTCCAAAAGGCAAGAAGGGAAAATCTCAAGGGAAATCCAATATTGACAGCACGTTCAATCTGACAAAATCTTCTTACCAAAACCCCGACATCTACTGTCGGTAGAGACGTCCAATTTGGGCGTTTCTACAGCAATGGCCGAAGGACGGTTTCTACAGCAATGGCCGAAAGAAATTCGGATATCTTTGCCGCCAAAAAAATCAGATGATCTACCTGCTGCTTGCCATTCTGCTTTCGACGGCCATTATTATCACCTTCCGCATTTTTAATTATTTCAAGATTAGCATTGTTCAGGCCATCACGGTTAACTATCTGGTGGCGTGTGTTTTTGGCTTTGCCAGCGAGCCGGGGAGTTTTAATGCGGAAACGATCGTCGGTGCGTCGTGGTTTTATTTGAGCATCCTCATGGGACTTTCACTCATCGTCTCTTTTAATCTTTTTGCGCTCTCCGCCCAAAACGCCGGCGTTGCCATCACTGCCATCTCCAGCCGCATGTCGGTGGTAATACCCGTATCGCTGGGGTTTATGTTTTTTGGCGACACAGCCGGATATTTAAAAATAGTAGGAATTGTCGCAGGGCTGGCTGCTTTTTATTTCAGCTCAAAAAAGAACCAAAAGGTACACATCAATCAGGCCTACGTTTATCTGCCCGTGTTGCTTTTCCTGACTGTCGGCATCAACGACTCATTGATGAAAGTGGCGGAACATGGCTTTCTTACCACCGACTTCACGGCTTTTCTGGCTACTTCTTTTGGTTTTGCTTTACTCTTTGGTCTGGTGGTGTTTGCCTATAAATCGCGCAAGCAGGCGGCGACCGGAATTTGTAAAAATATTGTCGCAGGCGTTTGGCTTGGACTACTCAATTGGTATTCGACACTCTTTGTGCTGGTAGGCCTTGGCGTGTTTCAGGTTTCGTTTTTTATGCCCGTTTACAACATCGGCGTGGTGGTACTTTCGTCCTTGGTCGGCTTTGCTGCTTTTCGCGAAAAACTTACTGCCACCAACTGGGCCGGCATCGGGTTGGCCATACTTGCAATAGCGCTTATCGCGAATAGTTGATCCGGGCATGGCGCATAGAGCAGGGCGTATGGCGCAAGACGCGGAAAGCCCGCCCGGCCTCCCAAAATGAAATTACAATACTAAAAATTGCAAGTTCTAAATTGCAAATTCGGAGAGAAATCAGATGCTGGTTTTTGATGGTAAAATCGTCATAAAATCTAAAGTTTGAACCCCTCTGTAATTATTCTTTCGTTGCGTTAGAAAATATTAAATCCAGCATTAGTTAAGAGATTGTTAATTATTTACTTTTGCCCGTCAAATTGGTGGTTTTTACAAATTATTGCTATGAAACAGAATCATTTATCCAAGCGTGTTTTATCGTTATCGGAATCGGCAACATTGGCCATGACCCGCCGCGGTCGCGAGCTGAAAGAAGCCGGAAAAGACGTCATTAGTCTGAGTATCGGTGAGCCCGATTTTGATACCCCGATGTGCATCAAGGAAGCAGCCTACGAAGCTATTCAAAACAACTTCACACATTATTCACCTGTAGCCGGCTTCAAAGATCTGCGTGCAGCCATTGCGGCCAAGTTCCAAAAGCAAAATAATATCACTTACAGCCCCGAACAAATCATCGTTTCCAATGGCGCCAAGCAGTCCATTGCTAACGCGATTTTGTGTCTTGTTAATCCGGGCGACGAGGTGCTGATACCAGCGCCTTACTGGGTGTCGTATCCAGAAATGGTGAAGATGGCTGACGGCGTACCGGTAATTATTCCATCGACGCTGGAAAACGATTTTAAAGTTGACCCACAGGCTGTGCGTGAAAGAATCACCGACCGCACCCGTCTTTTCCTTTACAGCTCGCCCTGCAACCCGTCGGGAACCATTTTCTCGCGCGAAGAGCTGCGTGCGCTGGCTGAAGTGCTGGCCGAAAAGGAAGACTTGTATATCATCAGCGATGAAATTTATGAAGAAATCAACTTCACCGGAAGCCACGAAAGTATGGCACAGTTCGACTTTATCAAAGACCGCGTCATCACCATCAACGGTGTGTCGAAAGGCTTTGCAATGACGGGCTGGCGCATTGGGTATGCCGGTTCTCCGCTACATATTGCTCAGGCTATGAACACGCTGCAAGGACAATACACGTCAGGGCCGTCGTCGATTTCACAGAAGGCTGCCCTGGTAGCTCTGGAGGAAGGCGCATGCGCCATGGATGAGTCGTGTAGAATGAAAAAGGCTTTTCATGATAGACGCGATCTGGTGTTGCGATTGCTCAAAAAGATTCCGGGTGTTAAAACCAATGTTCCTGAAGGAGCCTTTTACGTATTTCCCGATGTTTCGTCCTATTATGGCAAAACTGACGGAACCTACAAGATTAATAACGGAATGGATTTGTGCATGTATCTGCTCGATACGGTTTATGTGTCATTGGTGCCTGGTGAAGCGTTTGGCAACTATGAATGTATCCGTATTTCGTATGCTACCAAAACCTCTGAACTTGAGCGCGCCTTTGAGCGCATCACCGCAGCACTGGCACGTTTGCATTGAGTCGGTAGTAAATAAGATTGCTTTTTAAAAAAAATATTGGGGGCGAGAGCCCCCTTTTTTTGTCAGTATGGGTGCCTGGCGTGGTCAATTGAAAATATTGATTTCAGTGTGAGGTTTCGGAATTTAATATTATGGTGCGGTTGTTTTAGTGCAAATTCAGTAAGATAGTCACTGTTCTTCGCCGTTGCCCCATCCTCGGCCCTTCCCCGACGCGGGGAAGGGAGCTCGCTGTCGGGCATAGCCGGGAAAACCCAAGCGAAGCGCTCCGCTTAGCTAACAATTCAAATTCTCAGACGAGAGAGCTCCCAGGCCGGGGATGAGGTCTTAGTACTGCAATTCTTGAGTGTAGCGAGAAAATTGCATCCCGGCTTGCGAGCGCAACCGCTGGCAGCGGATACTGCAAAGGTGACTTTCTCCTCAGGGGATAATTGTATGTTTGCACGCAAATTTTTAAACATCAATGATGAGTAGAAATGAGTTTTCAGAACTTTTCGAATCTTTTACAACCAAAAGCATAATGATCATTGGCGATGTGATGATCGATTCGTATATTTTCGGGTCGGTCGATCGCATCTCACCTGAGGCGCCCGTGCCAGTGGTGGCCGTCAACCGGCGCGCAAGTCATTTGGGTGGTGCCGCCAACGTTGCGCTTAACATCAAAGCCATGGGTGCGCGCCCGGTACTTTGTTCGGTGATTGGGCAGGAGGAGAAGTCGAAGGAGTTTATGCAGTTGATGAAAGAAAACGATCTTTTTTCGGGCGCCATCCTACGCAGCAAAAATAGAATCACCACCACGAAATTCCGCGTCATCGGCAACAATGTGCAGATGTTGCGCGTGGATGAGGAGTGCACCCAACCATTGTCTGAGGAGGATCGGCAAACATTTTTGAATATGGTGGCGATGACTATCGAAGAGCAGCACGTGGATGCCATTATTTTTCAGGATTATGACAAAGGTGTCATCGATCCGGCGCTGATTGCAAAAGTGGCTGAACTGGCTGCAAAGTTTAGAATTCCTGTAACCGCCGACCCAAAGCATCGCAACTTTTTAGCTTTTAAAAATATTACACTTTTCAAACCCAATCTCAAAGAGCTTACAGAAGGTCTTGGGATGGAGGTAGTGCCCAAAGGCATTGATGAACTTAGACTTGCAGCACAGCAGGTTCATCGCCGTCAGCAAGTCGATCTTGTGATGATAACACTTTCGGAAGATGGAATCTTTATCAGCCGACAAAATAACGATGGAACCTTTGCAGTGAATCTTCTTCCGGCACACCGGCGCTCTATTGCCGATGTTTCGGGCGCTGGCGACACGGTAATCAGTGTGGCAACGCTTGGGCTTGCTGCCGGAATGAATGATTTGGATGTTGCTGCCTTGAGCAATCTGGCTGGCGGACAGGTGTGTGAGTATGTGGGCGTGGTGCCCGTTAACCGGGACAAGCTGCTGCTTGAGTGGACTAAAATGAATGAGAAAGCCCTTTAGTATGAAAGAAGCCCCCCAACCACAGTCAGGAAATCTTTCCGGTGCAAAACCGGCCAAAGCTACCATTGCACAAAAAGAGCAGGTGCAGAAGATGTTTGATAATATTGCGCCAAGCTACGACCTTTTAAACCATCTACTTTCGGCAGGAATAGATAAGATCTGGCGTCGCAAGGTAATCAACATGATTCGTCGTCAGCCACACCAGCATATCCTCGACCTGGCCACGGGCACCGGCGATCTTGCCATCGCCGCCGCTGCTGCGCTGCCCGACACCAAAATTACAGCCGTTGACCTCTCGGCGGAAATGTTGAAATATCAACAGATAAAGTTGGATAAGAAAAATCTGCAGGAACGCATCACCTTGCTGCAGGGCGATGGCGAAGCATTGCCTTTTGCTGACAATACTTTTGATGTGGTGATGATTGCCTTTGGTGTACGCAACTTTGAAGATCTGCCCAAAGGATTGGCCGAAATGCACCGGGTGCTCAAAAAGGATGGCCTGGTGGTGATTTTGGAATTTTCGAAACCAAAAACTTTTCCTGTAAAACAGCTTTATCAGTTTTATTTCACCCGCATCCTTCCTACCGTCGGACGCTGGGTATCCAAAGACAAAAGCGCCTACAGCTATCTGCCCGATTCGGTTGGCTATTTCCCCTCCGGAACGGACTTTACGCGATATCTAACACAAGCTGGTTTTGCCGATCCTGCAATCAAAACGCTGACGCTGGGCATCGCTTCAATTTACTCGGCCCGAAAATAAAAGCACGCTCCTCCCGTTTGATCACTAAATTTTAAAAAACGGATCAATTTGAAGTACTACAAGGTTCTGCGGGCTTTATTTATCATCGTTACCATATTTTTTGGTGTCGGATTGAAAGCACAAGTCAACAAGATTCCCAACCTTAAACTTTACGATTACGACCAATTGCATTTTGGGTTCATCATTGCGGGCAACCAGATGAATTTTATCGTCGATCCGGTTGACAATCTGCAACAGCTTTATTTCAAAGGAAGTGAGCTGCCGCAATATGATTTGGGTTATGGTGATGTTGATTCTGTGCAGGTGTTTGGCATTCTGCCATTTCCAACAACAGGCTTTACGGTGGGCATCGTAGGTGATCTGCGCCTGGGCGAATATTTCAATTTGCGTTTTATCCCATCGTTGGCTTTCGGAAGGCGCGACCTGCACTACGATACCCGAATCTATCGCAATAGCGACCTCTTCCCGGATTCTGACACCATCCGATTGGTGCTAAAGCAAAAGATTCAATCGACATTTACCGAATTTCCTTTTTTGCTCAAATACAAATCCAAGCGTGTCAATAACTTCAGAGCTTATGTGACCGGTGGCGTCAAGTTTAGTTTCGACCTGGCATCACAGGCTAAAAAAACCGAAGAAAATAACTACGAGCCAAAGCTTTACCGCACCGATACTTATGGCGTGCTGGGCGGCGGCATGGAGTTTTATATGAACTGGTTCAAGCTGGGCGTGGATCTTACCATGTCTTATGGCGCGCGCGATATGCTGCTTCGAGAAGGAAATATGTACACCAACAGCATCGAATCGTTGCGCTCCAAAATCTTTATGTTAACCTTCACCTTTGAATAATTGTATTTATTTGTTGATGATTAAAATTTTAAAAAATGGAAACTGACCAGCCCACTTCGGATTTATTTCATGCTATTGTCGACAAAGCCAACCTCAAGCAAAACGTTTACGACAACACCTACAAGACTTTTGTAACTTTTAAAAGCGTCATTAAGCATTTGGCTAAAGAGTTTCAGGAGTCGAAGCTCTACAAAAGTAGCAACGTCACCTTTGAATACAAAAACAGAGGCGAGTTTGAAGTTGAGCTGAAGTTTGCCGGCGACATTCTGATTTTTATAATGCACACCAACATATTCGAGTTTCCGCGTAATCATGAAGTGATGCGGCTGCCCTACATCAAAGAAGATCCCGAACGCAGCTATTGTGGTATCATCAATATTTACAACTTCCTGGGCGACTCGTTCAAATACAAACGCATCAACGATCTGGGCTATTTGATTGGTCGGGTTTTTATTAATAAAGACACCCATTATTTTATTGAAGGAAAACGCGAGCTGGGACAGTTGTACCGCAGTTTCGACAAGGCGCTGATGACCGAAGAAGCCGCCTATAAACTCATCACCTCCGCCATGAGTTACACGATTAACTTCGACCTACTGACACCGCCCTACGAAGAAGTGAAGCTCCTCACCGTGCAGCAAATTCAAACCTCACTCGACAACATGAAAATCCGAACCGGTAAAAGGTTGGGTTTTAAGTTTCAGGCCGATGAAGATGAAGAAAAGGCTGCGAACAACAATGAGGCTCCTTCGTTGTAACTTCGAAAGTCCAAATCCACGTTCTTTAGCAAGGCAGTTTTTTTTCAAATAGTTTTAAGAATAGAGTAGGGGCGGGTTTGCTAATAGCTGCACCTACTCCGACTAAGAAAAACAGAGCAAGCTGGAAATTCGCTACTTCATTCTACAATAACTCCCCAGCTCCTTCGTGCGGATGATACATGCGTGAAATAATGTCGGAATATTGAGTTTCGATGGCGCGGCGACGGGTTTTGAGCGTGCTGGTGAGCGTGTTGCTTTCGATGCTGAACGGCTCACTCAGCAGCGTAAACTCTCTTACTTTTTCGTAGTCGGCCAGCACGCTTTGCGCTGCTTCAATTTTTTGCAACACATGCGCGCGTATCCTTTCGTGAAATAAATCTTTATAGTCGGCATTGTTTATTCCCCATTCTTGCGCCAGCGCTACCATGCGTTCCTTCACCGGGACGATGATAGCCGTAATGAATTTGCGGTTGTCGCCAAATACCACCGCTTGCTCAAACAAAGGTTCCTGATTTAGTAGCGTTTCTATCTTTTGTGGCGACACATATTTTCCTAACGAAGTCTTCATCAGGTCTTTCAGGCGGTCGAGCATCACCAGATTTCCATTGGGCGTCAGTGCGCCTTCGTCGCCGGTGTGGTACCAGCCATCGGTAAGGGATTCTACAGTAGCCTCGGGTTTTTTGTAGTAACCCGAAAAAACCGTCCGTCCGCGAACCAGAATTTCATTTTCAGCACCAAGCTTTACTTCTATTCCTGGCATAAAGCTGCCGCACGACTCAAACTCGTAATGGTCGGTTTTGAAACACGCTACTGAAGCAGTTGTTTCGGTGGCGCCGTAGCCGTAATTGATAAAAACGCCCGTAGCGCTGAAAAATCTAAGCAGATGTATGGGAAGGCTGGCACCCGAACAAGGCATGGAGCGCATGTTGCCACCAAAAATCTGGCGCAGCTTTTTAAGAACCAAACGGTCGGCAATTTTGTGCTGCACGCTTAAGATCGGTGGCAGCGACTGGTTGTGTTTTTTGTGGTCTATCACTTTGTAGCCGGTGGCAATTGCCCATTTGAAAATACCACGTTTTACGGCTGGCCAGCGGTGGTATTCGTCCTGAATGCCGTCGTAGGTTTTCTCGAAAAAACGAGGTACGGTGCACATCAGTGAGGGTTGGGCTTTCGGCAACGCCTGGATGATTGCTTTTGGATTGGAAAGATAAAAGTTGGTGGCGCCCCGGTAATAGATCAACAGTGTCCATGTACGTTCGAAGATGTGGCTGAGCGGCAGGAAAGTCATCGAAACATCCTTCTCGGTAATCAGAACGCGCTCATCGTGGATAGTGAAGGAGTAAAGGAAGTTGTCGTGCGAGAGCATCACGCCTTTGGGTTCGCCGGTGGTTCCTGATGTGTAAATGATGGTTGCCAGATCAGCCTCAGAAGCCAGTTGTTGCCGTGCTTCGAGAAGTGCCGGTGCACACATTTCACTGTAGAAATAACTATTGTAACTCACGCAGCGCGGGTCATTGAGAACAAGTGCATCATTATAAACGATTACTTTTTGTAGTGTCTTGGTATTGTCGAGCAGCCACAAAGCAATGTCGAGTTGCGGTTGGTCGCCGGCAAAGAGCATGGACATGCCCGTTTCGTCGATGATGTATTTGCATTGTTCGCGTGAAGCTGTTGCAAAAAACGGAACTACCACAGCACGGATATTCAGGATCGCCAGATCAGTGATGGTCCAGTCAGGATGGTTTTGACTGAAAATGCCAATGTTGTCGCCAGCACTATAACCCTGTGCCAGCAGCACGCGCGAAAGCTGTGTAAACTCCTCTGTCATCTTGTTCCAGCTTTTGGATTCGATGGCGCCGGCAGCATTAAAATAGCGCATGGCGTCTCTGTTTTGGTACCGGGATGCTCTGCTTCGGATCATTTCGGGAATACTCTTATACTCCATTTTAAAAACTTTTAATAATGAAAAAAATGTTTGACCTTACGCTGCAAAGGGAAGGAAAATATTTCACATAGAAGTTTTTAAATGTGTAATAAACAAGAAGATTTGGCCATCGCTTGCCAATGGTAGCGACATTTTACTATGTTTTTTTATACCCATTAAAAGAGTGTATTTCGTCGATGGGTTTGCGTTTCTTATCAGGCGGTTCGCTGCGTTCGGGATATCCCACGGCAATCAGCAAGCCGATTGTTTTGCCAGAAGGAATTGCAAGAAGTCCTTTAATTTTTTTCTGATCGAACCAGCCGAGCATGCAGGTGCCCAGACCAAGCTCGGTGGCTTGCAGGCAGAAATGTTCGGCAGTAATGCCGGTGTCGATCAGTGGGAAATCTCTTTTCTTAATCACCGCGCCAATCTGTGTGATGACTTTGGGCTTTTCTATGACCAGCGCCACCAGCACCGGCGCCTGATGGGTAAACTTATTAAAAGCCACCAACGCGCTGTAGGTATTCTTTGCCAATTGCTGCACCAGCGCAGGTTCGTCAGCAATTACAAAATGCCATGGCTGCGAATTGCTTGCCGAAGGAGCCAGCCTGGCCGCCTCAATGCATTTCATCAACTCTTCGCGTGCAACTGGCTTGGATTGGAAATGTCTTACGCTGTAACGCTGCTTTACTAAATCGATAAATTCCATCGGGCAAAAGTAGGGCTAATTGGGAGAGGATTGGTGGTGGTGGGAGTTGAGACGGAAAGAGATGGCATTATCATTTCATCAATCGCTTTTTTTATTCTTCCAATTTCACAGACTAAAAATGATTTCTGGACATGCCATGTAATGAACAGCAGGTAGCGGTATGGCCAGCGTGTGATCTTTTGTGCAAAACCTAATTTGCTGCAAGTCGCTTCATAAAAAAACGGTTCTAAAAATTAACATTGTGAAATTATTTTTACGACTCTTTGTACTGTCGATGGTAATTATTATATGTTTGTTAATTCTTTAACAAGCTAACTGCGGAAGCTAAAAGTTCTTGATTTTATTGGTAAAATAGGGGAATATTTCAGAGTTCTTGCGTTGATTCCCTTGACTTTGAGTGACTTTAGATTGAACCTTCATGAATTCATTTTTATAAACCTAAAACATAATGTAAATGAAAAAAATTGCACTTTTATTATTCATGTCCCTGGCTTACATCACTTTGTCTGCGCAGGTTGATTATGTGAAAATTGATCAGAAAAAGCCAACTGCTGATCAAAAAGCCCCGTCGATCCGGGGTGATGTTTATCCTACTGATCCCTTTGCAGGGAATTCCACGACCGATTCAGGTGAAAGATTTACCACGCTTCAGGAAGATGTGGCGGTAACGACAACCACAGCTCCTGACTATTTCGAGTTCACAAACACCCAGAATTATTGGAACGTAGTAGGGGTAAGAACTTTAGCGCTTGATGACTGGGATATTGAGCTACATGCAAACACCTCATTCAACAACGTATTAGCGTATTCAAATTATGGTGGCACCGCGGTGGACTTTGTAGTGCTTGATGGCAACTATTGCAGCTCAATTGTACGAGGAATAAAGGTAACAAGATATTCCGGAACAGGTAATGCAAAGGTAGAGTTTGAGGCGGGGTGGGATGTGGTTAGCTTAGGAACAACACATAGCGTTTCCTGGCCGGCAGGTGATGTTGTGGAAATCTATGACGTTGCTCTGGAACCGGGTTTACACACCTTTGCGCTTAATATAACATCGGGTATGGCAGATCTTGATTTTGCTTTGTATGGTTCAAACGGAGCAGAATACTTCGCGGGACGATCTGACTATAAGGCCATGTCGGCTTCAAATGGATCTGGTGGTCCCGAATATTTTACTTACAACGTAACCACAGCCGGTTGGTACGGGCTATGCGTGTGGGCTTGTGACGGCAACTCAGCTAATTATACGCTGAAAGTAGAAAAGGCTGGAATCTGGAAGGGGCTTGTGAGTAGCAACTGGAACACCCCCGGTAACTGGAGTGGAAACATGGTGCCAACTTCTGATGTTGATGTTACAATACCTCCGGCACCCTATAGTCCTATTGTTAGTTCTGGATATGCATATTGCAAAAGTCTCGAAATTCACACAAATGCATCTCTAACTGTCGAAGGATCTACCTTTAATGTTGCGAACAATCTTGATGTTTATGGTACATTGAATGCAAACAATACTTCCGGTTCAATAACGGTGAATGGCAATGTAACCTGGCATGCGAATTCAACTGCAGATTTCACGGCCTTTACGTATTTTAATGTTTATGGAGATTGGGTTTTTAATGATGGAGCCAATGTTAATCTGGCCAAAGGTGTCGTTCAATTCTGGGGATCAACAGATAAATACATTTTGAGCAATTCATCTACCTGCTCATTTAACCATGTTGCATGTTACAAATCAGGTGGGGCAAAACTTGGTATCAGTTATAATTCAACACAACCCCTTACCATCAATGGAGATATCTATGTGGAGTCGGGGGCAATCTTTGGTATTTACAGTACTAAGGATGTTAAATTGAAGGGAAGTTTATTTTCTGATGGTTCATTTATCTGCAACTTTGGAACGGTTGTTCTGAATGGAGATGTACAAACCCTGCAGATGAACGTGGATGATTATTTCAATAACCTTACCTTCAACGAAAGTGGCTACGTAATTCTCGATCCCTCCCTTTCCGATGTCCTGAATGTTAGAAAGAATGTTGTGATTTCCTCCGGGTTTTTCGGTTTGCAAAACAATATCATGAAAGTTGGAGGAAATTGGACTAACACGGTGGGACCGGACGGATTTTGGGCAGGTTCCAGCCGTGTAATATTTAATAGCACCGGATACAATTATGTGAAGACCAGCGAAACTTTTAATATTCTGGAAGCCAACATGGGCACTGCCTTGCGTGTGGACAATGCAAGCAGTGTTGTAACGTGCAATCAATACGACTGGACTACTGGAGGCATTGATGTGATGGCCGGTACATTTACAGCTTTGGATCTTTACGACAACGGGATTTTTGGCAACTACTGGGTCAAACCGGGTGGAACCATCAACCTGACCAATGATGGTTGGGTAGATTTATCCGCGAATCTGAACATTACTGGCGGTTACTTTAATGTGTATGGCGGCACCACTGACAGCTACTGGCCTTATGGTGGAGATGCTTCTATCAACATGACCGGTGGTGTTCTCGATTTCAAAAACACGGGTATTTACATTACCGCTTTCTCAGGTTATACCTTTACCGAAAACATAACAGGTGGGGTAATTCGTACTGTAGGGGATTTTAATAACCAACGAACAGATTTTACGCCCGAAGCATGCACTGTCGAATTGTATGGATCCACCAATGCATTGCTTACTACCGGTGCGGGATGTAGTGTTGTTAATGTTGTTGTAAACAAAGGTGCAGATGAGGACGCACCACCCACACCTTTATTCGACCGGGAAGGAAAACCGATAGAGCAAACTAGGGCGAGCACAGTGTTGGCGGGTAGTAATCCGCTTACCATTTTGGGCGATCTCACCGTCGATGCCGGCACCTTCGACCTTAACACACGCACCGTAAATGTTGCTGGTGATGTAAACATAAATTCGGCAACACTTAAGATGGTCTCACCGACTGATAACCTCACAGCGGATTACATCGGATGGTATCCAGGGTCGAACAGCAATGTTACCAATGGAGAATTTCATGTCAATGACTGGCGTTTTCAAAACGGAACCAATGCCAAACTAGGCATCGGCAACACTACCTACCTCAAGAGTATGTATTATCCGACCGACGCAGATGCCGAATTTGGTAATCTTGTGGTATTACCATGGTCAAAAACCATTAGCAATCAAAAGGAAACCTTCTACCCCATTCGCGTGGCCGGAAACTTTACCATGCAGAGCGAAGCCGGCTGGGTTGGTTTGTATACTGACCTTATCGTGACGGGTAACGCCAATATTCAAGATGGCGCTTCCATTAGTTTTAATAACGGCACTGAAATGCTCTGTAATGGTAGTTTGACTTTAGCAGGAAGCCTTTCTCTTATCTCGTTGTCGGGAGCCACAGTTCATGGTGATTTTGTTTTTCCCAATACAGGCACACTCTCAGTTGGGGTAGGAGCTTTTACAAATAGTTTTGGTAGTGGGATGGCTTTATTATCCGGCAAATTGACACTTACATCAGGAATAGTCTCGTTTCCCAATCGGAGCGTGAAGATTTCCAGCACCTTCGATAACCAGATCGGTGCCGGCACTTTTAGAATCGGTAAATCTCTTATAGCCAGCAGTCCTGGTACCTTTGAGCTAAATGGAGGAACCGTGGAGTTTATAAATGCCAGTTCAGGCAACTATGTGGAGGTTACCAACGGGAATTATCTGTACAACATGGTTCTGAATAAACCAGGGTCTATACTCATTGTTCAAGACAATCTTACCCTTAAAGGCGCTATGACCATTGATGACGGTACTTTATACGCAAATGACAAAACTATAAGTATAGCCGGCCACTGGTTAAACAATGTTGGCACCTCCGGTTTTATGGAATCAACGAGTAGGGTAATCTTTAACGGAACCCTCCAACAGTGGTGTTCATCCGAAGATTTCTATATTCTCGAAATCGATAAACCTGATGATCTCTTTAACGTTCCAGAGGCCACCATCACTTGCCAGATTTACGACTGGAAGAGCGGAGGTCTCTGGATTTCTCCCGGCAACTTCAGCGCTGCCGACCTGGCCAACGATGGGCTGTTCGGTAAATTTGTAATATTTGGAGGAACAATGGATTTGCATCAGGATGCCGGGCAATATGTTGATATCAATGGAGAGATCATTATTGGCTACGACGCAACATTAAATGTTTACGGTGGCGACGGAGATAGCTGGTGGTCATACCGCGGTGACGCATCCATTACAATGGCGCATCCAACTAGTGTGCTCGATTTTAAAGATGTGGGGATTAATGTTTCTAATTCACCAACCTACACATTTACCGAGAACATTACTAATGGCACCATCAGAACGGTAGGATGTTTTGATGTCAATAATCCAGCTTTTACTCCATCAGGCGGAACTATTGAGTTGTATGGCAACACCACAGCAGTAGTAGAAAATGTTGTCGGAAGCAATTTCCATAATCTGACTATTAACAAATCAGGAGCTACGGATGAAGGCTCCGAGCCGCTTACTATCCAGGATCGCGATGGGAAAACAAAAACGCTTTCATTAGGCAATTTAATTATACTGGGTTCTGACATTTTGATTAATGGTGCCCTGACGGTTAATGCCGGAGAACTCAACTTGAATTTCCTTGGTTATGATATTACCTGTATGGGCCCCGCCAGCATCGAAAATGGCGCCATGCTCTTAATGTCGGCTGCATCGCAATTGAAACTCAACACATCGCTGACGGTGAAGAATGGAGGAACCTTCGTAACGCAAGGCGGTTCAGGACTTGAAACCCGGGTTACAAGGGCTGCCACCAACCGATACCTTTTCGACGTTGAGTCGGGGGGCACTATTTACGCAAATAACACCTTATTCGAATACATGGGTGCTAACGGTATTAATATCGCCAGCGGCGCTGAGGTTTACCCGGCGACCGCATTCAACAACTGTACTTTCCAGCAAGGCTTGTCGGGAGGTACGCTGCTCACCATGAACAGCGCACAAACGCTCGAATGCACCGGTGCCATATTCCCGGCCAACACATGGGGAGGAACTAACAACGTGAAGAAAACCAACAATGCCGGGCGCATCACCTTTATTGATTACAGCGGCGACTTTGCCGGTGCTGCCTACGAGAGCGATCCAAACAACAGAATTGATTGGTTTACAGCGGGGCTTTCTGCTTCTCCGCTTACGCTAAATGTAGATCCTCCCGCAGGAACAGCTATTATAAATGTTACTTCCAACCTTGCCTGGACAGCCACCGAAAGTAGTCCGTGGTTTTCAATCAGCCCAACCTCAGGAACCAACAACGGAACCATCACGGTTACTTATGATAAAAATTCATCAGCATCCGGTCGTTCGGGAACCATTACCATTTCCGCCCCTTCCGTTTCCGATGTTGTTGTAACGGTGAATCAGGCTGGAGCAACATTGGCTGTAACGCCGGCTTCACAGAGCGTAACAGCACCTGCAGGCACCACTACTTTCAGTGTTGCCTCCAACACCACCTGGACGGTAACCGAGAGTGTTTCCTGGCTAAGCGTATCTCCCATGAGTGGCACAGCCAACGGAACACTCACGGTAACTTATGATCAAAATACCTCGACGACACCACGCACCGGACAAATTACAGTTACCGTCGCCGGACTCACACCAGTTGTGATAATGGTGAGCCAGGCCGGTGCAGGAGCAACGCTTACTGTTACTCCAACAAATCGTCTTGTGGTTTCACCTGCAGGCACCACAACTTTTAGCATCGCCTCCAATACCGGATGGGTTGTCACCGAAAGTGTTGCCTGGTTTACTGTAGCTCCCATGTCTGGGAGCGGAAATGGAACCTTGACCGTCAATTATACCCAAAATAATACAGGAAGTCCGCGCGTTGGAAACATCCTCTTGACGGCGACTGGTGGCGCGCCTGTGGTAACGGTTTCCGTTGCACAAAGTGCTTATCACAGTCAAGACATTAGTCTTAGTGCCGGATGGCAGGGATTGTCGAGCTACGTCATGCCCGCTGATAACAACATCGAAAATGTTTTCGCTCCATTGGCACCTAAATTAATCATTGCCCAAACGCAGAGCGGTATTTATTATCCTGCCGGGCCTATCAATACCATCGGCACCTGGATGAGCCAGTCGGCTTATGCAGTAAAGATGAATAGTGCTGCCACGCTCTCCATATATGGACTGCCCGAAACCGACAAAACCTACGACTTAGTAACAGGCTGGAATCTGATCCCGGTGATAGCCAACAATCCGGTAAACGTTGCCGCCCTGCCCACCACAGTAGGTTTTCAGATGGTGAAAGAGGTAGCTGGCACGGGCGTTTACTGGCCGGCTTATAGCATCAATACTTTGGGCAACCTGCTGCCGGGCAAAGCCTATTATGTGCGTGTAACTTCCGGCGGCACCATCACCTTCCCGGGCAATACCGATGCTGGTTGGGATGGAGAATATCCCGAAACTCAATTATTAGAAACTCCGTGGACCCAGCCGGAGGCTGCGCCCGTCTCGCATCTGGTTGCTTTTGTGCCTGGTGCTACAGCAGAACTTAGAGCCGGCGATATCGTGGGTTTGTTTACGCCCGAGAATATTTGTTGCGGCGTTGCTCAGGTTGAAATGCCCGGAGAACCACTGGCTATCACTGCTTTTGCCGACGATGCGCAACAGCCCGGCACCAGCGGATACTTAAGCGGACAAACCATCAGTCTGAAACTTTACCGTCCCGCCACAAACGAGGTCGGCATGCTGACAGCCGTTTATGAAATTTCGGGAGATGGCAGCATCTTTGCCGATCATGGCTTGTCGGTGATCACCCACATCCAGCAAACTGCCACGGGAATAACGCCTGCTTCGTCAGTGGCGGTGGAAATTTATCCAAATCCAACCGGCGGAAACATCACCATTACCGGTATTGGTCATTACAGCCTCTTGCAGCTTTATTCGGTACATGGCGAGTTGCTCATGCAGCGCACCAACGATGCTGCCAGCGAGCTAAGCTGGGATGTTTCAGCAGTGCCACCGGGTGTATATCAATTGAAACTTTCAGGAAACCATCCGACAGTAGTGAAAAAGCTGATCCGGAAATAGGTTTTCTTTTTCTTCATTAATAAAAAAACTCCCGAAGGCAGATTGGCTTTCGGGAATTTTTTTTGTGCTTTGAACGGATGTTAACGGCAAATTGCTTTCGTGCTTTATCGCATGCAATTTGGAAGCATTTCTAGAAACCCCAGACATTTGTCATAATCCAGTTCGTAGAAATTCACACCCAGATTTATTGTCTCATAATACCGGGCTTGATTTACTTTATAATATTCCTCGGAGGGTATTTTCCAGAAATCACGACCCAATTTCTCGGCAACAAACCACTTCTCAAGTAATCGTGCAGCTCTTCCGTTCCCGTCCCGAAATGGATGAATGTGCGCAAACCTTAAATGAATCAACGACGCAGAATAAAAGACCTCTTTCTCATTAAGATTTAAAGAAATTAACGTTTCAATATCCTGGAAAAACGTTTTCATTTCACGCCCGATAAATTCAGGTTCAATTGCCATATAGGCCAACCCTGACGCACCAAAGACACCAACTTGTTCAAGTCGGTATTTTCCTCTTTTGCTCTTAATCAACAGTGTCTCTGAAAATGTTTTATGGCAAGCCAGCAGGGTCTTCTCGCTCAGTGAGTTCTCCTGTGCAAATGCGTACGCTTCAATCAAATCCTCAATTTCCTCTATCTCTTTTCCTGGCTTAAATTTATCTTTGTTCAATTCATAGTTCATGTAAGAATTCAAATCGATACTATTCCCTTCGATATTCGACGAGTAAACTGCAGATGATTTCGTCAAATAGTCAAATTCTCCGTTGCTTTCAGAAAAGTTATAATTCTGAATTAATCGCGGGATTTCATGTCCAATTGTCTGAACATACGTGTCGAAATATTTTCGTTCAGTTACTCTCATCTAATTCTATACTTATTGTTCCCATAATTCAAAAACTAAATTTTCATCAAAAATAGGTAAAACCTAATGAGTAGTAAATCATTCTGATGAGGTCGGATTTCTCCATTGACGACTCTTTCACCGCGCTGGTGAAGGCCTCAATCATATTCCAATTAAAACCCAACCCTAAAAATCAGGGTGCAATCACCGATACACCAATTCTTTCTCCTTGTTCGACGGCAGTTTCGTATCCGTTTAAAGTATTCATCAATAAATCGTCGTCGATGCGAATTTTATCTCTTTCGAAAAGCAGCACTACCGTGGAACCGCCGAATTTGAAATACCCTTTTTCTTCCCCTTTATTTACAAAATTCCCGATATAAGTCTGTACGATGCTTCCCACCATGGTTGCACCCACTTCGGCTACCACCACCTCGCCAAACAATGGGTTTGTGACGATGGTAAATTCCCTTTTGTTTAGGCAGAATATTTCAGTCATTTTGCGCAAAGCAAGCGGGTTAACCGAATAATAATCACCATCAATCTTGGTAATTGGCGACACACTTCCGCCAACAGGAAAATGAAATCTGTGGTAATCGGGCGGAGCAAGCCGTACGACCACCAGTGCGCCACCCACGTAATTTTGAGCAATATCGGCATTATTCAAAAATGAATAAACATCGAAGCGGGTTCCTTTGATGATAAAATCGGCATTGCTGATATCGGCATAAGCCAGTAATTTCCCATCGGCTGGCGATACTGCAACCATCGCGTTGGTATCCACCGGTCGGGCATCAGCCATTAGTTTTCGGGTAAAGAAATCGTTGAACGAGTCGAACTCCTGCTTCTGGACGGAGCGCATGTCGATATCAAATTCTTCAACGAAGGGTTCTATTTTTTGGATAGATGAAGGGCGATCCATCCTGTTACCATAAACCGACGAAACGACCTTTCTTTTCGCCAGCGCCCATAAGGTTGCTTCGCCCACCGGATTGTTATACAGCCACACCAACCAATGTTCTGCAGCCACTTTTTCCGTTTTCAACACGCCACTTTCCCTGTCGTAATATTGGATGGGAGCTTGCGGCGGCAACGGATAGAAAGTCAACATGGCCACTACGGCCAGCAACAACAAAATGATGCCCCACCTTTTTTTGGTTTTTGTAATTTTCATGTTCCTTTGTTTGCCTTTACTTATGGTTTGTAAAGCCGAAATCATCCGGCGACTTTGCCGTTTTACCTCTTTAAGCTGGATACAGACATGAGTAAGAAATCGAGGCTACCAACTCAATTTGTGCGACAGTGTCTCACAAATTGGATACCGGTGAATTATTGAATTTTATTGAAGTCTGTGAATCTGAGAACGATTGTTTCGCCAATCTTAGTCAACAATAATCTTAAATGACTTGTTTCCCTTTGTCATATCGTTGTTGCCTAACTGATTCAACTTCCTTTGTAATCTCATCCATTGTCAACTCTGAGGTCTTAGTTGATTCTAAAAGGGTATTAAACCTGGTTAGAAACAATGATTTCTTTAACGCATTGAATATCTCCAATTTGTCGGTATCATCCAATTCGTTAAGTATCCTGATAAACTGGTTTTTTTCTAATTCTATGCTTATTGTTCCCATAATTCAAAAACTAAAATTTTATCAAAAATAGGCAAAACCTTATGAGCAGCAAATTTTCTTGATGTCGCCGTGTTTCTGTTTTAAGCGTTTCGGAGGCAAAGTCCGACCAAATAATTTTCATTTGATTACCACTTTTGTGATTCGTTTTCTAATTGTTCTTGTGTTTTAAATTTGCCTGCAAGGTAATCGTTGTTTGATTTTTTAGCCCTTTCAATCAGTTGTTCTTCTGTAAATGGCTTGAAACTCTTTCTGCTCTCCTCTTTAGATTTAAAGATTGTTTCTTCAATTTTTCTCATTACATCTTCGTCTTGCAAATGCAAAAGATGCTCAATCACATTTAGCTTTCTAGTCTGTAAATCCATAATCTTCTTTTTTTGTAAAAACACCAAAACACCATTAAAGTTTGAAGTTAATTGTAAACCACTTCTTTTGGCAAACGCCTGTGCAATAGTAATATTACGCTTAGTTCTTCCTTACCGTTTTGCAAATTTAGCCGGAATCATCCGATGATTACTTCATTTATTATCAACAACAGCTGTTCAATCCGACTTGGTTTCTAATTGTGGCGAATTCGCCGTAATTAAA
>CAZTCX010000007.1:6538-8509 GCA_964612515.1 uncultured Lentimicrobiaceae bacterium | reverse complement strand
AACAGCTGTTCAATCCGACTTGGTTTCTAATTGTGGCGAATTCGCCGTAATTAAACTCAGGATTGTACAAGTTTTCCCAAATCCCAAGATACTCGAGTGTATTCCTGTTTCTAAGCCAATCGGCAATAAAAAAACCACCGTCTTTAGCTCTCAGCATATCAGTTAATGAAATGTAATCGCTTTCATTGATTTTTAAGATGTTTATCTCGGTGTCCTTAATGATTAGCTTTGCCATGTCTTGTTTTTTAATTTTTTCGGCCCATTTTCATGATACGCTCGTTTATTAATTTATCCATTCCGAAACACTCAACACAAAGCCTGGTAGGCCGGCCTGAGATTTAAAGTGGTCAAATTCGACCACTTTAAACTCTGGGTTGTTGATTTGCTCCCAGGTACCCAAAAACTCCAGGGTATAACGATTTCTTAGCCAGTTTTTGATAATGTCGGCAGCCCGGCTTACGCTCTCTTTTGCATTGGCCATGTCGGTAAGTGAGATGTAATCCCTTTCCGCTACCCGGATTATTGTGATTTCTGTATCTATTACAGTGATTTTTGCCATGGCTTGTGTTTTAATTTTTTTGGCCCATTTTCATGATACGCTCTCCTCCACAATTTTTATCTCTTCTTCGGTTAAATCATACAGTTGGTAAACCAATTGGTCAACCTCTTTTTCCAAATTAGAAATTGCTGTTGATATGGATTGGTGTTTTTTTATTTGTTCTTCAAAATACTCAAGCCAATCCGATTCTTCGGATATTGAAAATTTAATCTTTTGCTTTTCAAGCTCCTTTTTGAACTCGTTAAAACCTAATCTAAACCAATTATCTATTTTTTTAGTTGGTTTCAATTCGGAAAATTTGCTCAGTAGTAGTTTATTGAACTCTGCTTTAATCTTCTGTGTTTCTGCGGTTTTTGATATTAATTCATTAGTAAGTTTGGTTAATTCGTTTTGATGATTTTCAGAAATATCTGGAATTGGAATTTGCTCAAAATATTGCGGTTTTACTTCAATGTATCCGCCACTTCGAACGACGCAGATATTTGTAAGAAAGTACCAAACAAGCTTTGAATTTAATATGGAAACCAGAAATTTATCGTTAGTTGGTAAAATTACGGCTGGTGCATTGATGTATGTGCCTGTTTCATCATAAGCAAACTTGTTTGAGTTTTGAAGGTTTGGAAAAACCACTTTCGGCTTTTCAAAATTCTTATAATAATCAACAGAATCTTGAATTTCAAACCATTTGTAACTACCTGGTTTTCTCCCAATTGTTTGTTTTAACGATGTACGAGGAGTTAATCGATCTCTATATTTTTCAAAATGCTCTTTTATTACTGTAAACTGATCAATAGCTATACCTCTCCTTGAAAAAACGATCTGTTTATCAATATCTGGTATGCTCCACTTTTCAAGGTCTTTTCCTTCTAATAATGGTTTAATTATTTCAGCGTCCTTTTTGCTTCTATTTTCAATGTTTTGCTTAAATGCAGAATCTACTATAAAAGCCTCATTAAAACCTGTAACAATACCCCGATTGGATTTCCCGTAAATATCTTTAACTGTTTTGTTTTGCTTTAGGTGCTCAATCAAATTAACAGACTGATTGCTATTGAAATTCCAATTTCCTTTTTCCAGTGAAGCTTGTTTTACAGAAACATCTTCATAAAAATCGATGTCAATTACAGTTGATTGGCTCGATTTCGGGATTTTTGTATATTCAAATGATTGCGCTATTAAATTTTGGTTTTTAGCAATAATAATTACAGGATAGGTTGTTGCTCCTTCAAAAATCTGGACCTCGGTAAAATCAATGTATTTTAAAAATAGTACTTCGTTTTGCAAATATTCTCTCAGCGAAATACCCGCCGTTGTTTTGTCAAAAGTGTTGGAAATGAAACCAAATAAACCATGAGGTTTTAATAGTTTAAATGAAAGCTCATAAAAATAGGAGAACAAATCGCCAGACGGAT
>CAZTCX010000007.1:0-6528 GCA_964612515.1 uncultured Lentimicrobiaceae bacterium | reverse complement strand
AAATGCCTCTTTAGCAACTCCCCATAAATAACACGTAGCCATGAATTGGATGTGATGTAGGTCAAAAAACCATTCTGCTTTATGATTCGACCTCCCAGTTCATAAAACAAGCAATAAATATCCGTACCTTTTGAATAGGTCTCAAACCCTGCATGTGAAAAGTAATCAGATTGCTCTTTTAATTTGGTTAGCGAAATATATGGTGGATTGCCTATCACCACGTCGAACCCCGTAAAATCCCCCTCCTCGTTCAGCACCTCCGGAAATTCAAACCGCCACTCAAAAGAGTGCTCATAGACTTTGTTGTTTTTGATCTCCTCAATTTCGGTTTCCAGCTTTTTTATCTCATCCGCCAGCTTGTTCACCTTTTTGTTCCACGCCTCTTTTTCCTTTTTGGATTGCTCAAAAAGGGTGGTTTGGTTGGTGAGCGTGAACAGCTCGCCGTTGATCTTTTGTAGCCGCTTTATCTTCGGGTCGTTGCGGGCTATCTCGCTGCGGAAGTCGCTCTTGATGTCGGCGATGAGCCGCCGCATCTCGCGTTTCTGTTCCTTGTTTTCGGCGTTTCGGTAGGTGGCCACGGCCAGGCGGTAGCTGTCGATGGTCCATTTGCTCTTTTTGAGCGCCTGCCCCAGGTCGGCGTCGATGGCAAAGCGGCTGATGAGCGAGTTGCCGCACTTTATGTTGATGTCGATGTTGGGGAGGGTTTCAAGCTCCGTCGGGTTTTTGCCTGCCTGTCCGGTAGGCAGGTAGTAAGCGTTTTTGAGCAGTTCTATCCACAGGCGCAGGCGGCAGATTTTTACGGAGTTGGGATTGATGTCCACGCCGAAGAGGCAGTTCTCGATGATGGTTTGCTTCTCGTGGAAGAGCGCCTCCTGCACCCGCTGGCTCTCGGGGCTTTTGGGGTTGTACTCAAAGATGACGCCCTCCTCGTCGGTTACAATCAGCTCGTCGTTTTCCACTTCTACGTGGTACTCCTTCAGCCGTTTGCCATCGCGGTTTTGCAATATTTTCAAATCGTTCTTTACAGCGATGATCTCGTTGAGTGCCGACACCAGGAAGTGGCCGGAGCCAACGGCCGGGTCGCAAATTTTGAGGCTGTTTACAATCCAGTTGGCCTCATCGAGGGGTATATCTTTGTTGTGTATTTCAGTAATCGTTTCACAGTTCCAGCCCTTCACCTCGTTGAATTTCTGCACCACCGCCCTTCTGATGGTTTCGTGGCACATGTACATGGTGATGAAGCCGGGCGTGAAGAACGAGCCGTCTTTGTAGCCGTTTATCTTTTCGAAAATAAGCCCGAGAACGGAGGCGTTGATGAGCGTTTTGTTGTCCTCCTGAATCTCTTCGGAGCCTTCGCTGGCAAAGTCGTAGGCGCTCAAAAACGCGAACAGATATTCGAGCGTGGAGAGCGTTCCGGTTCTCCGTCTGCCCTGCTGGTCTTTGAGTACGGTTGCGCCGAAGATGGGCAGTTGGCGGTCGTCGGCCAGGTTGCTGATAAATAGCGTGGTGTGCTCCAGTTCGGTGGGTTCAAAAAGAGAGCTGTTGAGGTAGGGGACTTTGCTGAATGCGGCGCCTATTGCGCTGTTTCTATCTTCCGATTTACGCGCCAGCACCTTGAAGAAAAGGCTGTTCAAATCGTCGTAGTTTTGGATTCTATCCAGATTCAGGAAACTGTATGACTTGTCGCCCCGGTGGTAAGTAATGAGCTGCGCCTCGAGGAGTTTCAGGAAAAGGATGCGGTTCATCCAGGTGATGCACAGCTCCAGCGCCACGTTGAAAAGCCTTTCCGGCATCGTAGCGCCAAACTGGCCGGGCTTTTCCAGACGGATAATTTTGTCGAGGCTGTCGAGCTCCATGATTGCATTTTCCAACAGTGAGCCAGCGTTGCGCTGCCCCTCCCGGCTTCGTTCGATGATTTTTTTGCTGCCCTCTTTGGTTTCGGTTAGCCCGATGATGTGGAGCATCTCGCCATAAAAACGCTTGTCGAGCGTGTTGCTGTCGTTGGCAAAAGGGAGCTTCAGCAGATGCTCGGGCGAGAGAAGTTTGTAGAGCGCAATGAGCTTGTTGTCGTCGGCGGGGTCGGAGTTTCGCAAGGGTTCTTCATACTCCCGAATGTCGAACCAGGTGTATTCGATCTCGCAGCCAAGGCGATTGATAAAAGGCTTTGCTATTTCTGTATAGAAAAAATCTGTGTTTGTTCCTGCTAATCTGCGGTCTTTAAATTCATTGTATTGCTTTACGAAATCTTTGTTCTGCGCAAAACACCGCTCGAAGAGGTTGGCGTCAAACACGAACCATTCGTTGATGTTGGTGGCGATGAGATAGCGGATCTCCAGATTATTTTCGTCAAATCTTTCGCGCATATAGTAGAGCACCAACTCCTGAAACGCCTTCACATTGATGTTTTCCTGCGTCAGCATCTCCGAATAGTTGGTTGGCTTTTTGGCTTCGATAATCACGCCCACGCTGCCGGCGGCGCTGTTGGTGTTGTGAATCACCAGGTCGTTTCGGCCTTTGGTATTAATAAAATGACGCTCCTTGTAGTAGGTCTCTTTGAGAAAATCGGAGACCAGATTTTTATGAAACTCCTCTGACTCCCGGTCGTTCATCCTGTCGAGCAGTTGGATAAGATGTTTCTTAAACGTATCGATATCGGCGCGGTTAGGCTTTAATTTCAGAAACGCTTTATTGAGCGCCTTGCGGGGTTTGAGCTGCTTTAGGGTCATCTTATGTCCGGTTTGCATGGGAAGTTTAGTTCTAAAAATCGCCCAAAGTTAAAAAGGATTTTGAATGGGATAAAATCTCGTTGCTTTTTTAGAACCATGATGAATAAAGCGGTCGGGTCTTTTGAAAGTCACCAAGGTTTGTTTTTGACGATTCGATGTCCTGCGGACGATCGAATGTCACTACCAGGCTTCAACTTTCTATTGCCCGACGAAGGAGGAGATAGAAACGTTAAAAGGTGGAGGAGAATACGAAAGTTCTTTTATCCGACCTTGAAACTCACCCCGTGAATAACGCCAGACAGAAGCTGTGCTTTTCAAAAGAAAGTTAGGCTCAGGTAGCATTCACCGGGTGACTGAAGAATTGGTAAAGTAAAAAACTTTAATCGATGGATAGAAGTCGGGTTGGGAGAATAGTCGTAAACTCATTTTATAAAAGCTTTTTCAATTCGTTTTCCACCATTTCAGCTAAAAGTGCTTTATCCGGTAACTCAAGAAGATATTTACTGACAAATATTTCTTTATCGCTTTCGGCCACAGCAAATTCAACGAGTGCTTTATTTTGGTCGGTAACCAGGAGGATTCCTACAGGAGGGTTATCATCGGCCAGTTGTATCTGTTTTTTGAAATATTGAATGTAAGTTTTTAGCTGTCCGATGTGTTCGTGTTTTGCTTCATCTGTTTTTAATTCAACAATTACATGGCACTTTAGCACGCGGTGATAAAAAACCAAATCGATAAAAAAGTATTCATTGCCGACTAAAATCCGCTTTTGTCTGGCTTCGAAACAAAAGCCGTTACCCAATTCAATCAAAAACTCCTGTAAATGGTTGATTAAAGCTTGCTCTAATTCAGATTCTTCGATTAAATGAATTTGCTTAAGATTAAGAAATTCAAAAAAATAATGTGATTTTACAACATCGTCAGCCCCGGCAGGCATTATTTTATTATAGACTTGTTGGATTGCTGTTTCTTTGTTTTCGGATAAGCCAAAACGCTCAAAAGTTAAGGTGTTGATGTTTCTTTTAAGTTCTTTAACGCTTGGTGTGATTTTTAGAATAATGAGTTCGTAAAACCTGCGCTTTATGCTATCCTCTATCTTAATCAATTCGACAAAATGTGTAAACGAAATCTCAGATAAGATTTTTAGAATATAATTTTCATCGTATTCTAAATATTCATTTTCGAATAGGTCAGTCGCTGACTGACTTATTCTGTCTCCCTCAATCTCAGCAGGATGTAATTCGTCCGTCACCGACTGACGAATTCGATCAGAAGACTGTAAATTAAGGGCATCAGTAATCTTTGCGGGCAATACAAATTTATTAGAACTGATAAGCACAGCTTTCATCTGCGGATAGGTTACATAGAACTGGCGGACAATTTTGAGGTTTGTTTCGCTCAGGCCACGAATATTAATATTTTAAGCTAATTGTTTTAACAGATTTGTACCATATTTTGCCCGGTCGCTTCCATTTTGCTCATACTCAACAATATAATAACCGATAAGCCAGTTGCGAATTGTCAGATAGACATTCACAGCGCCAACCCCACGCTTTTGTAAATACTCGTGAGCAAAGGATATCTGAGAAGTTAATTGTCCGAAATCTTTCATTGAATTATCCTTAATTTATTAGTAAACGCTTAGCATGTTTTTGTTTTAATTGCCCTACATAAAAAATCGGCCAAAGTTAAAAAGGATTTTGAATGGGATAAAATCTCGTTGCTTTTTTAAAACCATGTCGCATAAGGCGGTCGGTCTTTTGAAAGTCACCAAGGTTTGTTTTTGACGATTCGATGTCCTGCGGACGATCGAATGTCACTACCAGGCTTCAACTTTCTATTGCCCGACGAAGGAGGAGATAGAAACGTTAAAAGGTGGAGGAGAATACGAAAGTTCTTTTATCCGGCCTTGAAACTCACCCGGTGAATAAACGCAGACCAGCGGCCAACCGATTTATTCGCTCAAAGCATCCTTTAAATCTTGCCTGCCAACAATAGCCATGATCTCCACCACATCATCATTTGTTTTAAAATAGATGCTGTCGGAACCACATTCACAACGCCGATATCCTGCCTTGATGTATTCGACGGATTCAAACGAGAAGGGTCGTTGGGCTATAATATCAAAGTATTCGAAGAACGAATCAAAATACTTGTCGGCCTGACTAACGCCAAATTTCAAAAAAAAAGTCCTGTTGAACTGAGGGGAAATCGTTTAGATATCCCGCACGAGACCATTCCACAAACCATCAAACCCCTTCCTGAAATTAATCATTCAAAAAAATCTCCCTCCCCTGCAAAAAACCGATTTTGCTACCTTTGCCAAATGATGCAAAATTTTATAACAAAAAGCTGCCGGATTATGGAGCCAAGGGTCAAATGCCAGGGCAGAAAATCAAAAGATATTCAGCGCATTGTTCACCTCAAAACTGAAGTATAATGCGTATTGACATACTCACCATTTTTCCGGAGATATTTGCCGGCCCCTTCGATCACTCCATCGTCAAACGGGCGAAAAATAAAGGGCTGGCCGAAATTCATATCCACAATATCCGCGATTATTCCAGCGACAAGCATCGGCGTGTAGATGATTATGCCTACGGCCACGGCGCCGGCATGGTGATGGCCATTCAACCCATCGCCGACCTGATCGGCAAGCTGCGCGGGGAACGGGATTACGACGAAGTGATTTTCCTTACGCCCGACGGTCGGCTTTTCGACCAGCCCATCGCCAACCGGCTTTCTACGTTGCAAAACATCATCCTGCTCTGCGGACATTACAAAGGCATCGACGAGCGGCTGCGCGAGCATTACATCACCCTAGAAATTTCCGTTGGCGACTATGTCCTTTCGGGTGGCGAGCTGGCGGCAGCCGTGGTCACTGACAGCATCGTGCGGCTCATCCCCGGCGTGCTGGGCGACGAAACTTCGGCGCTTTCCGATTCGTTTCAGGATGGTCTGCTCAGCCCGCCCGTTTATACCCGCCCGGCTGATTACAATGGTTGGAAAGTTCCCGAAATACTCTTGTCGGGAAACGAAAAAGCCATTTACCAATGGTCGATGGAGAAAGCCATCGAAAAGACCAAAATCCGTCGCCCTGATCTGCTGGAGGAGCATTAAAACTATCGTTATGAATCGTCACGTTTCATCATGGAAATAAAAGATACCTACAGAACCCTTAGCCGGAAATCGGAAGGCAGCTTCAAAGACAAAGGGAGCCGCTTTATTGCGCATGCCCTGCCGGTGCAAAGCGAGGCCGAAATAAAAGAGGAACTGGACCTCCTGCGCAAGCATTATTACGATGCGCGTCATCACTGCTATGCGTGGATATTGGGCCACCATCAGGAAGAGTATCGTGCCAACGACGACGGCGAGCCTTCGGGAACTGGCGGAAAACCCATCCACGGCCAACTGCTTTCCAACGAGCTTACGAACTGCCTTATCGTGGTGGTTCGCTATTTTGGCGGAATCAAACTCGGCGTGCGCGGACTTATCAATGCCTACAAATTTGCTGCTGCGGATGCCATTGCCAACAACGAAATTGTGACCAGAATCATCAAAGATACTTTTGAAGTAAAATTTGACTATGCGGATATGAACGACGTAATGCGCATCATCAAAGAAGAAGATTTGGAGATTGTGGCTCAGGATTTCCAGATGACCTGCCGTCTCACCTTCGCCGTAAGGCAAAAATTTTCAGAAAAAGTGCAGCAGCGTTTTACAGATTTGCGCAAGGTAGAGATAGATCAAATTTAGCCCCATCCCCGGATCTTCCCCGACGCGGGGAAGGGAGCTCTCTTTC
>CAZTCX010000006.1:0-46129 GCA_964612515.1 uncultured Lentimicrobiaceae bacterium | reverse complement strand
CTAATACTATCAAGCATTACAGAAGATTTTAGCCTAAAAAATGTCCATTACGCCTAAAAGTGCGAATAGCAAAATCGCGCAGTACCGGCAACGTCTTTTCAGGCGCTTCCACAAATCCCATGTGGCCAACGTTTGAAAGTATCAATACCTCTGCATGTTGGGGTAGCATTGCCTGCGACATAATTTTATGCACCGCAATGCGCGAATCATCTTTGCCGGCAATGAAGAGCACGGGCACTTCAATATTTTGTAACAACTCAATAGCCCCTGAGCGCCCGCCCATGGCTTCGAGCGCGGCAACAATACCATCCACTGAAACTTCAGCAGCGAATTTCTGAAGTTGATTTATCTCGTTGGAAAGACGCTCAATATTGGATTCTGCAAACAAATTGGGAATAAATTGTCGGACAAACCCATCGTGGTTGAGGCGCACGATGTTGATGGTACGCCGGCGATTTTCCTTGGCTTCCTCGGTATCAGCGGAAGCATGGGAATGGAAAAGGCAAAGCCCGCGCAGCGCTTGTTGATTTTGCCGCGCAAACTCCAGCGCCACATATCCGCCCATCGAATGCCCTACAACCAGACACAAGCTGATTTGAAGAGAATCTAAAACGGCTTTTACTGACGCGGCCAGGGTTTCCATGCTTGCCTCCTCGATAACCTCAGAGCTTCCATGTCCCGGCAAATCAATGACTACAACTCTGAATTGTGACGACAGTTCGCGTGAAAAGTAGTCCCAGATGTGCAGCGAACCAAGGAAGCCATGCAGTAAAACAACCGCATCGCCTTGCCCCTGATCGGTAAAATGAATTTTTCTGTGATTGTAAATTATGGTTTTATTCATGGCATTTTATAAATTATGGTACTGTTTCATCATTCTTTCGATGTCGTTGGGATTTACAGGTATTTCCGCTGAAAGAATCACCGGCCCGTTGGCGGTAATGAGGATGTCGTCTTCAATGCGGATGCCGATGGCTTCTTCGGGGATGTACATTCCCGGCTCGCAGGTTAAAACCATGCCTTCAGCCAAAGGTTCATATTTATGTGATGCGTCGTGCACCTCAAGCCCGAGGTGATGCGCCACGCTATGCATGTAATATTTTTTGTAAAGTGGCTGCTTTTCCTCCTGCCTTGCTACTTCATCAGCGTCGAGCAGGCCAGCCTTTATCAGCGCTTCTTCCATCCGTTGTCCTGCAAATTTGTTGAGTTCATGCAGGGTTGCTCCCACCGTCATCCGGCCGATGATTTCTCTTTGAACATTCAGCACCAGCTCATAAAGTTGCCGTTGGCGGGTAGTAAATTTCCCGTTTACCGGAATGGTGCGCGAAATGTCGGCCGCGTAGCCGCTTGCCTGAGCTCCAAAATCAAGTAACAAAAGGCTGCCATCATCACATTTTGCGCTGTTGCGCGAATAGTGCAATATGCAGGCATTTTTCCCGGAAGCCACAATGGTTGGAAAAGCATTATTGGTGACGCCGCTGTAACGGAACTCATGTTCAATCTCTGCCTGCACCTGATATTCGGCAACGCCGGGAGTAATAAAACGCAACGCCCTGTCAAAAGCGGCGGCTGTAATTGATATCGCTTGCGCAATAAAATTTTGCTCAGAGGTATCTTTTATCATGCGTAGCCTCGTAAGTAATGGAGCGGAACGCAGATAACGGTGAACCGGATAACGTTTCATTAGCTTCAATTCCACAGAATTTTGCTGAGTTCCATCAAAAATAGCAGCAGGCCGATGCTCAGGGAAATCCAAATAGACCTGCCGGCACCAGGCAAAATATTCGGTCAGCATACTTTCGGCCGCTTTGTGCGGATGTATTTCATCAATTCCGGAAATGGATGCTGCGTCAGAGGCCAAAATTTTATCGGTGCCCCAAATAATCTCTTTTTGCGTAAGCTCCGGAACAAAAAGTACCTCACGCCAGGCAGGTTCCGGATGATCGGGCGCCAACACGAGCAAACATCCCGGGGAACCTATTCCGGTGAGGTAGTAAAAATCGATGGCGGTAGAAATACCGGATACTGGCGAGCCAAAAACCGCTATGCTGTTAGGTTCTATCAATTTTATAAACCGTTCCCGATGGTCTTTAAAAAATTGTGAAGAGGGAAATGGGGTCATTTTATCAGGCGATTATTATTTAAAAAGGTTACAAATTATGTCGGAAGACGTATTTAGAATCGCTACAAATGATATTAACTCTAAATTTGCTCGTGACTTACAAAAGAAACTTTTTTTAGTAAGCTGAAAAAATTAAGAACTTTAATATTCGAAAAACATAATCCTATGAGCAGTTATTCATTGCACTACTCCACCCTCACAAAAAAGGCCATCATGGCTGTGGTGGGACTGTTTCTCATCACGTTTTTGTTCATTCATCTGGGTATCAATCTTACTTTGCTGATTCCGGGAAACGAGACCACCGCCGACAGGGAAATCTTTAACAAAGCGGCTCATTTTATGACTACGTTTTTCGTGATGCAGATACTCGAAGTGGTTCTCTTTGCCGGCTTTTTGATTCACATCATTCTTGGATTTATAATACAAATCCAGAACTGGATGGCACGCCCACATCGGTACAAAGTAGAGGGATGGTCGCATACTTCGGTATTTTCCAAGTTTATGATTCATACCGGGATCGTCATCCTTATCTTCCTGGTGATCCACATGATGGACTTTTATGTAAAAGCCAAGCTTCTTGGCGATGTTCCCAATGTGACCTATGATGGCAATACCATTCACGATTTGGGAGCGCTCATAGTCTTAAAGTTTAAGAATGGTTGGTTTGTAATAGGGTACATCGTTGCTTTTTTGATGCTGGCATTCCATCTTGATCATGCTTTTCAGTCGGCATTTCAATCGCTCGGGCTGAACCACAGCAAGTACATGCCATTTCTTAAAAGACTAAGCGACGTCATTGCCATCTTGTTAGGCATTGGATTTACAGTGATTCCACTGGTTATTTATTTTAGTAAAAGTATTCAAGTATAATTATCGATAGCTATGATAAAATTAGAATCGAAATCCCCCGAAGGGCCATTAGAGCAAAAGTGGGCAAACTATAAAAATTCGCAAAAGCTAGTGAACCCGGCCAACAAGCGCAAACTGGAAATTATTGTTGTGGGTACTGGCTTGGCAGGAGCGGCAGCGGCGGCAAGTTTCGGCGAGCTGGGATTCAAGGTCAAGATATTCACACTTCTCGACAGCCCGCGCCGGGCGCACAGCATCGCAGCTCAGGGCGGTATCAATGCTGCCAAGAATTATCCCAACGACGGCGACAGTGTTTACCGTTTGTTTTACGATACCATCAAAGGTGGCGACTACCGCTCGCGTGAGTCCAATGTATATCGCCTTGCCGAAGTGAGCAACGCCATCATCGATCAGTGTGTGGCACAGGGCGTACCTTTTGCCCGTGAATACAGCGGATACCTCGACAACCGCTCTTTTGGCGGCGCACTGGTATCGCGTACTTTCTATGCTCGCGGACAAACCGGACAACAACTTCTGTTGGGCGCCTATGGTGCGCTGAGCAAAGAGATTCACAATGGATCCGTAAAACTTTACACCCGGCAGGAAATGCTCGACCTGGTAGTGGTTGACGGACGCGCCCGCGGCATCATCACCCGAAATTTGATAACCGGTGAGATCGAACGCCACGCTGCACATGCAGTGGTGTTGGCAACGGGCGGCTATGGAAACGTATTTTTCCTTTCTACCAACGCTATGAACTCCAACGGTAGCGCGGCCTGGCGTTCCTACAAGCGCGGCGCCGCATTTGCTAACCCTGCTTTTACACAAATACACCCTACCTGCATTCCTGTGCATGGCGAATATCAGAGCAAGCTTACGCTGATGAGCGAAAGCCTCCGCAACGACGGACGCATCTGGGTTCCTAAGAAAAAGGAGGATGCCGAAAAGATTCAGAAGGGCACATTGAAGCCTACTGAAATATCAGAAGAAAACCGCGACTATTACCTCGAGCGCCGTTATCCGGCTTTTGGCAACCTGGTGCCCCGCGACGTAGCTTCGCGTGCTGCCAAGGAGCGCTGCGATGCCGGCTTTGGCGTGGGCAATACGGGCAGGGCCGTTTATCTCGACTTCGAAGATGCAATAAAACGTCTGGGCATCGACGTAATAAAAGCCCGCTACGGCAACCTCTTCCAGATGTACGAAAAAATTGTGGATGAAAATCCTTACGAAACTCCCATGATGATCTTTCCCGCGGTGCATTACACCATGGGCGGCCTGTGGGTGGATTACGAATTACAAACCACCATTCCCGGACTTTTTGCTGCCGGCGAAGCCAACTTCTCCGATCACGGAGCCAACAGGCTCGGAGCCTCAGCGCTCATGCAGGGCTTGTCAGATGGATATTTTGTACTGCCTTACACCATCCAGAATTATCTGGCTGACCAGATCTCCGTTCCTTTCATCAGCACCAAGCAGCCTGCTTTTGATGCAGCCGAAAAAAGTGTTAAGGATCAGTTGCAAAAACTTCTTGCCATCAAAGGAAATCAAACCGTCGATACATTCCACCGTAAGTTGGGACACATCATGTGGGATCACATAGGCATGGGACGCACCAAAGAGGGCTTGCAGGAAGGCATCGAGATGATCCAAAAACTGCGGGCTGAATTCTGGAAAGACGTAAAGATTCCGGGTGACATTAGTGGTAAAAACGCAGAACTCGAAAAAGCATGGCGCCTGGTGGATTATCTGGAATTAGGCGAACTGATGGCACGCGACGCCATAGAACGTAACGAATCGTGCGGCGGGCATTTCCGCCTGGAGTATCAGACGCCCGAAGGTGAAGCCCTGCGCGACGATCTCAACTATACCAACGTGTTTGCCTGGGAATGGAAAGGTACTGACGCCGTCCCTGAAAAACATATTGAACCGCTCAAGTATGAGTTTATTGAAGTGAAAACAAGAAATTATAAAGAATAAAACGCACAGCTATGGATCTTACTTTGAAAATCTGGCGACAGAAAGATTCGAAATCCAAAGGGGCTTTTAAGACCTACGAAGTAAAAGACGTCTCTCCCGACGCTTCATTTCTCGAGATGCTCGACGAGTTCAACGAAGGGCAGGTGATGAAGGGTGAGGTGCCTGTAAATTTCGACAGCGACTGCCGCGAAGGCATCTGCGGAGCGTGCAGCCTGTACGTCAACGGCAGACCGCATGGCCCCGATTCGGCCATCACCATTTGCCAGATGCACATGCGAAATTTTAAAGATGGGCAAACGGTAATCATAGAGCCCTGGCGCTCCAAGGCATTTCCTGTCATCAGCGATTTGATGGTTGACCGCTCGGCTTTCGACCGCATCATACAGGCTGGTGGATACGTGTCGGTGAGTACCGGTGGTACGCCCGATGCAAACGACACCCCTGTGAACAAGCTAAAAGCCGAGGCAGCAATGGATGCTGCTGCCTGCATTGGATGTGGCGCCTGCGTGGCCGCTTGCAAAAATGCTTCAGCCGTACTTTTTGTCTCTGCCAAAATATCGCAACTTGCACTGCTGCCGCAAGGACAGATTGAAGCTAAACGTCGTGTACAGAAAATGGTGAGACAAATGGACAAGGAAGGCTTTGGAAGCTGCACCAACACGGGTGCCTGCGAAGCTGAGTGCCCAAAAGAAATCACCCTTGTAAATATTGCACGCATGAACCGCGAATTTATCGGCGCCAAGCTCGGTGCACAAAAGATGAATCTGGAGAACGTAAAGTAAGTTCTTCCTCGCTCCTTTATTAATAGGTGATAATTTATTATAGCTATGTTAAAGACTATCTTTTTCATAGCTATTTTTTTAATGTAGGATTACAAGGAATTTCAGTTGTTAAGGATTACTTTACAACTGCCTCTGACAGCAAAGCTGGAAATACGGAGTAATACTTACGCCACCAGCTTTCGGTTGAATTTCTTTACCGCCTGAAAAATAGCCACCACCAGAATAATGAGTATCCCAATTCCTGCTGTCCAGACGATGGAACCGTAGTAAGTTTCGGCTATTTCGGTGTGCTTGTATATGATTCCGGCCAACGCCCAAATAATAACAAGACCATAAAAGAAATCTTTACGCGAAAACAAAACTATCAGCGTAAGCAAAATGGCTATTAGAATCATTATTACCGACCACATTTCCGGTCTAATTCCCCAGCCGTTCCAGTTGTAACGAATGAGCAGCGTTGAAGCATTGGCAATGGTGGCCACGCTAATCCAGCTAAGATAAACGCTGAAAGGCATGTGCACCAAGTACTTTTCGCTGCGGCTCACCACACGGTGGCCAATACCCAGCCGGAGATAGATAAAAATGAGTGAAAACAAAAACAAGAGCATCAGCACCATCGAGAGCCAAACCACCTGATAATGCCAGGCAAAAATCCAGGAAACGTTGAGCACGGAGGTGACGAAAAACCAGACGTCGATGCGGTAGAGGTAGCGGTTTTGCGGGATGTTGCTTTCTTTAAAAAGTCCTTTGGCCTGATAGACGGTGAAAATTATCAGCAGCAGATAAATGACGCCCCAGATGGAAAAAGTGATGCCTGCCGGGGTGAAGAGGCTGGGATAAGAGTCCGAGAGTTCGCCGGTATTGTGGCCTGCAATAGGAAGGGCATTGGCCAGGTAATTTACAATCAGCACTGCAATCAGGCCGACGATATTCAGAATTTGATAGGTTTTGATGCGCATATTTTTTTGTTTTCTAAGTAACACACAGAAGCCTGCTTGGATGACAGAGAGCAGAACGTTATTTTGTTAAAAAATGTTTTTGAACAAAGCCAAGATGTCGCCGTTTCTTGCCAAATTATGGAAGATGCGATTATTGATCAGGTCTATTGTAGCCACGCCTTTTGAGCAGGTGCAGAAAAATTTCGACAAGGAATGGTTTGAAGCACTTTTGCCACCATCGTTTGTAGCTTCACTCGCGCGTTACGATGGCTCTTTGCCGGGCGATGAGGTGCACATTCAGTTTCACGTGCCGTGGCGGTCACTCTGGATTAGCCGAATCACCGAATCGGTACATTCCGCCAGCTCATTTCATTTTATCGACGAAGGAATCCGGCTGCCTTTTGGCTTGCGCACATGGAAGCATCAGCATGGCCTGGTAAAAATTGATGAGCACAAAACCCTAATTATTGACGACATCCGTTTTAGTACCAGTAATAAGGTTGCGGATCTGCTAACCTGGCCGCTGCTATTTCTTGCTTTTTATCCACGAAAGTGGCAGTACAAGTCATTTTTCAAAAAATTAAAAATAGAGCGATAAATAAAATTTTTAAAACTTTCGTTGATCTTTTTTAAAAACAAAACCATCATTAATAAAAGTACAAATGGAAATTGACGAGTGGAGAGAAGCGGCTTACAGCAAAGCCTTTGAAAGCACATTGAAATATATTAAAAACCTGCGCAACACCGACAAAAAATTCACCATCGACAGCCTGGAGGCGATGCTGCAAGCTGAATACACCCGGCAGGGACAGGCGTGGGACGGGCGTGGTGAAGTAGTCGAAATTGGCATCGAAGCCAACATAGCAGCCATGCAGCAGGAACTCTACATCTGGCGCAAGTAGAAATAGCATTGTATCAAACCATTTCGCAACCGCTGGCAGATGCCTGACAACAAGGGGTTGCGGCTGAATTGTGTTCAACTTCTATCTTCTAACCTCCAATTTACTCCTTCTGATTTTTACTACTTTTAGCCTCTTTTTTATAAATACTATTGCAATACGCCTGGCGTTAAAAAGTTGTCTTACAAAGGCTGTAATTCAGATCATGACCAAGAAAATCATACTATTCTTCTTAGTTTTATTCCTCTCCTACTCTACCGTGCTTGTGGCGCAGCAAGACACCACCCGGCCAGAAAATTACAAGGTTTTTTATTATGAAAATGGAAACATCGCCAGCGAAGGCACGATGGTGGATGGAAAGCCCGAAGGCTATTGGAAAACATACCATGAGAACGGTATTTTAAAATCGGAAGGCGACCGCAAGAATTTTGTTTTGGATGGCCCATGGAAATTTTATGATGAAACCGGCAAGATTATCCTTCTGGTGAATTATAGCGCAGGCATCAAAAGCGGCCCGCGCATTACCTGGCGCGACCAGGAGATAGTATCCGAGAATTTTGAAAATGACATCCGGCAAGGTCTCACCACTTATTATTATGCTGACAGCACCATTGCTAAAACTATCCCTTTTGTTGACGGCCGCGAAGAAGGACTCGCCAAAGAGTACGCCGACGACGGGAGGGTGATCACACTCACCACCTACAAGAAAGGCTACATCGTGTCGCGCGAACGCATCAACCGCACTGATTCTGAAGGACGCAAGCAGGGAGCGTGGAAGTTTTTTCACGACAACGGTTTGGTGCGCATGGAAGGCCGCTATACCAACGACGAGAAAGATGGCTATTTTAAAAACTATGATAAAAATGGCAAGCTACTCGAAACCAGCAAATGGGTAAATGGCGTGCAGCAGGAAAACGTGGCCGAGCTGGCCCGCCTGGAGGTGGAAAAAAATTATTATCCAAACGGACAGGTGGCTCTTGTGCAAACTTACAAAAACGGCGTACCACAAGGCGTGCGTAGGGAATACGACAAAGAAGGAAATCTGGTGGCTGGCGCTTTTTACGATAATGGCGTTATGACCGGGCGCGGCATCACGCTAAACAACGGCGTGCGCAACGGTGCTTGGGAAGAGTTTTATGTCGATGGCTCCAAGCGCGCAGAGGGCAGCTATACCGACGGACTGAAAACGGGAAGTTGGAATTATTACCACCCAAACGGAAAGCTGGAACAAACCGGCAAATACAATAACAAAGGAACGCCGGAAGGTCTCTGGACGTGGTATTATCCTTCGGGGTCGCTGCTGCGCGAAGAGAATTTTCTGCATGGCCTGCCCGATGGCCTGTTTACCGAATATTATGAAGATGGCAGCATCGTTACCGAGGGCGAATACATGGAGGGTTTGGAAGAAGGCCCATGGACATACACTTATGGCGACAGCCGCGAAGAAGGCAGCTACAGCTATGGCCGGAGAAATGGCGTTTGGAAATACTTTGACACCGACGGCAATCTGCTCTTCATTGGCGAATTCATCGACGACAATCCCCACGGCAAACATATTTATTATTGGGACAACGGCCAGGTAAAAGATGAGATAAACTACGTGTCGGGAATGAAGCAGGGCGACTGGAAAAAATACAATTCCGATGGCACCCTATTGCTAATAATTACCTACCAAAACGGCATCGAACGCAAATACGATGGCGTTGTCATCAAACCAGCTTTTACTGAATCGTTCGATGACGAAAACGACGATCCTGATGGAGAGTAAGGGATCTCATCCTATTAGCCCAAACTAATTTTCATTGTCTCCATTCAAAATTTCAATTTATCAATAACTCCTTGTTATTTATCAATTTAAGCCAGATTGAATCCCCGGGTTTATTATCGTTTTAATAGGATTTCATTCAGATGAAAAATGGAGTGAGAATAATTGATTCGCGGCTCGAATCGTTTATTGAAAATTTTTCGAAACAACAGATTGTCATGACAAAGAGTAATAAATCCGAATTGTCGCTAGAGCAAAGAGAAGAACTGCTCCGAACATTGAAGTCGCGCTTTGAGCAAAACATGAAGCGCCATGATGGTCTGGAATGGGCAAAAGTACAGGCAAAGCTGGAGGATAACCCGCGAAAATTGTGGTCGCTCAACGAAATGGAAAGAACCGGAGGCGAGCCTGATGTGGTTGGTTTTGATAAAAAGACAGGCGAATATGTTTTTTACGATTGCTCGGCAGAAAGCCCAAACGACCGCAGGAGTGTTTGTTACGATCGTGAAGGGCTGGAATCGAGGAAGGCGAACAGACCGGAAAATAATGCACAGGATATGGCTGCTGCCATGAGCATCGAGCTTTTATCGGAAGAACAATACCGGGAGTTGCAGCAGCTTGGAGATTTTGATACCAAAACATCGAGTTGGGTGAAAACGCCTGCGGAGATCAGAGCGCTTGGCGGCGCCTTGTTTTGTGACCGGCGTTACGGAAAGGTCTTTATGTATCACAATGGTGCCGAATCGTATTATGCTGCCAGGGGTTTCCGTGGCTGGTTGAGGGTGTGATTCTGTTTTTGAAAATAAAAAAGAAATATTTCGATGAAAACGAAAAAAGAAATAAAACAGGAATACAAATCCATGAAATTCCGGCAGGGTATTTTTCAGATCGTAAATCTGCGCGATAACCGGATGTATCTCGGGATCAGCTCCGATCTGGACAGGGCTTTCAATTCAGATAAATTTAAACTGAATGCCGGAATGCATTCAAACAAGCAATTGCAAAAAGATTGGGACAGCCTCGGCGCGGAAAGTTTTGAGTATGCCGTTCTCGATGAACTAAAGGTGGACGGTCTGGCTACGCCGGCTGAGATAAAACAGGACCTGAAGGAGCTGCTGGAGATGCACCTAACGGAGATGCGGCAGAAGGAGCAACTGATGTATGAATAATTATGAAATTAATTGATAATTAAAAATTTCAAAACCATGACAACTAAAGAGATCCTTGACTTTTACTACAGAGGTTTTGCAGAAAAAGCTAATTGGGAAAGTGTAATTGCCGAAGATTTTGAATACATAGGCGGAACCATGACCAGGCCGGAACCGATTATTGGCAAGCAAGGTTACATCGAAGCCATCAAACGTTTCTCGCAGGTATTTACAAAAATGCGGGTTGAAGAAATGATCATTCAGGACGACAAGGCTTGCGTTATCGGAAATTATGATCTAAAATTTCCTAACGGAAAAGAGATGAATGGTAATGTAGCCGAACTCTGGACGGTTAAAAATGGCAAGTTACAATCGTTACGCATCTATTTTGACACATTGACTTTTGCCGAAAACTCGAAATAATTCTTGATGGTTTACACCACGGGACTTGCATCGTGGAATTTTACGCAAGTAAAATGGTATTCTTTACATTTTTATCCAATTCAATTAGCTGGCAATTATGATGATCATCCGAAAAGCAACGCCCAATGATGCCGACAATATTGCCCCATTTATATTGATGGCCATGGGCGACATTGCCTACAAACTCATTGGCGAAAAGGATTATGAAAAAGCAAAAAGGTTTTTAATTCATTTTATTAAAAAAGAGGATAATCAATATTCCTGGCAAAATGACTTTGTAGCAGAAATTGATAACGAGATTGTGGCTGCTATCGTTTTGTACGATGGCGCCAGATTAGCAACATTGCGCCAGCCGGTGATTGACTACATCCGTGAAAATTTTAATAAAAATATAGTGGTTGAAGATGAAACCGGCAGCGGTGAATATTACATCGACACGATAGCGGTGCAACCTAAGCTTCGGGGCGCAGGGATTGGAAGTGAGCTGTTGCGATTTCTGATACATGAATATGTGCACGTCCAGGGTAAAACGCTGGGTTTGCTTGTTGATGAAGAAAATCCTTCAGCTAAAAAGCTCTATTTGAAATTAGGTTTTAAAAGTGCCGGGAAATTGATTTTTGCAGGCAAGCAAATGGAACACCTTCAAATCACAACCACCGAAAATCTTAAATAACGCTCCTGGACGTTATTCCTCATTCTTCGGGTTTACCTGGAATCTGAAACCCGTGCCGTGTACGTTTACGATGTTAATGTTGGGATCCACTTTGAGGTAGCTGCGAAGTTTGGCAATAAATACATCCATGCTGCGCCCGATGAAATAATCGTTGCCACCCCAGATTTTTTTCATGGCTTTGTCGCGCGTGAGCAACTGATCGCGATGTTCCACCAGCAATTTTAAAAGAGATGTTTCTTTGCGCGTGAGCTTTTTCTCAAAGTCTTCACCACGCAAAACCATGTTTATAGCATCAAATTCACTGGTGCCGATTTTGTAAATACTTCCGGCAATATTTTCACCGGTAATGCTCATTATCATACATCGTTTGAGAATTGCGCTAATGCGAAGGCTCAGTTCCTCGGTGCTGAATGGTTTGGTGATATAGTCGTCGCAGCCGGCTTTAAAGCCTTTCACGCGATCTTCCTTAAGCGACTTAGCCGTAAGAAAGATGATAGGAATCGCATCGTTGGTGTCGCGGATTTCCCGTGCCAGCGTAAAACCATCTTTGCGTGGCATCATCACATCAAAAATACATAAGTCGAAATGGGTAGTTTTAAATAAAGATAAAGCCTCAAAGCCGTCCCTACAAAGTGTAATGTGATATCCCAACATCTCGAGGTAGTCTTTTAAGACAAGGCTAAGATTGGGATCATCTTCAGCAAGAAGAATGGATATGTCTTTGTTTTCCAGCATAGGGTGCTTTATCAGTTTGGCCTCGCAAATATAACATTGTTTTAACACTTTTATCCGGAAGCCTTGCAGATCCCTGCTATTCGAGCGCGATATCTGACGTTGCATGAAAAGGCCAAAAAACAATAAAATTACTTCCCTCTCCAGGTTTACTTTTCACCTGAATGTTTCCGGCGTGCGCTTCTACAATGGTTTTCACGTAAAACAATCCAATACCAAAGCCTTTGACATCGTGCACATCACCTGTAGAAATCCGATGAAATTTTTTGAAGATGTATTTATAATATGTTTCGGCGATGCCAATGCCTTTGTCTTCGCACGATATGAAAATTCCTTTGCGGGTGCTGTGTGTCGAAATGACAATATGAGGGGCATCTGGTGAATATTTATTGGCGTTTTCGATCAGATTACTCAACACATTGGTGAAGTGGTTTTTATCGGCCTGTATGGTGTGGTCGGCAGCATTGAGGCGGGTTTTGATCACGCCGTTTCTACTTTTAATGGTAACACGCATACTGTCGGCAAGCTGCTCTATCACGTGGTGTACATCTACTTCTTCAAGATTGATTTTGAATTCGCCACGTTCCAGGACAGCCACCTGAAGCACCTGGTCTGCCTGATTTCTCAATCGTTGGTTTTCGTTATAAATGATTTTAGCATAATGGTCAATCTTTTCAGTTCTGGCTTGTACTTCCGGCTTGAGTAGCATTTCACTGGCGATGGAGATAGTAGCAATGGGTGTCTTCAGTTCGTGCGTCATATTGTTTACGTAATCAGTCCTGATTTCTGCAAGTCTTTTATGAAGCAGTAGTGACCGCGTTACATACCAGAAGCCGCCGATAACAATAAACATGAAGAGTACCGAAAGCAGGATGTAAAGTAGCATCTCATTAAAAATATTAAGCTGCTCGTGCGGAAAATAGACTGCAAGGTAGAAATGCTCGGTTTGAAAAATACAGGAAATAGGCTCCTGATGGGACGAATTGATGAGCTGTTCTTTCAGCTCCTCATTGCTGATGATAATAAAGCTATGGTCTTCTTCTTCGTAGATGCCGTAATCATACGTACGAAGTATTTCCAGACTTTGAAATTCGTTGGTAATAAGCTGCGTGATGAGGTCTGGATCAAGCGACCGGATGAACTGAGAGTGGAAACTGCTGGATGTGCGTGAACTCATATAGCGCGAAGCCAGCGCCGTATCATTTTGCAACGACATGAGCTGATTTACCACCCGTTTCATTCCCAGCCCTACATTTTCCTGCAACTGATTATCTTTGGTTTTCAGTGCATTGGCAACCCAAAAGATCTGCGTGATGATGATCCCAGTAAGGGCAATGGCGGTAATGATGATGATGACGTAGGAAAGTCTTTTTTGCATGGTTCAAAACTACTGCTCTGCGGCTCAATTTTCAAACATTAACAAAACCTTAACAGGATTTAACAACCTGTTAACAACTGGGCGCTCATTGCGACTGTATGTTTGCAGCATAATTATTTCAGTCAAAATCTTTAATAAATAAAAACGCAAACAACATGAAGAAAGTACTATTGATAATCGCTCTTGCCTTGTTCATCTCAGCCGGTGTTGTTACTTTATCCAAAGTAAATCAGGCTACTGCCAACGTTACTGACTTAATCGTTCAGGCAGATAACAATAATCATTCTGCCTCACCGTTTACCTTCAACGATGACAAGAAAAAAGACGACAAGAAAAAAGACAAGAACGCAAAGAATGCCCAGAGTGTAAAAGAAAATTGTAAAGATACCAGTTGCAAGGAAAAATGCCCGGAGAAAAGCGCTACCAAGTGCTGCGACGAAAGTAAGGCAAGTTGCCCCGACAAAAGCGCCACTAATAGCTGCGAAGAAAGCAAAGCATCCTGCAGTAAAGATAAAGGTGAAAAGTAATTTGTTAGAGAAAGAGAGAGATAATTTTTTCATTTCATTTTTTTGTCCCCGCCTCCCCGGCGGGGTTTTTTTGTTTATTGAAATCACAATGTAACGTACAAAGTATTGAAAACATCCAGCATCGAATACCTGGGCGGACTGCGTACACAAGTCACCCATCAGCTATCGGGTCAGCAGTTTATTACCGACGCGCCTCCCGATAACCAGGGCCGTGGTGAGGCCTTTTCGCCTACCGATTTATTGGCTACCTCCATGGGCGCCTGTGCGGTTACCATCATGGGCATTGCTGCCCGCGAGCACGGCTTCAACATCGATGGAACCACCATTGATGTAACCAAAATTATGGCTGCCAACCCACGAAGAGTAAGCGCAGTAACGGTGGTTTTTAATTTCCCAAAGGTGAAATATTCCGAAAAGGAAAAGAAGATTATCAGGCTGGCGGCCAATACCTGTCCGGTATTTCAGAGTTTACACCCGGATATGGCCAAAGAATATGTTTTCAACTTCCAGGATTAATCCCGGTTTTTGGTATCGATGATGAGCGTTACAGGCCCGTCATTTACTAAGGCTATTTGCATGTTGGCGCCAAATTCGCCAGTGGCAGCGGCTTTTCCGGTATCATGGCTGATTTGGGAAACAAACTTTTCATAAAGCGGGATAGCTGTTTCGGGTCGTGCAGCCTTGATGTAGCTGGGGCGGTTTCCTTTTTTGGTGGAAGCATGCAACGTAAACTGGCTTACCACCAGCACTTCTCCATTGGCTTCGATAACGGATTTATTCATCACTCCATCGGCGTCATCAAAAATACGAAGCCGCGTAATTTTCCCACTCAGCCATTTGATGTCCTCATCGGTGTCGGCCTCTTCGATTCCCAACAAGATGAGAATCCCTATGTTGATTTTAGAATAGACGTTACCGCCAATGCTAACGCTGGCTTGCTGTACCCGTTGTATTACCGCCCGCATAATTTTTTTATTAATGAATTATGATGAGTTCGACGTTGTAAATGATGGTGCTTCCGCCGGGGATCATATCCAGATAGTTTTGATCGCCATAGCCCAGTTGTGACGGAATGTAAAATTCGAAGATTGCTCCCGGGTGCATCAATTGGATTCCTTCCTGAAGCCCCTTCACCAGATGATTTATGCGAATGCTTATTGGCCCGGTTTCGTAGGACATATCAAAGGTAGTTCGGTCGGTGTACATGGCGCGGTAATGAATGGTGACGCTGTCGGTGAGCGCCGGATATTGTTTGCCAACTCCCGGTTTCAGAATTTTATATTGCAAACCGCTCGGTAAAACTTTCACACCTTCTGCCTTCTTATTCTTTTCCATAAAAACACTTCCGGCTTCTTTGTTCTGAGCCACCATTTTGCGAAAGCGTATTTGCTCCATCGAGTCCACTTCCCGCTGAAAGCTTCTTACCAGACGCGCTTTGGTGCTGTCGCTAAAATAATAGTCGTGATGATTCAGTGCATCGTACAAGCCCTTGTAAATCATGAGTGGATTGGCATCGATTTGTTGATCGCGAATGCCTTTTCCATAGTCGTAGCCAATGATGTAGCCAACTGAATCGAGGTGCGTAACGGGCGTAATATCATCGGGCGTGTCCAGATGGTTGTTGCATCCCCAGCCAAACAGGAGTAGCAATGTAAAGATAGCTGCGGTTCCAGCGGATTTTTTCATAATTATCATCACTTTCGTTTTTTGCATTAGCTGCAAATATAATCCACAGTTCTTTACTGTTTAGCGACAGCTACTTCTTTTGCTGCCTTTCGGCGAAAAACAAGATAATACATTGCGGGAACGACCACCAAGGTAAGGAAAGTGGCGAAGATAAGTCCGAAGATGATGGTCCATGCCAAAGGATTCCAGAAGGCTGCGCTGTCGCCGCCAAAATAAATATTAGGATCAAGGTCGGTAAAAAGCGTTTCAAAATCAATGTTCATACCGATGGCCAGTGGCAACAGCCCGAAAACTGTGGAGGCAGCCGTAAGCACCACCGGCGTAAGACGTATCGCGCCGCCCGTGATCACAGCCTCTTTAAAATCGGTGCCGTCGGCAACCAGCAAATCGGTGTAGTCGATGAGGATGATGGCGTTTTTGACAACAATTCCAATCACAGCAATCAGCCCCATCCCCGTCATTACCACCGAAATAGACATGCCGAAAATGATGGTAAACAGGAAAACTCCAATCATACTAAAAACTACCTGCAACATAATGATGAGGGGCTTGGCAAGTGAGTTGAACTGCGCTACCAGCACAAGAAATACGGAAGCAACAGCGATGAGAAATGCCAGTGCAAGGAAATTGGCCGACTCCTCCTGGTCTTGCTGTTCGCCCGTAAAAACGTACTCGTATCCGTGAGGGAGCTCCACATTGGTCAAAGTGGATTGAATTTGTTTAACAATCTCGTTGGCATTGTATCCAGCCAGCACGTTGGACGAAAGTGTGATGGTGGGTCGATATTCCTGATGTTTGATACCGCCAAAAGAATTTTCGTACCGGATTGAAGCTATTGCCGAAAGTGGAATTTCACGTACGCCATCCGGGCCGCCCGGCACCGGAATTCTCATGTTCATCAGGTCATTTATTTTTTTGCGGTAACGCTCCTGCAGGCGCACGTTGATGGGGTATTCGTCTTCGCCTTCGCGGTATTTTGAAGCGGTGCTTCCATATAGCGCTGTTCGTAAAGTTCCACCAATGTAGGCAGTGCTGATGCCATATTGATTTGCTTTGATACGATCGACATCCACAATCACTTCCGGCTTTTCGATATCGGCATCCGATTTCAAATCTTCGATACCAGCGATGTTGAGCGAGTCGATGATGCTTTTGGTGCGCTCACTCACGGCTACAAGTTCGCGGAAAGGTTTTTTGGAATCCCCACGGATTTCGAGATTGACAGGTTTTCCGGTGGGTGGGCCTGAGCTTTCGCGGTCTACGATGATTTGTGCGCCGGCAATTCCATAGAGGCGGTTACGGAGTATGGTGAGCAGGTCGCTGGTGTTTTGTCCGGTACGGTATTGATATTCTTCAAAATTGATCGAGATTTTGGCCAGCCGTGCCTGCGTGGTTCGTTCAAAAACGTTTTGTCCGGCATTGATTGCCACGCTGCTTATCACCGATTCGACGTCATGATTGTTTCGCCCGATGATTGAAAAAACCGAATCCTCCACCTGTTTGGTCACACGGTTGGTAACCTCAATGTCAGTGCCTGCTGGCATAGTGATGTAAACATAAATATTGTTGGGATCGCCCTCAGGGAAAAACACCACTTTGGGAGGAGCCACACCCATCAAATAAAAAGTAAAGAACAGCAGCAAAACCGTTGCAGATATTACCACATAAGGCATTATTCCGGCCAGCACAAACTCGAGCGTTCGCCGATAGGCATTCATTATCGCCGGGATTACATGCTTTTGAAATTTTTCGATAAGATAAAACAAGACAAACTTGGTGAAAAGCCAAATCAGGACGATGAACACCAGCAGATTACCAGCCCAAAACACACCGGCAACGTACATTATTACAGCAAAAATTGCAGTAGCCACCATGAGATAAATTTCCTTGTAGCCCATAGTGCGGCGATGTGCATGCTGCCCACGATAGCGCATAAAAGTAACCGCAAATACCGGATTCGCTATGTAAGCCACCAGCATAGAAGCCGTAAGCGTGATGATGAGCGTGACAGGAATATAGAGCATGAAACTGCCAATGATTCCCGGCCAGAATGCAAGCGGTACAAATGGAAGCACCGTGGTAAGTGTTCCCGTAAAAACAGGCAACGCGACCTCAGCCACTGATTTGCGCGTGGCATCTTCGATGGTCAGGTTGGGCGTATTCATAAAATGGCGGTAAATGTTTTCGACCACCACGATGGAGTTATCAACCACAATGCCCAGCACCAGGATAAATGCCATGAGCACCACCATGTTCATCGTAAAGCCGATGAGTGGGATAAAAATGAAAGCGATAATCATACTCAATGGGATGGCTACCGCGACGAATAGCGCATTGTCCACACCCATAAAAAACATCAGTACCAGCGTTACTACCAAAAAACCAAGGATGATGGTATTAAAAAGGTTGCTGACGTTGTTGCGCGTCATGGTGCTTTGGTCGCCAGTGGCTTTTATCTCCAGGTTGGCAGGCACTTCCGCTTTAAAATCTCTGAGAATATCTTTGATTTTGTCGATGGAAATGATCAGATTTTTACCACTTTTCTTTATCACATCCAACGTTATCACATCCTGGCCTTCCATCCGCGAATAGCTCTCGCGATCTTTGAAGCCATCGTTGATATCAGCGATGTCGCTCAGGTACACGCCCTCTTTTATCAAAACCTGGCGAAGCTGTTTTGGGTTTTTAAATTCACCGACGATGCGCATGTTACGTTTCATCAGGCCTACATCGAGCATGCCGGCGGTGATGGTCATATTTTCCAGACGGATGGTGTTGACGATCTGATCGAAAGTAACGCCAGCCGATTGCATTTTATAAAGATCTACGTTTACCTGAATCTCGCGATCGAGGGCTCCCAGGATGTCAACGCGTGTAATCTCCTGCAGCCCTTCTATCCTATCCTGCAGGTCTTCGGCATATTCTTTAATCTTTACCAATCCCAGGTTTCCCGACAAACTGATGTTGAGAACGGGTATTTCGCTCAGGTCAATTCGGGTGACTTCCGGCAACTGGTTAGGCTCCACCGAAAGCTCCGGCGGGAGGTTGGGCTTGGCTTTGTCCACGGCATCTTTCACATCCTGCATGGCGCGGTTTTCATCCACGTTGGTTTCAAATTCGATAAATATCAACGAGAAATCCTGAATGCTGTTACTGCTGATCTTCTTGACGCCTTTCACGCTCTTCAGCTCTTTCTCGATGTGGTGCGTCACCAGGTTCACCATGTCTTCGGGCGAAGTGCCGGCATAGATGGTGGCCACGGAAAAATAGGGAAAAGTTACTTCGGGAAATTTCTCTTTGGGCGTAATATTATAAGCCACAACGCCGGCGACAATAAGTATGATCATAAAAATGTAAACCGTCACGCGGTTGTTCACCGCCATGTTGGTCAGGCTGAACGTTCTTTCTTTTTTCATCCTTGCTTATCGTTTATCGGTTGTCGAAATCTAACTTCACCGGATCGCCGACGGAGATATTATTAAAACCAAAAGTAATCACCACCTCACCGGGCATTAGCCCATCGGTAATTTCTACTTCATCTTCGCTGTAGCGGCCCATCTTTACGTCGCGCAATTCGGCCACCCAGGTGTCATCTTTTTTCGTGGCAACGAACACATAGTTTTTGTTCTCGGCTTGTTGCACCGCATTTATCGGGACTACCAGCGCGTTGGGATTGGTGTAATCATTTAGCCTAAGCACGGCCAACATGTTCGGATTGATGCGGTTATCGTCGGGCAGCAATACCTCAATGGCGATGGTGCGGTTGTTTGGATCGATCACCTGCGATATTGCCGAAACTACAGCCTTTAGTTGCAGATCGGCCACCGGCAGGGTCACTTTTACGCTATCTCCGGTGCGAATGTCGGTGAGATAGCTTTCGGATATCATCGCAATTACCTTTTGCTTGGAAAGATTCGATACGCGGATGGCCCCTACATTTGGACTGGCAGCTTCACCTTCTTTGAGTATCACCACGTCCACCACGCCGTTGATGGGTGAATAAATGCGCGTTTTGTCGAGTTCGGATTGTGCGTTTTTAAGTTTAATCTCCAGGTCTTCTTTGCTGGTTTTGGCTTGCAAATATTGCACTTCAGTGCCTATCTTCTGATCCCAAAGGTTTTTCTGCCGCTCGTATAGGGTGGTTGCCAGGCTCAATCCATTTTTTATTTCGCGGATGGTCTGGCTAATGCTTTCGTTGTCGAGCTCGGCCATCAGTTGTCCTTTTTTCACATGGTCACCTTTGGCAACCAGCAACCGGGTGACAATGCCCGAACGCTGTGCCGGAACAAATATGTTGTTGTCGGATTCCACGCTCCCGCGCACTTCGATAAAATGCTCGAATTTCTCGGGCGACATGATCTGAGCATTGACCGCTGGAATTTTCCGCGCTTCATCAGGGTTTCGCCCTTCGGCAGCCAGTTGCTTTTCGAGGTCATTGATTTGTTGATCCAGCCCTATTTTTTGCTTTCGCAAATCTTTCAGCTTTTCCGCTTTGTCCTCTTTATTACCACAGGATGCTGCTGCAAATATTAGCACAGCCAGAGCCATCATCATCGCAACCTGACGCATATTAAATGTTGTTATTGATTTTGTTTTCATTTTGATAAAATGCTTTTATTAATATCTAAATAGTATGCTTTGAATGATTTACGGCGTCACGGTGAGTAGTTTCTGTAATTCGAGTTGGCTGTTGAGCAGCTCCATCACGGCCATCACATAGTCGCGTTCGTTGTTAAGATATTGGTTGTAATTCTGCTGAAGCTCAAGGGATGATGAGACACCTTCGCGCTGTTTCGTTTGGGTTTTGCGATAGATTTTTAGCGCAAGCTCCCGGGTCTCTTTCCTGTTTTGATATACTTTCCAGGCATTCAGGAAATTGTTGCGGACTGTTTCAACTTGAATGGTAAGCCCGCTTTCGAGTTTTTGCTGCGTTACATTTAGTTGATCAATTTTAATTTTCGCCTGGCTCACCCGCGCCGAACGGCTACCACTCTCGAAGATGGGAATATCGAGTTGCAAGCCCCAGATTGTGGTTTTAAACCAATCGCCGTCGGAGTCAAAGAAGTTCCATTCCTGCCGATAGCCGTTTTCCTGAAAATTGAAAAACGCGGAGACCCGCGGCAGATACTGCGATTTGTAGCGTTTCATATCAAGATTGGCCAGCTCCTGCTGGGTTTCGAGCAAACGGAAATCGATGTATCGGTGGTAGTCGAACGGCTGTTGCAGCAGCACCTGCTGATCCACCCTGTCAAGCAACACATTCAGATCATCGGTAAGGACTATCTCGTTGTTGAGTTTCAGACCCATCTGAAACTTGAGCAGGTTGCGGCTTACTTTCAGATTATTCTGGATATTGAGCAGCGTGGCGCGCAGGTCGCTGATGAGCAAATCCACCTGATCCAAATCGGTATCTTCGATAAAACCATTTTGATAAAGTGCTTCATTGGTTTTCTGTATCTCCAAAAGTGAAAGCAACGTGGAGTCGATGATGGCCTGGTTGCGCTCCGCAATGAGCACCAGATAATACGACTGCGCCACATTTTGATCGAGCTCGATAATGGCCTTGTCGTATTGCTTTTGCGACATGTCTACAAAAGTGCGGGAGGCCTGAAGGCCAACGATGTATTCGCCGCTAAAAAGCAACATCGAAGCTGTGGCTCCGGCAGACACATTGTATTTCGTTCCAAACTTAATCGGGATAAAAGTTCCGGCCGGCTCGCCGAAAAATTCAGCGGGGATAAGCTGCGTAGGAATATTGATAAAGTCGTTATAGCCTACCGTTGCACTCACCTGTGGCAATCCCATACCGCGGACTTCATTCACCTGCTTGTGCGCAATCTCAATACTTTTCAGCGCATTGATTACGTCGTAATTGTGCTCCCTGGCAAAAGCCCGCGCCGAGTCCAGCGAAAAGTACAACACTGTATCTTCAGGCGGCTGCTGCGCCATTGCCCGCGGCAAAAATGCTGCGAACACAAGCCACAGGATTATCATTTTATTATTCATATTTTTTCGGTTGGATTGTAATGTTGTTTGCGTTGTTCAAAATAAGCGATGCCCTCAGCATTGGCGATGCCGCGGATGTGATTCTCGAATACGGCTGCAAAAATCTCATCGCACGATTTGCCGGTGCTGTCCTTAAAATCCGGGTCGTGCATGCTTTGTATTTTCTGTATGTAAAATCCTGCGATAAGTTCCACATCCTGCTCGCTGCGGTAAATGCCTTGCCGAATGCCATTACGAAGGTTTTCACAGATAAATTCGTAAGCTCCTTGTTTTTTCTGGTTCAGATGCTCTTTGTAAATTTCAGGATAATATTTCTGAAGGTCGTAAATATTGGAAATGCTAAACTGTGAAATCTCTTCGTTTACGCGGCGGCTCATCTCGAGCAACTCGTCGATGGCATTTAGGTTTTTGCTGCGCAGCTCCACGACGTCCTCCGAAAAGTCGTTGTTCATCCGGGCAAAAGATTCCCGCAATAGCTCGGTTTTGCTATCGACATATTGATACAAAGTTTTCTTTGAAATACCCAATTGCCGGGCAATGTCGTCCATCGAAATACTGCGTATGCCGAATTGCCTGAACAGTTCGATGCTGCCGCTTATGATTTGCCCGCGCTTGTCGTCCGGAAGATGTGTTGCCATCAATTTCTAATTTATAAACCCAATGGAAACGTTTTGAGTGTAAAACGTTTTTCAAGGCGATTATAAACCAGCAAAAGCGACAATTGTTTTATTAGGTCTTAAAAAAATAAATCGGAAGGATTTTAAGAATTCTCACAAGCAGCCATTGTGAAAGAAAAATCTCACAGCATAAATTTAAAATGCTCAGATTAGCTAAAGCTTTGGAATTTTTAAAACAGGAATCTATGGATTGGTGTTCGTGATTTGGCCAAAAGGATGGTGCTAATTAGCTGATTGCGATTTCTTGTTGCGCTTCTGGTCGAAATAGCGCAAACCTTCGGGAGTGGCGATACTGTGAACGAAATTTTCAAACAAGACTTCGTAAATCGTTTCGAAGGAAAATTGGTCGGATGGAAAAATCTCTTCGTTATGAATATCGATTATTCGGCTCATGTAGAGGCGCGAAATCAGCTCTATGCTCAGGTCGTCGCGATACATGCCCTGGCTGATGCCTTTTTGCAGATTGATTTGTATTTTTTTAAAAATGAAATCGCTGCGTTTTTGGAAGTGCGTCTGATAGATTTTTGGGAATCTTTCTTTGAGCATTACGCTGATGGTGGGCGTTACATCATAATAACGCACAGCAATTTCGCGGCTCACGATCATCAGGATGTCGATGGCATTCATCCCTTCAAAATCGTATTCTTCAAAAATATCCATGAAACGGCTCCGCTCAAATTCAAGCACCTTGGTCACCAGATCACGTTCGTTCTTTACATATTTTGCAAGAATTTCAGGCGAAATATCAAGTCTTTCGCAGATACTTTCAAGCGTAAGATTTGCCATTCCTTCGCGAATGGCAAGCAGACGGAGATTGGACAAAATGCTTTTGAATTGTGAATCCATCAATTTTGGTTCGTTAGAATTTTAGCTTCGACAGGGGGCAAAATTAGTATAATTATCAAAATATCAAACGGCTATAAAACAGGATTTTAAGGGATGGGTGCACGTTTTAATATTCGGATTCATTGTTGTCCGGTAAAGAAAATCCTTACTAAAAAGGATTCCTATTCTACCACCATCATCCGCACCCTGTTTACGTTGTCGCCGGTGAGCGAGAAATAATACACGCCGGGCGTCAGGTTGTATTTGCGGGCATCGAAATGTTCGAGATACATGCCAATGCCAAGTCTCTCGTGGTCTATCAGGCATGCAATATGTCGTCCGTACAAATCATAAATTTTTAAAGTAACGGTTGCCGGGCTTCGCAGCTTAAACGAAAAGTGAGTGGTGGCGCTGAAAGGATTGGGATAATTCTGGTGCAGTGCAAACGGTATCGCCGGTTCGTCATGATTTTCAATGCTGGTGAGGGTAGTGTCGATGATCGCCGTCCACACGCTGAGTTGCCCGTTGTGCAGACGCGTCCAGATGGGGCGAATCACATTGTTTACAGCCGAGATATTGTTGTAATCGCCAAAGAAAATACCCGACGTAGGTACAAAGGGTTCCTCGCTGATTTTGAAGTTACTAATGGTTTCACCGCCATCAGTGGAAGTTGCCATATATACATCGGTGTTGGTGTCGTCGTAGTTGCGTCGGTCGTAGAAAACAAAATGCAGATGGCCGGTAACCTGATCTACAGTCATCCAGGTAAAAAATTGCTGTCTTCCTGGTGGGTCATCGTTTACACGAATACGCTCACTCCAGGTATTGCCACCGTCGGTTGATTTCACGAGCCACACATCGGTGTCGTCGGTGCCATTACGTTGATCGGACCAGTTGATGTAAATAGTTCCATGGTTCGGGCCACCGCTCAGGTCGCACACCGTAATGGGCATCCCGTTGCAGCGTGAAATGCCGGGGATGTTGAAATCCCATCCTCCCGGGAAGTCGCTCACAAATATGTCGTTTTCGAGCCAGGTTTCTCCCTGATCAAGCGACCGGTCAAAAACCAAACCCAGCGGGCCCGCCCAGCAAACGTAAATTTCGCCATTAGGCCCAACAGCCGGAACGGCACCTTCTACCGTTTCACCGCTGTCGATGCAGTTGCCATCAACTTCATTTATCCTTATCGCCTGCGACCAGCTTTCGCCGCTGTCGATAGATTTCGAAAACATAATATTACTGCGGTGCTGTAAATTGGAGCTGCCATAGACGTCAAACTGCGTCCAGGTTGCATAGATATTTCCATTGTTCCTGTCGATATCCACCCACGGTTTGTCCTGGTCTTTGTCACCATTCAAACCCATGTAAGAACCTTGATTCCACGTTACGCCGCCGTCAGTAGATTTTTGACAAACAATGCGGTCGAGCCAACTGCCATTGGGTGGGCTGGAGAGATGAAAATAATAATAATTCCCGGTCTGATCCACAATCACCACCGGGTCGCCGGCCACTCCATAAGCCGACGAATAGAGCTTTTTCACTTCCCAGCTAAAGCCACCATCATTCGAGTAGAACAAATTATTAATATTAGCACCGGCAATAATGCGATTGGTATTGTTGGGATCGATGTATATGGTAGGCTCCTCCGGAACGCTCGTATTGCTAATCATTATGTTGGTGTGTTGCGCGGCCAGGTGCTGCAAGGCAAGCACGGACACGAGAAGCATTATCATCCTGAGTATCTTCATTGGTTGTAAATTTAAAAAATTAAAAAACAAAAATAGGCCTTTTAGGCGAAGAATGGCAGTGACTATCGGTGGAATAAATGAAATTGTGTAGTTTAGCCACCCAAATTCATTACATGTCAATAATGTGTAAAAAATAGCTGATGAAAAAAATTGCCCTCCACTGGCAGATTCTCATTGCACTGATACTTGCTATAATTTATGGTTTGCTTTTTCCAACACGCTATGTTTTGGACGAAAAGGTAAATGATAAACTCGAAAAAAGGATGGTTCCTTCCGAAGTGCTTGCTGCCTTAAGGGAGGTTCAGAGTGATAGTAGTTACACATATGATGGCCTTGCGGAGATTACAAAACAGCAGCTCCCGCTGGCAGCTTACGAGAAATACTACCCGCTGCTGGTGAGGTTTTCCTATGCCAATCCTGCCATCAAAGCAGTAAGCTGGATGGGCGACCTCTTCTTGCGCGCCTTGCGCATGATCATCATTCCACTCATTCTTAGTTCGCTAATTTCAGGCGTTACAAACATTGGTAGTGGCAGCAACCTCGGACGGCTTGGCTTGAAAACAATGGGGTATTATCTCTCCACCAGCCTGCTGGCAATCGTTACCGGTTTGCTGCTGGTAAATCTGATACGGCCGGGCGTGGGAACCGAAATCATTCTGACACAGGAAGTCGGAGATCTCGTGGACAAACAAAAGAGCTTTGTGGATATTATCCTCGGCATCGTTCCCGACAATATTTTCAGAGCGCTAGCTGATGCCGATATGCTTGCCATTATCTTTTTTGCGATCCTGTTTGGCTTTTTCATTATGAAAATTGACGAAAGGCCACGCCAGGTGCTCATCGATTTTTTTAATGCTTTTTTCGAAGTAATGATGAAGATTGTGATGTTTGTCATCCTGTTTACACCATTGGGAATCTTCGGAATTGTTTCAAAAGTAGTAGCCGACCAGGACGATCTTTTAGGATTGATATCGAGCATGGGTCTTTACATGACAACGGTTATTGCAGGACTCACCATTCATGCTCTAATTACGCTGCCTCTTTTGCTGCGCTTTGTCGGGCGGGTGCATCCGTTTGCACATCTGCGCAACATGACCACGCCACTGCTCACCGCTTTTTCCACCTCCTCATCAGGGGCTACGCTGCCGCTCACCATGACGGCCGTTGAGAAAAAATCGGGCGTTTCCAACAAAATCAGCAGTTTTACTTTGCCACTCGGAGCCACGATTAATATGGATGGAACGGCGCTTTATGAGTGTGTGGCTGCCATGTTTATTGCGCAGGCCTATGGAATTGAGATGTCGCTGCTTAATCAACTCATCATTGTGGCTACTGCATTGCTTGCATCCATTGGTGCGGCGGCTATCCCCATGGCGGGCCTGGTGATGATGACGGTAATACTTACCGCTGTAGGATTGCCACTCGAAGGAGTGGGTCTTATTCTGGCTGTCGATCGGATTTTGGACATGTTCAGGACAACTGTAAATGTGTGGAGCGATACCTGCGGCGCGGTCATCATTGCACGCTCGGAGCAGGAGCAATTGGTTGTGGATTTGTGAAAATTTCACTCTTAAAAATTTTGGTTTAAACCATTCGACCCTGCCAAAAGTGAGTTATGGCTCCTTACTTTTCTTCCGCCCGCTTATTAGTAGTAATTCTAAATTACAGTATGAAAAAGGGAAATACCTCTTGTTGGCTTGCTAATTGCTAAGCGCCAAAAAATCAATATTCAACACCTTTTCAATGGTACTTTCTATTTATAAATGTTCTAAACTAGAAATTTAAAGTGTTGATACACATTGTAGTAGTCTGCATTTCTTTATACTTTATTAACAAATACAGTATCCGACCCTTGTATAGTACTTCCAGTTTATTATCTTAGCCGCCCAACATTTTAACCAACTTATTATTTTAACAAAGAAAGTTTTTTGCTAACCACAAAAATCAAATTATTTTCTAACAACAGATTTGTCAGGATTAGCCGGCAGTAATGGGGATTCTGCCGGTAACATAATTTGACAATGGCTAAAGAAAGGGGAAATCATGAGTTTATGTTACAACTGGATTATCAGGGTGGCGGTCTATGCCCTGACGCTAACACTATGCACTACAAACACACTTAACGCTCAAATTTATTCTCAGTTGCCCGATGGGGTAAGTCAGGAAAATCCTGAAATGATTTTAAATGGGAAGAAAATTCTTGATTCGTTATTGGAAAATTCTAATTCCAAAAGTTCTTTTACTTATCCTCCGGGGTGGGACTTGCCAGTGAATACCGGTAATATTACCGGGGTAATTGTGGCCAAAGAGGCCCGCCCTAAGATCAACGGAATGCCGCTGAAGCAAAACGATGCAATCGGCGGATTTTTCCTGAACTCCCAGGGACAATATCAGTGTGCTGGTGCCATTTACTGGCCTGATACTGCGGGTATCGTTTTCTCGCTGTTTGGCGACGACCCGGACACACCGATCAAAGAAGGCTTTGCCTATGGCGAAACCATTCATTACAAACTATTTTCTTTTGACATGATGGCCGAATTTGATGTGGACGAGATACAACTCAGCCCTGAATACACGATGAGTAACAAATGGTATCCGTTGAACCTGATTAAACTCATCAAGATGAACTGCTTTGAGGATGTAATCGTTCGGGCCGCGGCTAATCAGGAGTTGTTTTGTGATCAGGGCACTGCCTCTCTGAATGCGGAAATTATTACCGGGTCAGGAAACATAACCTACAACTGGACATCCATCCCCCCGGGATTTACCTCTTCTCTTAAAAATCCATCAGTTTCTGTAACTGAAGATAAAATTTTTAAAGTAAAGGCTACCTTGGGTACTGCTACCGCCACCAGTTTTATTGGCATCTGCGTAAGTAAATCTGCTTTTGTAAACATTGGGGAGGATATTGCAACTTGCGGTATTAATCAAATCTTGCTTTCGCCGGTAGTTCAGAATGTTTCTAATGTCTTTTGGTCAACATCCGGCGATGGCACTTTCGAAAATAGTAATACGGCCAATACAATTTACTATTTCGGCAATGGCGATTTTAATAACAATGGAGTTATTCTTAGCATTGCGTGCCAGCCTATGGCACCGTGTACCGCCCAGGCTACCGACCAGATGGAAATAACACTTTTCCCCTCTCCTATTGTTGTAGTTCCTCAGGATCTTTTTACCTGTCAGGGCGTGCCCGTTGATATTGAAGCGACTGCCAGTAATGTGTCGGGATTGTTGTGGCAAACGGCTGGCAATGGAACTTTTAGTAATCCTACATCACTTGTTACCACCTACACTCCGGGTACTTACGCTAATTCTCACTCCACGGTGAAGCTTACACTTACAGGTTATGGCCAGCCACCTTGCGATGCTTCGATAGTAAAAGAAACATTCCTCCAGATCAATAAACCTGCAATATGTTATGCCGGTGATGATGCTACCATTTGCGCTAATGAAACTTTTACCACCTGTGCTACTGCTTCTTATCAAAGTACGGTGAAGTGGTACACCAGTGGAGATGGTACCTTTGTGGACGATACCCAACTGGTAACTACTTACACCCCCGGGCCTAACGACAAAATCAATGGTAAACCACGACTTACCATTTACGTGACTTCTATTGAACCTTGTGTAGGAGTCAAATTTGACAGAATGGATCTTTGGGTTAATCCCGATCCGGTAGTAAATGCCGGAGAGGATTTCGCAACCCTAAATACCGCAATAGTTCCACTTAATGGCACTGCATCATCCTATTCTTCACTCCTATGGTCGACTGCAGGCGACGGCACATTTGCCAATGCGCAGCAGGCTGTAACCAGCTATTCTCCTGGAGCAGGTGATTTAAATAATAAATCGGTGTTTCTCACTCTGAAGGCAAATCCATTGGCTCCTTGTACCACACCCGCTGAGGATGGCCTGTTGGTTAGTTTTGTAGAAGGAGCAGTTGCCAACGCTGGTCCCGACGTTACTATTTGTGGTGCCACCAAGGTTACATTGCAGGGCAGTGCTACAAACTATGTTTCTGTGCTTTGGTCCACTTCCGGCAGCGGTACATTTGCTAATGCAACTCAGCTATCCACACAATATACGCCCTCGGCTGCTGATGTGACCGCCGGACAAGTATTCCTTTCACTAACACCCTTTGGTCAGCCCCCTTTCGTAAATGGAAATGCTGATCAAAAAATTGTGACTATCCTCAAGCCGGCTGTAGTTAATCAGATTACTGCACCTGCATCGGTTTGCCAAACGCAACCCATCAGTTTATCAGCATCAGCTTCAAACTATGGCTCATTATTATGGACTTCCACCGGCGACGGAGCATTTAGTAATCCTTCGATTCTAAACCCGCAATATACACCGGGTTCGCAGGACATAGCCAATGGTAGCGTGAAGCTTACCCTCACAGCATCTTCTGTTTCACCTTGCTCAGGAAATGCCGTCATGAACAAGACTATACAGATAAAGCACGCACCACTTGCAAATGCAGGAAATGACGTCACAGCCTGTCAGGGGACACAAGTATCAGTTAGTGGAAGTGTGCAGTACAACAGCGGCGTCCTTTGGACGACATCGGGAGATGGGAGTTTTTCAAATGCGCAACAATTAGCAACCAGCTATAATCCCGGAAACAACGACATACAACTGGGAACCGTTACACTAACTTTAACAGCAGGCGCCCAGCAGCCCTGTACAGTTTCTGCTGCTGATCAACTCGTGGTTACAATATTTAAAAATCCGGTGAGTAACGCAGGTAACGATATTGCTTCCTGCGAACGACAGCCCATTGCGATAAGCGGCACTGCATCCAACTATAATTCTACAGTGTGGGAAACAAGCGGTAACGGTACTTTTGCAAATAAAAACGCCCGCAGTACAACTTACAATCCATCCAATCAGGATGTGGCAGCCGGAGGTGTTACGCTTACGCTGAGAGCTTTACCTAAGTCGCCCTGCCAGACCACCGCTGAGGATAGCAGACTGGTCACTTTATCGACTTCGCCGGTTGTTAATGCCGGCAGTAATATAACCGTCTGTGAACAGCAAAATGTACAACTTAGCGGAACCGCTACCAATGCACAATCTGTTATCTGGAGTACGAACGGGAATGGCACTTTTGCCAACGCATCAGCATTATCAACTACCTACACACCGGGCAACCTCGACATTGCCAATGGTCAGGTTGTGCTTCAACTCACAGCTATTTCAGGAAATACCTGTAGCAACGCATCTGGCTCCCTCACGGTTTCCATTACCAGAAACCCTGTGGTAAATGCAGGTAACAATGGGCAAGTGGCACTCGGAAGTAGTTTTACGATTAATGGTGCATCGGCAACAAACGCCAGTAGCATATTTTGGACTACGCCCAATGGCGCCGGAACTATTCAAAATGCAAACTCCCTCACGGCAACCTACACACCGCTGGAAGCCGATTATAACACTCAAGTTGTGGTTCTGAAACTAACAGCATTACCCATCAATCCTTGTGTTACGGCGTCTTTCGACGAAATGAATCTTACCATTACCTCCGGATGTGAAAATGCTACTGCCTATGCCGGAGCCGATCAGCAAATCTGTTTCAATCCAGGCACACCTGTCGCTTTGTCGTCGGCAACAGCACAGAATTACGCATCACTGCTTTGGAGCACGCAAGGCGACGGCACCTTCAGCAATAGCGGCCTGTTGCGCCCCACCTATACCCCCGGAGCCGGCGACGCCCAAAATGGTTTTGTATTATTAAATCTTCTGGCGAAAGCCAACGGCGTTTGCGATGATGCTACTGATCAGATCAAAATCGTCCTTCTCACACCGGCAACGGTGAATGCAGGAGTTGATGCAACGATCTGTGTTAATCAATCATTTAATACAAACGGAGTAGTCACCAATGCCGAAACGCTGCAATGGACAACCTCAGGAGATGGAAGTTTTGCCAATCCCAACCAACGGCAGACCCAATATTTTCCGGGCATAGCCGATAAAACCGCCGGAACGGTGCAGTTGTGCCTTAGCGCCGACGGCATCCAGAGCTGTCCCATCGTCAATGATTGCATGACTTTGCATCTGCAACCGATGCCCAATATCTACGCAGGGAATGATTTAACACTCATCATCGGAGATCTTTATAATACAAATGCGGCTCAGGCCAATAATTATTCATCGTTGCTGTGGAGTACTTCCGGCGACGGCACTTTTGCTAACCCTTCGGCATTATCGACTATTTACACACCCGGACAAGCGGATTATCAAAATAAGGTGGTGACGCTAAAGCTGATTGCTAATGCACAAAATCCTTGCGTTGGCAACATTCAGGATGAGATGGTAATCACTTTCGTAAATGGTTGCGAAGACGCTGTGGCCAATGCTGGATCTGACCGGACAGTTTGCGAAACATCCAACGTAACCCTTGGCGGAACAGCCCAAAACCAAACTTCTGTGCTTTGGACAACCTCAGGCAATGGCACCTTTAATGATGCCACAAATATTAACGCCACTTATTATCCCGGTACCGCCGATATTGCAACTGGCAATGTTCAGCTTTGCCTTACCGCTTTCGCAAATGGAGAATGCAACGACGCCACCGATTGCCTCAATGTTACTTTTGGCAAAGCGCCCATCGCAAATGCCGGATCCGATATTACAGTCTGTGGAGGCTCTTTTGTAAATTTAATTGGTCAGCCGCAAAATCATACGTCTTTCCAGTGGGTGACGCTGGGAACAGGTTATTTTTCTCCGCCCACAAGTCTTACTCCCAAATATTTCTTTAGCGGCCTAGATAAACAATTGGGCCAGGTAAAGATAGTCTTCAAAGCTACCAATGCCACTTGCGGAACCGTGAGCGATACGCTCACCGTAACCATCAATACTCCTCCAACAGTATATGCTGGTGGCAATGCTTCCGTCTGCGCCAGCCAGCCGTTTACCATCGCCAATGCTTCCGCTACGAATTATACGGCGCTCCTCTGGTCAACCACCGGCGATGGGACTTTTAATAATGCCTCATTGCTTCACGCAACTTATTATGCTGGTACAAATGATAAAACAACAGGCACGGTAACTTTGACGCTTTCTGCCGTCGGACTGTCGGGATGCCAGCAGGCACAAAACAGTTTCATGCTTACGCTTATTCCGTCTGCTATCGCCAATGCAGGAAATGACATGACCATTTGTGCTACGCAGACCGCAGCTCTTGCGGGTCAGGCTTCTAATTACGAAAGTTTATTGTGGGAAACTATTGGCGATGGTACTTTTGCCAACGCTGCCAACCTCAGTACCACCTATTTTCCGGGAGCAGCTGACCGTGCTTTAGGCTATGTAGAAGTTAGCCTTACGGCATTCTCATCAGGGAATTGCGGCGACGCAACAAGTGAATTGCAAATTAATATCATAAAAATGCCCACTGCCAACGCCGGCAACAACCAGCAGATTTGTGAAGGCAGTCAGGTACAGCTTTCGGCTACAGCCACCCATCATACCGGCATAATTTGGAACACCAGTGGCGACGGCGTTTTTAATAATCCTTTTGCGCTTAACGCGAAATACACACCCGGCACTGCTGACATAGCTGCAGGAATTGTCACTCTTTGCCTGACGGCTAAAGGCACGACGCCCTGCGGCAATGCAACTGATTGCACCGACATTAATATCATAGCACTTCCTACAGTATTTGCGGGAGCGGATGCTGCCATTTGTCAAGGTGGTTCGCTTCTGCTTACGGGAATTGCTGCACACTATAGCTCACTGCTTTGGATCACAAATGGCGATGGTACTTTTACAAATGGACAGGGCGCTAATGCGCAATACCATCCCGGAAGTCAGGATATTGCCGCGGGAAGTGTCGAAATTTGCCTGAATGCGCAGGGATTGTCGGGTTGCGGAAACGCTTCCAGTTGTCTGCTGCTCACCATAGAAAAGAACCCCGTGGTATTTGCCGGCAACGATGCCACCATCGATCAGGGCAGCAGCTATAAGACCCTTTTGGCCAATGCCCAGCATTATTCCTGGATAGAATGGAGCACTTCGGGAAGCGGAACTTTTACTAACCCACTGCAGGCAGTGACGATTTATACTCCGTCGCAAGCAGATTATCAGAACCAACCGGTGACGCTTACGCTTAACGCTTTGCCCAAAAATCCATGCACATTGCCTGTAAGTGATGCGATGCTGTTGACCATCAACATTCTGGATCTTATGGTAGATGCGGGAGAAGATGCTGTGGTTTGTTCAGGTCAAAATATACAATTGGCTGCTCAGGCCATCAACTACGCCACATTGCAATGGAGCACCAGTGGAAACGGAACCTTTAGTAATGCTTCAATACTTAATCCTATTTATACTCCCTGTTCTGGTGAGATTTACAACGGCCAGGCAACGCTTTGCCTGAAAGCCTTTGGCAACGATGGCCAGAGCATTAGCGATTACATTACGCTGACATTCCAAAAGCCACCGCTGGCATTTGCAGGATCGGATAATACTGTGCCCATCAGCGAAGGCTATCACCTGACACAATCGTATGCTGAGAATTTCGAAACCATACAATGGTACACTTCCAACGGAATGGGTATGTTCGACAGCGAAAGTATTTTGCATCCAACCTACTACGCATCGCCAATGGACATTATGCAGGGGCAGATTTTTATTTTCATAGCTGTTTCCCCTATCACCCCATGCCAGATTGCTGATGAAGATATGGTAGCTATAAATTTTGTGGGAGATTGTATCGATGCTACGGCATTTGCAGGAGCTGATATGCATCTGTGTAAGGAACTTGAAACTTCTTCGGTACTCCTTGCAGAAGCAGTGGCCAAAAACTTCAGCAGTGTCCTGTGGACAAGCAATGGTAGCGGAACTTTCGACTATAATTACATAAGCCGTCCCCAGTATTATCCTTCAGAGCAGGATCTCGACAATGGATCAGTAACCCTGACCATGTCAGTAGCAGCTTATGAAACGTGCACTTCAGCCAGTGATCAGATTGTACTTTATTTTGACGACATGCCTGAAGTGTGGGCTGGAAACGACATGACCGTTTGCAGCACTGTTGGTCTGCCGCTTTTTGGCACGGCAAGCAATTATGCATCCCTCACCTGGACTACTTCTGGTGATGGCGTATTTACCGATGGCGACACACCGCAGCCTATTTATTATCCGGGATCTGGCGATGCCTCTGCTCCCAGCGTAACTTTGTGTTTGAATGCTCAAGGCTATGGAGAATGTCTGCCGGCGAGCGATTGCATTAAAGTAACTTTTGTTCCGGTTCCACAAGTGAACGCCGGAAACAATGCCGCCGTGTGTGCCGGTAATTCTTATGTGCTTCAGGGCACAGCCGCAAATTATGCCAGCGTGCATTGGACTTCTGAAGGCGACGGTACTTTTGATAATGCAACACTGTTGCAAGCTAAATACACTCCCGGAACAACCGATCTGCTTTACGGCAGCGTCGAGTTATGTCTTACCGCGCAAGGATTGATGGGCTGTCCCGAAAATATCAGTTGCACCACGCTAGAGATACGCTACAATCCAACGGCCGATGCCGGCCAGGATGCAATGGCTGTTACCGGCCAGCAATATCTGATTGATGATGCCACCGCACAATACCAGTCGGCAGTGCAATGGCTGACCAATGGCAGTGGTATTTTTGGTAATGCCAATCAATTAAATACCACCTACACGCCATCAGTACTTGACGAGCAACAACAGCAGGTCATTCTTACACTGCAGGCAGCACCCTTCAATCCGTGTACAGTTGCAGCCAGCGATCAGAAGCAATTGACCATTACACCCAATTGCCAGGATGCTATTGTTAATGCAGGTTCTGACATTACTTTTTGCTCCGGCGGTTCCATTGCGCTAAGCGCAACAGCACAGAATCAAACCGGAGTTTTGTGGACTACAAATGGTGACGGCACTTTTGCTTCAGCAACAAATATTAATACCACTTATTTACCCGGCGCGGCTGACATAGTAAATGGCAATGTTCAGCTTTGTCTTACTGCTTTTGCCAGCGGAGATTGCAATGATGCTACCGATTGTCTTACGATTACTTTTGGGACCCCGCCAATTGTTGATGCCGGAGCAGATATTTCTGCATGTACAACCAACTCTTTTGTTCAGCTAAACGGACAGGCACAGAACTATCAGTCGTTTCAGTGGGTGACCCTGGGAACGGGTTATTTTTCTCCAACCACAAGTCAAACCCCCAAATACTTCTTTAGTGGCCTGGATAAACAACTGGGTGAAGTAAAGTTGGTTTTTAAAGCTACCAATGCCACCTGTGGAACCGTAAGCGACACGCTTACCGTTACCATCAATAAAGCTGCAGTGGTTTTTGCCGGCAGCAATGCTACCATTTGCGCCAGCGATCCCTTCATTAATACCAATGCTACCGCTACGTATTATTCAGCTCTCTTATGGTCAACCAATGGTGATGGTACTTTTGACAATGCCTCGATGCTTCACGCAACCTATTATGCGGGTAGCAATGATGCGACGGCAGGCATGGTAACCTTAACCCTTTCGGCTGCCGGGCTATCGGGATGCCAGCAGGCACAAAGCAATTTCACCCTTACGCTTATTCCGTCAGCTTACGCCAATGCTGGAAATAATTTGACCCTGTGTGCAACTGAAAATGCACTTCTTGCCGGGCAGGCTGCAAATTATGAAAGCTTGCTTTGGGAAACCACTGGAAACGGAACTTTTGCAAATGCTACTGTTCTCAACACAACCTATTTCCCCGGAACCGCTGACCGTACGCTGGGTTACGTGAAAGTGAGTCTCACCGCATTTTCATCAGGAAATTGTGGTGATGCAACGAGTGAATTGCAAATTAATATCATACCAATGCCCACCGTCAACGCCGGCAATAACCAACAGATTTGCGCAGGCAAACAGGTACAGCTTTCGGCTACAGCCGCCAATTATGCCAGCCTCACGTGGAGTACCAATGGCGATGGAAGTTTTAATAATACTTCAGCGCTTAACGCGAAATATACTCCCGGAGCAGCCGATAAACTTAATGGTAATGTCGGGCTTTGCCTTACTGCACAAGGATTGATGGGTTGCCCGGAAAGCACAAGTTGCATCTCCATCAGCATACAAAAGAATCCGATAGCCAATGCCGGCCAGGATGCAGTCGCGATTACCGGAAAGCAATTTCAGATTAATGACGCCACCGCACAATACCACACGGCAGTGCAGTGGATTACCAATGGCAGTGGTATTTTTGGTAATGCAAATCAATTGAACACCACCTACACGCCGTCGGTACCTGACGAGCAACAGCAGCAAGTCGTTCTCACGCTTCAGGCAGCGCCGCTTAATCCATGTACCGTTGCAGCCAGCGATCAGAAGCAACTAACCATTACGCCCGATTGCCAAGATGCCATTGCTGATGCAGGTGCTGATCTTACCGTTTGCTACAGCGGCGGAATAGTGCTTACCGCAACCGCTCAAAATCAAACCGGAGTTTTGTGGAATACCAGCGGCGACGGTACTTTTGGTGCAGTATCAAATATTAATACAAGCTACTTCCCCGGCACTTCTGATCGGACTGCAGGCACTGTCCAGCTTTGTCTCACAGCTTTTGCTGGTGGAAATTGCAATAACGCAACAGATTGCCTCGAGATCATTTTTGGCAATTCGCCAGTGATTGATGCCGGCGAGAACGTCACCTTGTGTGTTACTGAAGATTACATTGATCTTGTTGGAAGTGCTGTGAACGGAGGAAATATTTTATGGATCACTACCGGAGAAGGATTTTTTACTTCACCAAATCAGCTTGTGACGCGGTATGTCTTTAGTTTTTATGAAAAAATCGGTGGACGTGTCGATTTGATTCTGTCGGCAACCAACAGCCCGTGTGAAGCGGTGTATGATACTCTGTGCGTCACTTTCAATGCCCAGCCCATCGTTTATGCCGGTGAGGATGCTACTATCTGTGGCAATGAGGAATACATGCTGTTTGAAGCATTTGCAGCCGATTATCAAAGCCTGCAATGGATAACTTCAGGCGACGGCACTTTTGAAGATGCAGCCTTCCTCAACACAATTTATTATCCCGGAGCTGCCGATATTGTAGCCGAAACTGTAGAACTGCAGCTTGTCGCAAATCCATTGGCGGGATGTACTTCGGACGCAAGTTCTTTTGTGCTTACGCTAATTCCATCGGCTTACGCCAATGCAGGAAATGATATGATCATTTGCGAAACGGGAACTGCCACCCTTGTCGGGCAGGCAGCCGATTATGAAAGCTTGCTTTGGACAACCAAAGGCGACGGTGCCTTTACAAATGCTGCTGCTCTCAACACTACCTATTTGCCGGGAGCCGGAGATATCGCTCTTGGTAAGGCTAAGATCAGTCTCACGGCATTTTCGTCAGGGAATTGTGGTGACGCCATCAGTGAAATGATCATAAATATTTTACCTGTGCCTACTGCCAACGCCGGCAACGACCAGCAGATATGTGCCGGCGAACAGGTGCAGTTATCGGCCATAGCCACCAACTTCGCCAGCGTTGTTTGGAGCACCAGTGGCGACGGCGTTTTCAACAATCCTTCGGCGCTTAACGCAATGTACACACCCGGAGCCGCTGATCTGCAAAATGGTTTTGTAACTTTATGTCTCAAAGCTATTTCTGCGGCAGCTTGTGCTGATGCTTTATCGTGTATCGAAATTGAGATTCAAAAGAGTCCGATTGCCAATGCTGGTGCTGATGCGGTAATCTGTCAAAACCAGACGTATCAATTATCAGGTACAGCTTCCAACAATAATGGCGTATTGTGGAGCACTGCGGGTGATGGATCGTTCAATAACGCGACTTTGCCTAATGCTATCTATACTCCGGGCGCAAATGACAAAAGCCAGGGAAGCGTTGTGCTTTCGCTTAAAGCTTTCGCCAATGGTGTTTGTGACAATGCTTTCGACGCGATGTTATTAACGATTCAACCGGCGCCGGTAATAAATGCAGGAGCTGATTTTACCATCTGCGAAAGCAACTTTGCACAATTGATTGCCACAGGAACTAAATACAGCAGCCTTGCCTGGACTACTGCCGGCGACGGAACCTTTAATAATGCTTCTTTAGCAAATGCAACTTATTTCCCGGGAAGTCAGGACAAAATGATGGGTTATGCCAACCTCACCATTACGGCCCAGGGGATTTCACCCTGTACGCAAATCAGTGACGGGTTGAAAATTACATTGCAACCCAATCCTGAAATAGCTGCACTGGAAAATGTTGCTATCTGCCCGGGTCAGACCATAACAGTCGTAGCTGTAGCCGCACATTATCAATCGGTGTTTTGGAGCACAACGGGAGATGGAACTTTTGCAACACCACAAGCGCTTTCATCGGTATATTATCCCGGTGCCAATGATGTGGCAGCAGGTGGAGCTGATTTGTGCATTACAGCTACCGGCCGTTTCGCTTGTGAAAATACCATGGCATGTATGCAGCTCACGATTATCAGTTTGCCTGAAGTAGCCGCCGGAAACGATGTTACTATTTGCAACACAGCTAATGTTGCATTATCGGCACAAGCCAGCAAATTTGAATCGCTGCAATGGACGACCACTGGTGACGGAACTTTCAGCACCACTACAGCACTCGTCAGCATCTACACGCCGGGCAACAACGATATCGCGGAAGGATCTGCAAAAATTTGTCTAAATGCTTTTGCAGAAAATGGTTGTGGTCAGTCGCAGGATTGCTTGGTCATTACACTTCAAACTCCCCCAACAGCAGATGCGGGAGAAGATCAGACACTTTGCGTGAATCAATATGCAACTATTTCGGGTGCATCCGCCAATGCCAGCTCTGTACTTTGGTCATCTGATGGCGACGGCACTTTTGCCAATCCATCTGCGCACACCACAACCTATTATCCCGGCGCAACAGACAATGCCAATCTGGGCGCGAAACTATGCCTTACAGCCCAAAGCGGCGGCGGCATTTGTGAACCAGTGAGTGATTGCCTAATCCTTACTTTCCAGCCGGGACCTACGGCTTTTGCCGGAAATGATGTAACAGTCTGTGCCAACCAAAATGTGCCACTTCAGGCAACTGCCACTGGTCACTCATCGGTATTTTGGAATACCAGCGGGACAGGAAGCTTCAGCAATCCACAGATTTTGAATCCCACTTATTTCCCAAGCCAGGTTGATAAAAATAATGGTTTCGTTCAGCTAACTATCAAAGCTACTGGTTCTAATGGATGCGGCTTCGTGACTGATGCAGTCGCAGTTTCACTCGTTCCTGTCCCTGTAGCCAATGCCGGTGTTGACGCAACCACCTGTCAAACTACTCCTTATATTTTGAATGGATCAGTACAAAATACCATCTCCATACAATGGACCACCAACGGAGATGGTACTTTTGCTGACCCAACGGCAGCTATTACCACCTACACACCTGGCTCTAATGATGCGCTGAACGGTTATGTCAATCTTTGCCTGCAAGCCAATGGCCAGTCACCGTGTGTTACAACTAACGATTGCATGAAATTAACCATCATGAAATCGCCCACCGTTTATCCGGGTGGTGATATTCTGAGCTGCGCTGATAATCAGGTTTCATTGCAGGGGCAAGCCACTAACCAGCTATCTGTGCTATGGAGTACGGATGGCGATGGTACGTTTGCCAATGCCAGTGCTTTGGTAACTAAATATTTCCCGGGCACTGCCGATGTAAGCAATGGCGGTACCGAGCTTTGCCTCACAGCTTTTGGCAAAGCCAATTGTGAGGCGGTTTCTGAATGCCTAACTTTAACAATTGTTCCTCTTCCTTTCGCTTATGCGGGTTCAGATGCAATCATTGAGCAGGGAGAAAGCTATCAGTTGCTGGATGCAACTGCCGAACACCACAGCGAGGTTATCTGGCACACCTCCGGAACAGGTGTTTTTATTAATGCAAATGAGCTCAACACCATTTATACTCCGAGTAATTCTGATGTGGGACAAGGTAACGTTGTACTCAAGTTGGAAGCTAAACCAGAAAATCCATGTACGATTTCAGCAACTTGTGAACTGACGCTGACGATAGAGAGAAATGATTGTATCGATGCCGAAGCCAACGCAGGAGCAGATTTGACAATTTGTACAGGCGAGAGTATTATGCTGGAAAATGCTATGATAAACTTTGCTGAAGCTATTCTGTGGAGCACCACAGGTGATGGAACCTTTGATGATGCCACGTTGTTGCATCCTACCTATTTCCCGGGAATTATCGACGATGTTGTCGGAACGGTAACTCTGTGTGTGCAAGCCATTGCAACTCCTCCTTGTCAGGATGCCAACGATTGTGTGAAGGTTACTATTCTACAAAATGCAGTGGTTTATGCGGGTGGTGATAATATTGTTCCTTTTGGAGAACCATATCATATCGCTGACGCCTGGGCTGAAAATGCTTCGCTGGTGCAGTGGTACACCACCAATGGTATGGGTATGTTCGAAAATCCTACTTCCGTAAACGCTTCTTATATCGCGTCGCCCTTCGATGTTTATCAGGACACCATTCATTTGGCGATGGCTGTTATGTCGATCAACCCATGCGTTATGGATGCTGCAGATGAGATAGCGCTTAAGCTCACGCAAGAAGGTGATGATGCTCAGGCAAATGCTGGTGCAAACATCTTTATTTGTGGAAACGACAGTATTGTCGCATTGGCAGGTTCAGCGAGCGGATACAAGGCTTTGCAATGGACCACCGGCGGCGACGGTACTTTCGATCATCCAAATGCTGGTGTTGGTAAATATAAATTAGGCCCCGCCGACCGTGGAGCCGATGAAATTACGCTGTACCTTCACGCCATTGCTTTCGACGACTTTGCCTCAGCTATCGACAGCCTTACGATTACAAAACCCGTGATGCCCCTGGTAGAAGCTGGTGCGGATAAAACCGTTTGCGAGGGTGGGATAGTTGAAACCACGTTGGCTTCCGCCGAAGATTATTCAAACATTCTTTGGACTACCAGTGGAGATGGCACTTTTACAAACGCTTCCTCTATTCTTACCATCTATTCTCCTGGTATGGCCGATGCAGCAAATGGTCAGGCAGAACTTACGCTTACAGCTTTTGCCCTGGCGCCATGCACAAATTCTATTAGTAGCAGCTTTATGCTCACCATTGATCCATTGCCTGCTTTCGTGTCCAATCTTACCGATACTTATGTGGTCATTGGCGAAAGCATCGTATTAAATATGGAAGTTGAGAATGCTACAGGTTGCCAATGGTATGGTCCTGACGGAATGATAGCAGGTGCAAATATGCCGGAGCTGCTTATTGCGCAAGCTACCTACGAGGACGAAGGATATTACTATTTTGAAGTTTTTAATGACTGTGGTTCCGCGACCAGTAACGTGATGTATCTGCAAGTTTATGATCAGCAGATAGTAATGATCCCTGCCGGATGGAGTGGATTATCGTCCTGGATTAATCCGGGTGACCCAAACATCGAAGCTATTTTTGATCCTTATCTGGATGATTTCGTCATAGCACGTAACTATAGCGAAATGTTTTATCCGGAGCACAACGTGAAAACTTTGAATTTGTGGGACGCACAAACCGGCTATACCGTAAAATTTTCTACCAGCGTAGCCTTTAAATTAGTGGGCGACAACAATAGCAACCGTAAGGTACAAATGGTATCTGGCTGGAATTACCTTCCGGTAATCAGCAGTTGTCCCGTGAATATTGCTACTTTGCTTGCTGGTTATGATACAAAAGTTCAGATAGTAAAAGAGATCGCCGGAACAGGCGTTTATTGGCCGGCCTTAAGTATCAATACCATTGGTGAATTGCAGCCGGGTCGTGCTTACGAGATCAGAGCAGCCCAACCTTTTAGCCTCACCTTTGCCGAATGCGACGGATTGAAATCGTCAGCCGGAGCAGCGCCGCTACAACCCAAATATGATACCCCCTGGAACGAGATTCATTATTCACCAGCCTCGCACAGCATTGCAATCCACGACGATCTGGCTGCCATACTTCAGCCTGGCGACATCCTTGGCGCGTTTACCACCTCCGGAATTTGTGCCGGAGCACATCAGATAAATGATTTCGGAAATGTGATCGTTCTTTTTGGCAATGATGTACTCACTGACGCAACGGATGGATTTGCCGAAAATGAAGCCATCCGTTTTGAAGTAATTCGTCCGGCAACCGGCGAGCAATTCACGTTGGAAGTTGCGTTCGATCAGACATTTGCCTGCCATAACGGACAATTTGTTTCGGGAGGCGTGTCGGTCATTACTAAAACATCAACAACGGCAATTCCGACACCTGATGATACTTCACTGATTTCTGTTTATCCAAATCCTACTTCAGGAATGGTATATGTTTCGGGTGTAAAAAGCGATATGCAAATTGAGCTTCGGAATGTCAACGGACAGGTGCTGCAAACCATTTCCTGCCGTTTGGCCGAGGATGGTGAGAATCGCGTTGCTATTGATTTATCATCTTTTGCTACCGGGGTTATTCACATGCGTATCTACAACGATTCGCAGGTAATTCATCGCAAGTTGATTGTAAAATAACTCTTTTCTGATTCTGATAAAAACCCGGGGCATGCTCCGGGTTTTTTTATGAAGAATTGTAATTCAATTTCAAAACCGGATAAACGACCTACTATAAAATCCGGAATTGAAAATAAAGCTACACCACCTCCGCCACTACAAAAGTGCTTCCGCCAATAAAGATCAGATCGTCAGGATGCGCCTGTTGCCGGGCGGCCTGCCATGCAGCGGCAACGGTGGAATATGCCGATCCTTGAAGTTGCCACTTTGCCGCCACCTCCGCCAGCTCCTCTGCAGGCAATGCACGCGGGATGTTTGCTTTGCAGAAATAATAATGGGCGTCTTTGGGCAGCAGCTTCATCATGGCATCCAGATTTTTATCATTCACCACGCCAATAACCATGTGAAGCTCGCGGTAGGGCGTTGCATTAATATTATCAATAACCATTTGCAAACCATGTGCATTGTGGCCGCTGTCGGCGATGGTGAGTGGCTGCGTGGAAAGCTTCTGCCACCGGCCGCGGATGCCGGTATTGGCAACCACATTTGCGATGCCTGCAGCCAGGGTTTCTTTAGAAACTTGAAAGCGCGTGTTTTCAAGCTTACGAATGGCTTCGAGTGCGGTGCGCAGGTTTTTATATTGATAACTTCCTTGCAGTGGCAATTGGGTGGTAAGAAATGACTGGTGTTGAAATTGAATTTCGACTTGCTGAAAGTCAGTTGGATCTATCTGCCAATTTTGATCGGCAAAAGTGATAGGACTAAAATGTTCGTGAGCAATGCTTTCAAAAACCGCTTTTGTTTCCGGTTGCGTTTCACCAATTACCACCGGAACCCGGGGCTTGATGATGCCCGCCTTTTCGACAGCAATTTTAGCAAGCGTATCGCCAAGAAATTGTGTATGATCCAAACCAATGTTGGTGATCACCGATACCAAAGGCGTGATGATGTTGGTAGAATCGAGGCGGCCGCCCATGCCCACTTCCACCACTGCAATGTCCACCTTTTCGTCAGCAAAGTATCGGAATGCCATACCGACGGTCATTTCAAAAAATGAAAGTTCTATCTCTTCGAGCATCGGCCGGTAGCGATCGATGAAGGCTACGACCTTTTCTTCGGGAATTTCCCTGCCATCAATTTTGATGCGCTCTCTGAAATCCTTGTAGTGTGGCGAAGTATAAAGTCCTGTCTTGAAGCCAGCTTCCTGCAACACGCTGGCCACAAGGTTGCTCACAGAGCCTTTGCCGTTGGTGCCGGCAACATGCACCGCTGCAAATTGCCGTTCTGGATTGCCCAGGTTTTGGCAAAGCGCAAGTGTATTAATTAGGTCGGCTTTGTAGGCTGCGCCGCCAATACGTTGGTACATGGGCAGCCGGGCAAACAAATAATCGAGGGTTTCGGCGTAAGTCATCATGATTTGTTTTTTTGACGGTTCGAGGTTCGCCGGTATTCTATGAGATAAAGTTGTTAAAACAGAAAAAATAGGGACACTAAATTTGGTTTCTTCTATTTACGGATATCAGAAATTCCGACTTTTTTTGCCGGGGCAAGATTCACCAACTTACTGGGTTTTGGCCCAATTTTCAATCATAATTTTAGTAATCCGCTGAAAATGCGCTTCGTTATTCGTCACCAGAACCATATCATTTGCAACTGCAGAAGCTCCTATCAACAAATCAAAATCATCAATCGTGTTACCTTGTTTTCTTAATCTGGCCTTTTCTTCAGCATAAATATCAAGAGAATTAATAATTGGAAGAATTTGAATTCCGGTTAAAAAGTTATCAAGCGTTTCTTGATTTTTCTTTTTAGACTGACTGTTTTCAACTCCAAATTTCAATTCAGCCAATGTAATTTCAGAGATGAATCTATTTTCCTTGGTAACCTCCCGGAACTTTTCATTCAACGAAAATTTACCTTGAATGTAATAGATACAAATGTTTGTGTCAAATAAATATTTTTTCAAAGCGATTCAATTTGACGATTAAAAATCCTGCTATCCCTGATTTCTTTTATCACCTTTTCCGAATCACGACTATCAATCCATGCCCCAAAAGATTCTTCAAAGCGATCTTCATTTGAAATAATATCTCTACTAACTGATTGAGATAGTTTCTCAATCAATTTGAGCTTAATCCTGGGATTCAGATTATTTAATAATTCCCAATACCCGCTTAAAATTTGTGTGTCTGAATTCATCTTTTACTTTTTCTAAAAGAACAAAATTAGGTTTTTATTTTTACCCAAACTATAACATGCTCTGTCCGATAAGGTTTTCACATTAAGCTGACAATAACGACATGTTGTATTTAATAGGTCAATATTTTTCATGAGAAGATTTCGCTTTGCGCCTAACAAAAATATCCTCTTGCCTCCTGTCCTCAAAATCTCTAAATTTGCCCGCTATTTTGACAACTCGTTCTATTTTTATTAATAAAAAAAACAAATGAAGAAGATCATTCTCGGGCTGATGCTTTTCAGCTTCTTTGCTACACAAGCACAAGACAAGCTTTTCGACTACGCCGACTACATGAATCGGGACATCTATCCCAAGTCCATCAGCAACCTTCAGTGGCGCGGAGCTACGCAGGCTTTTACCTATCTCGAAAAGAATTCACTGATCCAGAAACAAAGCAATGATCCGGCTACAGCCGATACACTTTTGCGGCTTGAGAAGCTGAATGAGGGCGTGGAAAAGGCAGGTGGAAAATCTCTACGGCGTTTTCCCGGCATTACCTGGCTCGACGACACCCGGTTTTATTTTCGCGAGAAGCAGCATCTTTACGTTTATAATTTCGCTGACAGCACCCTACAGGACGTCAACAACTATCCCGAGGAAGCCGACAATTTGCAAATTAGCAATGAAACTTTAAATGCTGCTTACACCATGGGAAGCGATTTGTTGGTGGCCGTTGCCGGAAATGAAACGGTGATAGCCAAAGGCGACGACGATATCTTGTACGGTCATGTGCCGTCGCGCAACGAGTTCGGCATCGATCAGGGTTCGTTCTGGTCGCCCGATGGCAGCCGTCTGGCTTTTTACCGCATCGATCAGTCGGAAGTAGCGCGCTATCCATTGGTCGATTTATACACTCCTATGGCCACCGCCAGCCCACTTTGCTATCCGCGAGCCGGCGCAAAAAGCCAAAAGGTAAAACTTGGGATTTTTAATACGGGACTCAACGAAATTACCTACCTGAACACTGCCGGATCAGAAAATCAATACCTCACCTCCGTCACCTGGGCGCCCGATGGTAAAAGCATCTATGTGGGCATTCTCAACCGCGACCAGAATCATCTTGCCATGAACCAATACGATGCCGCCACCGGGCAGCAAATGCTGACGCTCTTCACCGAAGAAAACGAACGGTATGTGGAGCCGCAGCATAACCTTTATTTCTTGCCCGGTGATGCACAAAAGTTTATCTGGCAGAGCCGCCGCGACGGATGGGACCACCTTTATCTTTACCAA
>CAZTCX010000005.1:30894-55491 GCA_964612515.1 uncultured Lentimicrobiaceae bacterium | reverse complement strand
TCGTCGTCGTTGATCATGCGTTGCAAAATGTCGGTAGCCGCAGCCGTGTCACGCGAGGTGAACGACATGCCACGCATCGCGTCGATGATGGGCGTGCTGTCGAAGGATTTGATGTCGATATGACGGATGGGTTCTTTGAGTAGGCTCTTTTTGTTCATGATTTCTAAATCTTTAAAATTAGGAATAAATAAAATGCTGATGTAGTCTAAACATCCCTTGTAGCGCAAGGTTCACTATTTTATTGCGCGGACGGCCTGGTCTTGGAATTTGTAAGTTAGCAATTTGTAGATTAGCTTGGCAGCGAGAAAGTCAGGCGCTTTGTTATCGTCCACGGGCGCCAGCTCCACCACATCAAAACCGACCACATTTTTTTCTTCAATCACACGGCGCAGGAATTTTATCACCTGGTACCAGTACAATCCTCCTGGCTCGGGCGTGCCGGTGCTGGGCATGATGGAAGGGTCGAACACATCGAGGTCGATGGTAATAAAAACATTCTCGGTAAGCTGATCCACGGCGTCGTCCATCCAATCGTCGTTGTCGTAAATATCTTCGGCCAGGAAGAGTTTTTCATCCACCAAAAATGGCTTTTCTATGATGTCCATGCTGCGGATGCCTACCTGCACGTAGGGACAAATCTCGCGTACCCGCGACATCACCGAAGCGTGGCTATAGGGAGATCCCTGGTATTCGGGGCGCAGATCCGTATGGGCGTCGAGCTGCAGCACGCTCAGGTTGTCGAAGTGGCGGGCGTAGGCACGCACAAATCCGGTGGTGACGCTGTGTTCGCCGCCAAGGCCCACCAAAAACTTATTTTGCTTCAGATATTTGTCAGCAGCCTTTTCTACAGCATTTACCATTGCTTCCGGCGACGATTTCTCGCTTACGGCTTCGGCGGTGTAGATGCCCGTTTTGTAAATCTCGGTATCGGTTTCTATGTCGTACAGCTCCATGTTTGCCGAAGCTTCGATGATGGCTGCAGGGCCATTGTCGGCGCCTTTGCCCCAGGTGCTCGTTTCGTCGTAAGGGACAGGCAGCACTACCGCCACAGCTTTGGCAAGCTCAGCATATTGCGCATCGATGCCACCAAAAATTTCAGATGTTTCCATAATAGGTTAAGATTTTTGAGCAAAAATAATGCTTTTGAGATTGGTGGGGTGGAAAATCAGGGTGAGAGAGCGTTTTCCTATCCTTAAGGAATTCTTTTGAAAGAGTTTGTTAAAGTTTTACTAAAGAAGCTTTTATTTTTATGAAATAAATATACATTTGCGACCGCCCTTCATAAACGATTGATAATGCAATATTTGCATCTTTCGTAGCTGATCCGCAAGAGCTTTTTGTTGGTTTGAAACTTCGAAAGTGATGGTTTTTTCCTGTTCTCATTCATGATTTTTTATAATTTATGAACTATTAACAACACCGATTATGTATCAAAAAATACTGTTATCACTGGTCGCCATTTATCTATTCATTTTTTCTGCAACCGCCCAATGGCAGCCGTTGCAGCCCACTGCTACCGTCGGAAGCGCTCCCCAAGTAACCCTTTTGAGCCAGGATGCGTCAGGAGCGGTGCTTCAGATTACCCTGCCCGGATTTTCAATTGATCGCTTCCAGACCGATGGCGTGCAATACCAACGTATCAATATCAGTGGCGAGGCCTATACCAATGAAGCGGGCTTGCCGGAGTTGCCTTACCTTGCCGAAGTTCTCGCCGTTCCCGACCATGCTTCCATTGAGGTGGAAGTAATTGGAACCGGCGAGGTGAAGACGTTTAGAGATATAAACCTTCCTCCGGCCCGTCAGAGTTGGTGGGAAGGCGACCCGGAGACTCCATACGAGCAAGATCGGGCGGCTTATAGTAATGACGCCCTCTATCCCCTGGTAGCTGCGCAGACAGAAGAACCTGCCGTATTCCGTGACTTCCGGATTGTACGTGTTTCGATGTTCCCGTTCCGCTATAATGCCGCAAAAAAAGAACTTCAGGTTGCTACCTCGATGACCATACGGGTAAAATTTGGAAATGGTGAGGCCATCAATCCTAAAACGTCAAGCCGCAGGCCCATTGCTCCCTCCTTTGGGAAAGTTTACCGGAGCTTTATTTTTAATTATGAGCAGGTACTAAACGAACGTTATGGGGGCCGCGAAGAAGGCCACGAGCTGATGCTGTGCATCATGCCTGACGCATTTGTTGCAAGTTTTCAGGTATTTGCCGACTGGAAACGTCAAAGCGGAACCGACATTCATATCACCAAATTCAGTGACATCGGCGCTAACGCCAATAATTCTGATATAATCAAAAGCCACATCAGCGACGCGTGGTTCAATTGGGAAACACCACCTACCTATGTTCTCATTGTGGGAGACGCTGGCGTTTTCCCCTATAAGATCGTTTCCTATCCCGATTATTCATTTCCTAACGAAGACTTTTTTGTGTCAGTTGAAGGCGAAGATTATTTTCCCGAGATGATGATTGGCCGATTCACAAATCAGGAAGACTATCGCATGCAGGTGATCATCAACAAGAATCTTCTTTATGAAAAGGAACCCTACACCGCTGACGAAACCTGGTTTAAGAAAGGTACCTGCTGCTCCAATAACGAATATGACTCACAGGTAGAAACCAAACGCTTTGCTACCAACGTGATGCTCAACGACGGCGGCTTTATAAAAGTAGATACCCTTATGAGCGACGGTAATGGATGGGGCTACAACTGCACGGTGCACAAAAGTGACATCATCAGTGCGCTCAATAATGGACGCAGCTACCTGAATTACCGTGGCGAAGGATGGTATAGCGGCTGGCAAGCCAGTTGCTACAGCTTTGTTGTCAACGACGTATCGTCGCTAAACAACGGCCAGAAGTTCACCTTTGTTACCAGCATAGGCTGTGGAGCCACAGGCTTCCAAAGCAATGGCGGCAACTGCTTCGGTGAAGAATGGCTGCAACTTGGTTCGCTCACGGCACCCCGCGGGGGCATTGCTGTATTGGGACCAACCTCCAACACACACACCACCTATAACAACCGCATCGACAAAGGCATTTATGTGGGGATGTTCCGCGAAGGCATGGAAACTCCCGGTCAGGCTCTGTTGCGTGGAAAGCTTTACATGTACAGTGCTTTTGGCAACGAATACTATGTGGAATATCATTATAAAATTTACTGTACGCTGGGCGATCCTTCCGTTCATATCTGGAGAGAGGTTCCACGGCCAGTGACGGTAGATCATCCGCAAATGATACCTGTAGGAAATAATGAGCTGGCTATTGCAGTTACTCACACAAGCACCGGCCTTCCTGTAAACCATGCACAGGTAACCATCACCGGACCGGACATTTTTGTAAGTGCATACAGCGATAGCACCGGTATCGCCATTCTTGATCTGATGCCACTCAATGAAGACGCTCTTACAATCACCGTCAGAGGCATCGACGTAATCCCTTATCAGGGAACCATAAGTGTGGTTCAACCCGATGAGCTTGTGGAACCTGAAGGGACGCCTGAAATATCCGAAACAAGTGGAAATGATGATGGATTGATCAATCCTGGCGAAAATTGCACGATTTCCATTGTGCTCAAAAACTGGGGAAACCTCACCGTAAATGACATCCAGGCAACCTTATCGACTGCTGATCCTGACATTGAAATTATTACAACCGGACCTGTGAGTTATGGAAACATAGGTCCTAACGCCACGAAATCGAGTGAGCCTTTTTTGTTTTTTGTTTTACCTGCCTGTCCGGTGGGGCATGAGTTCATATTACAACTCAGTGTTACCAGCAGCCTTTCCTCATGGACCTACGACTATACCTTAAAGGTGCATGGCTGCCGGCTTACAATGGACAGCTTTATTCTTCAGGAAACCGGACCATCAAATGTTAATTATCTGTTCGAACCTGGCGAAACTGCCGAAATGATGATGGCTATCGAAAACTTTGGCGACGATATTGCGCCTGGCGTAATAGGTTTTCTTACCACTTCCGATCCCTATATCACCATCGAGGATGCCGACGCTACCTTTGGTCAGGTGGTGATAGATGGTGTTGTTATTAATGAAGATGATTTCTTTAAAGTGTCGGCTGCAGCCAACTGTCCAACGAATTATCTGGCCAATTGCACGCTTCGGCTTTATACCACCAACGGCCTCTATCCATACGATATCAGCCTGCCCATGCAGATTCCGGTGGCAAAACCCGTGCCCCATGATTATACCGGCCCCGACGCTTATGGTTATTACGCTTACTCGAGCACCGACATTTTTTACGACCAAAGTCCCGCTTACGATTGGATGGAATTGTCGGTTATTGGAACGCCGGTGGTTATCCCTGGTGTGAGCGATTATACAGAGGCGTTTCCTTTGCCATTTACGTTCAAATACTATGGTGTAAATTATAACCAGCTCCGCATCAGTACGGACGGGTGGATAGCTTTTGGCAATGTCAGCCAGACGGCTCCTGTTAATCAGCCGCTGCCCGCCTACGACAATGTAAGTGCGATGACGGCAGCTTTTTGGGATGATCTTTATGATATAGAACTTACCGAAGGCAGGCTCCTTTATTACCATGATGTGGATGAGCACCGATTCATAGTTGAGTGGGACAGCATTGCGCATAATCTTACCAGCGCCGAGCCAAAACGGGAAGAATTTCAGGCTATACTTTACGATCCGGCATATTATCCAACACCGACCGGTGATGGCGAGATTGTGATACAATACAAAAAGGTAACCGATGCAACAAGTAATACCATCGGAATCGAAAATCATACGCAGGATGTAGGCTTGCAATATGTTTTTAATAACAATTATGCGGCTACTGCCAATACCATTGTAAGCAAAACTGCCCTGAAATTTACCACTGAGCCGCCTTTTGTTTCGCTAATGGTTGGTATCGACAAGCCTAATGCAAACGTTTTATCAACAAAGCTCTGCCAGAATACTCCCAATCCGTTCAACTCAAGTACCACCATACAATACGAGTTGGGTGAACCCGGTCAGGCATTATTACAGATATATGATATGAATGGAGCCGTGGTAAAAACCCTGGTACAGGGCAGACAGACAGCAGGATTACATACAGTGACATGGAACGGAACCACCAACACCGGATCACGCGCAGGTACGGGCATGTATTTTTATCGGCTTCAGACGGACGACGGCGTACAAACTTTAAAACTCATGCTTAGCAAATAATAAAAGAGTTCGCGTTTTATGTATAGTTTCTTCCTGCTGTTGGCCATTATCATTCTCTCGTCGGTAGCTGGTATTATCGAATACCGTCGGCATCAGCGGCGTATTTATTCCATTCCTATTCGTGTGCATATCAATGGTACGCGCGGTAAATCCAGTGTTACCCGGCTGGTGGGTGCTGGTTTGCGCGCAGCCGGAGTAAGTACGCTCACAAAAGTTACAGGCACCTTTCCGCGGCTCATCCTCGAAGACGGCACCGAAACTTACATCTATCGCAAGTCGGCGGCGAATATCATCGAACAACTTTCGATTGTAAAATTTGCCGCCAAGCGCAAGGCGCAGGCTCTTGTGATGGAGTGCATGGCGCTGCAGCCGCAGTACCAAACCATCACCGAACGAAAGATGATCCATTCCAATGTGGCCGTGATGACCAACATCCGCCTCGACCACGTGGACATCATGGGACATACGCTGCCCGATATTGCAAAAACGCTGGCGCGCACCATCCCACGCAATGAGCATCTTTTTACTGCCGAATACCACATCACCGATCTGCTGCGCAAAATGACCGAAAAACGTAAATCAGTTTTTCATCTTGCCAACGAAAACGAAGTGACGCCAGAGGAAATGAAAGGTTTCAGCTATATCGAACACCGCGAAAATGTGGCGCTGGCGCTCGACATCTGCAAGCATCTGAACATCGACAGGCAAACCGCATTGCAGGGAATGTATCAGGCCATCCCCGACGAAGGCGTGTTGCGGCGCTATACGGTAGAAGCGTTTCAAAAAACGATGGTTTTTTATAATGGCTTTGCCGCCAACGATCCCGATTCGACGATGATGGTGTGGGAAAAGATTAAAAAAGAGATGGGCTGGGACGGAACGCGCATCATCCTGCTCAACACACGACAGGACCGGCTCGACAGGGCCAAACAACTTGCCGAGATGGCTGCAAAAAAAATGGCCGCCGACATCGACTTTCTGATGCTTATCGGCCAATCGACAGAGGTGGTGGAAGCTATGGCCATAAGATATGGAATGCCGCGCAAAAAAATCATCAATGTAGGCTGGATCAGTCCGCAAAAGGTTTTTGAAAAAGTATTATCAGTAACTGCCAAAAGCTCTGTCACGCTGGCCATTGGAAATATGGGCGGCATGGGCGCCATCACAGTAGAATATTTTCACAACAGAAGTACGCAATAATTATGATCGAATTAGCCATTACCATCGGACTTGTTTTCAGTCTCCTTTCCTACGAAGTTCTTGGCCTGGCAGCGGGCGGCATCGTGGTACCGGGATTTGTTGCGCTACAACTTACCCATCCCGACCGGCTTTTGGGCATTTTGGGGGTGAGCCTGCTCACTTACCTGATCATCAAAATCCTGAGCAACTACACCTTTTTGTATGGTCGGCGCCAGATGGTGCTAAGTCTGCTCATCGGCGTGTTGCTGGCCAACTTCTCCCGCTATTTTTTGAGTATTAATCTGGCTTCTACTTCGCTGGAACTGGCCGCAGTGGGTTGGGTTATCCCCGGTCTCATCGCGCATTGGTTTGCCAAGCAGGGAGTTTTTCAAACCATAAGCGTGCTTTTTGTTTCGTCGGTGTTGGTGCGCTTGTTTTTAATCCTGTTATTTGCGGGAGCTTTGTTGCCGGATTAAAGCTGTGATTTTTGACCAATTCTGGCAGGAATTGATTTGAAAATTACAAACGGGATTTTGATTATTAACAAAAAAATGAAATTATAAGATAGAGATGTACAAATTGAGAGCTAAATCCACGGCAGCATTGAGTATCCTTTCGGTGCTGGCATTGCTGGCATTTGTGGCCGTGGAGCAAAGTAAGATAGACGTTAAAAAAGAGTGGTACAACGAAAAGCTGGAGGCGGCGCGGCTTTCGCAAAAGGCCGAGCAGGTTCTCAAAAACTACCGCGTCGAAAATAGTATTTTTATCGATGTGGTGAATGACCCCAACCAGACGGCGCTTATCGGTCAGGAATTTACGCTCGTTACCACCGACCGTGGCGAAATCGACGCCAAACTCTCCACCACCAATCCCAACTTTGCCGCAGTAGTGGTACAATTGCTCAAAGACGCCGGCGTGGAACCAGGCGATAATGTGGCGGTTGCCATGTCAGGATCCTTTCCTGGATTGAACATCTCGGTGGAGGCGGCGATGGAAGTACTAAAGGTGAATCCGATTGCCATTACCTCAGTGGGTGCTTCCAACTTCGGGGCTAACGATCCCAATTTTACCTGGCTTGATATGGAAAGTGTTCTGTATAATGCCGGCCTCATTCACCACCGTTCGGTGGCAGCTTCCATTGGCGGCGGCCACGACATCGGCCGAGGACTTAGCCCGCAGGGACGGCATCTGATCGAAGAAGCCATTCGACGCAACAATGTTATTTTTATTAATGAAACCCATATCGAAAACAGCATCGAGCGGCGCATGGAGATTTACGAAAAGTATAGCAATGGTAAGCCCATCAAAGCTTTTATAAACGTAGGCGGTGGTATTGCCAGCCTGGGCAACACCATCAATGGTCGCCTCATCAAACCGGGACTCACCAAGCACTTGCCAATGCGCAACTTCCCGGCACAAGGCGTAATTGTTCAGATGGGTCAGAATGGAGTTCCGATCATCCATCTGCTCAACATCAACCGGCTTCTTAAGGATTTCTACCTGCCGGTAAGCCCTGTTCCCCTGCCAGATCCCGGCGAAGGAGGCATCTTCATCCACAAACAATATAATGTAACTATCACTGCTATTGCTACAGCGATTCTGGTACTTGTGATATTGCTGATTTATTTCAACGAAAAACGTTACAACCGGCTCGGCTCCAGCATCGTGCCAACTGCCACACCCATGACCTTCGAAAATGATTCGGATGACATATTATAAATAAAATAGAAATGAAAAAACGATTACTTGCTCTTCTTCTCATTGCCCTCAGCCTGCCGCCCGTGATGGCACAATCTTCTAAAGCGAGATTAATAAAGCCAACTGATTACCAACAAAAAGTGGTCACAGTTATTAATAAAAAAGACCGAAGCTATTACCAGCTTGATGCCACCCAGCCGTCGGTGGTGCGGGTGCAAGGACCGGGACGTCTGCGCGTGATCAGCAGGGCTGTGTTTGCCGATGCTGCTACCACAAAAACCTCCTATTCGCTGCAATATGATGTGGATGGCGGCGAAAAACAAACCAAAAAGTTCAGCGGAATCAAACGCGCCACCGATGCGAATTATAAAGTTGGTTCGATGGGCGCGCCCGGCCTGGCGAAGGAGTTTGAAATCGCATTGGGACGGGGTGCGCACACCATAAACTTTGTAAATAATACGCCGGCGCAGCCTGTGGCAATACGCTACATCTTTGTGCCGGGCAAGGCCAAAAAGCGCGACTGGATTCCGTTCTCGCCACTGAAACCAATGGAACCTGTCGAAATTATTTCGGGCGAATCGAGCGTCACCTACTATCGGTTTTCCAATAAGAAACCTTTGCAGGTAACGGTAATAGGCCCAACGGAGCTGCGTGTACTGTCGCGTATCGAAAACCATTACAACATGCGCGGACGCATCGACTACCGCGTGCAGGTGAGCGAAAAGGAGGAAATTATTAATACCTACCTGCTGAGCAGCAGCCGTTCCGAGGTGGCTGTTTATAAAGAAAGCACGGATCTTATCCCCGGCAAGGGCTGCGAATTTGTTATCGATGTGCCTTCCGGAAAGCATACTTACCAAATTACCCTTCTCGACAAAAGCGACCAAACCGTGCTCGGGCGACTGTTGTTGCCCAAAAAAGACGTCGGTTTGGAAGATTAAAAAAACATTAGCACTCTGGTCATAACAACGAATACAGCAACCGATGAAACTATTAATTAAAAAAATCTTTAGCGTTTGGCAGTCCGCCCTTTTGCTTCTGCTGATGGCTCTCTTGCTTTGGCCATCTTCAGTTCAGGCTCAGAAAAAAAAGAAAAAGAAGCCCAACAAATTTAGCATGGAAGCCGAGTTTGGTCTGGCCACTTTTTATGACGACAACATCCTGAAATATTCATATAAATATTTGGATCGTTTTGTTAATAATAAAGACGAAGGGCGTTTTCATATCAAAACCTACGACGACGTGATCGTAAATCCCAGCGTGGGATTATCGGCTTCTTACCGTCTTTTTGGCAAGCGGAAAACGACCGTTGATGCGGATGCCAGCATGAGTTTCTATTTGGTCAACGACATCAAAAACTGGCAGATTTACAATGTGGGTATCCGCCAGGAAATCACGCGCCGTTTTAGTTTAGGCTTTTCCTACATCTACATCCCTGAATTCTATGTCCGTCATTTTCGCGACGACGACTGGACGCCCGTAGTGGGCTTCACCCCCGAAAGCTTCACGGCTTACTCTTTTGCCAAAAACAACTACGCTTTCGTTGGCGATTACACCTTTTCTAAAAATACGCGGGTGCGATTTTATTATTACTACATGCAATATTACCATAATCCAAACTACACAGAGTACGACAGCAAGAACAACATGTTTCGTCTTCGCCTTACGCAGCCGCTGTCGCAGAATTTTGAAGTAGATCTTTCTTACCAATACGAGACATCGGATGCCAAAGGCTATGACGAGCCGGGCGAAACAAAGGAAACTTCCGACGACAGCGATGCCAGCTATATAGAAAATGGCATTAATGCAGGCCTGACCTGGAAGCTGCCCCGCGTCAAAAAGCACTTCCAAAGCCTTACGCTCAATGCGGTGTTTTACAATGCTGTTTTTCAAACCGACAAGCCCGTTCTTGTCGATCCGCTGCACGCCGGCCGCGTGGATCATGATCTGCGCATTTACCTGAACTACTACCTCAGCGTGTCGAAGAGGTTAAAATTCAAAGCTTATTTCAACTGGCTGGGTCGCGATTCCGGCACCACCTCCATACTTAACGAAACCTATGTTTCCAACGAAAAAGACTATCGCCAGAACCAGGTGGGAATAGCAGTGACGTATAAAATTGATCTTTTAAAACACAAAAAATAATAGTTGATGAAAACAAAACCATTGTACCTGATACTGATGCTTCTGACCGGCCTTGCGATAAGCTGCGGCAAACCCAACGATGCCGAAGTACTGACACCCTCTGAACCCGAAACTGGCGGCTATACCGTAGTGGCGCGATATACCACACCCGCCTATGCACAAGATGTAGCCCTCGACGACACGCTGCTCTATGTGGCACAGGGCGAAGGCGGCCTGCTGATTCTGGATATTTCTGATCCTGCTCATCCCTGGGAGGTATCAAACGTCACTCAAAATGCACGTGGTTATTCCTTAAAGGTAGCCTTCCGCGACAGCGCTGTTTATCTGGCTGCCGGTGGCTTTGGCGTTACCGCAATAGATGTGGCCGATCCATACAACCCTTCCGTGACGGTGGCCAACCTAAACATGAAACCTGCCCGCGACTTCTATCTGATGGGCGATTATATGTTTACGGCTATTAGCGAGCAAGGGGTTAGGATTGCTGCTATCGATTTTCCGATACAGCCCGACGTGCGTGGCGGCATCGAAACATCCGGCTATGCCTATGGCTGCACCAGTACCTCCGACAGCAATTATCTGGTGGTGGCTTGTGGTGAGATGGGAATCTCGGTATATGATATTTCAGACCTACAAAATGGACTGGGCGACTATCCGCGTGTAAACTGGTGCAACACGCCTGGCTATGCCCAATCAGTAGCTTTGAGCGACGACGACAAATATGCTTTTGTGGCTTGTGGCATCGAAGGGTTTTATATCATCGACATCTCTGATACCGCTGATTATCATATTGTGGGTAGTTTCGATTATCAGGGCTACATAAAATCACTGGCTTACCGCGACGGGTTGGTGTATCTGGCTGCCGAATTATACGGTTTGCAAATTGTAAATGTTGACGATGTAACCGCTCCCCGACTTATTGGGCATATCAAAACCTCCTATGCCCTCGATCTGGATATGGACGACAAGTTTATCTACGTCGCTGATCAGGTGGAAGGAATTATTGTAATTGCAAAACCCGGTGTTATAATTGCAAATTGATAAATCATTAGGATAAATCCCTGCTACGACAGCAGTCCGGAGATTCTAATTCAAAATATTATTGTGAATATCGCCACACCGCCCAAACAACGTTTTTTGTTTATCGACCAGTTTCGTGGGTTCATCGGTGTGTTGATGTTGCTTGGCCACAGCTCCTATTACTTCAACGCCATCTGGCATCACCTCGACCCGGGCGATCCGCTGTTTCCCGACTGGAGTCAGTTTGCGCTGCGCTATGCCGGCTATTTATGCGCACCGGGATTTCTGATGATGAATGGCGCCATGGTGTGGTGGTCGTATAAGCGGCGCATAGCCAAAGGGAGCAAACCACTCAGTGCACGATGGCATCTGATGCAGCGCGGGATTTTCCTGGTGCTTGCGCAAATGATATGGGTCAACGCCTCCTGGGGCGGCTTTGCTGAGTTCAAACCGTGGCATCTGGGCATCATTTCTACTATTGGTCTGTCGATGATTTCGCTTACGCTGATAGTTCACTGGCGCTGGCAGTGGCGGCTGTTGCTAGCGCTGGCATTGCTCACGGCACATGTATTTCTGTTGCGGATACCTTACCAGAACGATGTGGTGTGGCAGCAAGTGCTGATGCAAACTTTTGTTGATTCCGGCGACTTTAATAAATACCCGCTCATCCCGTGGCTCTCTCTGGGCATTCTCGGCTCGGTGATGGCCAATGGTTGGTTGGATATTAATAAAACCTACGGCCAACGAATTCTGTTGGGTGTGGTGGTGGCAGGTGCCGCCTTCGGGCTGGCCATCCTGCTGCGCATGGTACGCGGCTGGGGCAACACATTTGGCTTTTCCGATTTCGGAACTATTTCGTTTTTTATCGATCAAAAATATCCGCCAAGCCTTTTCATGAATTTGTGGTCGTTTGCATCAGTAGTTTTGGGCGTTACGCTCTTCATCGCCATCGACACTTTTGCACCCGCCGTGTTGCGCATATTTACCATTCCCGGAAGGGTGCCTCTATTTTTTTATGCCGTGCATCTGGCCATTCTCGGGGTTTTCGTCAAGCGCATGGATTTCTTTTATCGTGAAGGAGGCGTCACGGCTTCACTCATAGGGCTGGCCGCCATGCTGGTGGTGATGCTGCCGCTCTGCTGGTGGTTTTATGGCGTGAAGCGGCGTAGCAAAAACTATTTCATTCAAATGATCTGATGCGCATGAAAAGCCATCCCACAAAATATAAGTTCATATTGTTGCCCCTGCTGCCGCTGCTGTGGTCGTTGGCGGGTTGCTGGCAGCACAAGTCGGTAGAAGTTCCCTTGCCGGATAATGATAGTAATTCCATCATCACCTTATGCCGCAGCTACAACAGCGAAACCTTTCGTGCCACGGGCGCTGCCAATGCCTTTCCGCTTTATGGTAGGAATGATGTGAGAGCAATCATTGATATTAAAAATCTGATTGCCGAAAATTTTAATCACCCACAGATTTTCGATATCGAATGGCTGGACATTGAAAACAAATTGCTGTTTCGCAAGCATGTAGAATTGCTGCCCGGCGACAGCACACGCTGGCTTGAAAGTTCTATTGGCATATCGCCACAGACGCGCAGCCCGGGAACGTATCAAATAAATCTTTATCACTTTCGTGAAATGGTGGCAAGCCGGCATTTTGATTTGCTGCCAATGGATAGCATTATCCAGCAGTGGGCGGGGAGGTTGCAGGCTGAAATAATCCTCTTTAGGAAAGTGGATCGAACCACCGGAGAACTTGTGGATGTGGGCAACGAATTTGAAATCCGCGAGAAAGGTAATCTGAGGGCACAGATTTTAATAAAGAAAAAAGCAATCCTTACTGATCATGAGTTGAGGCTAAGGGTAGATTGGCTGGGCTCCGACAGCAACTCTTGCTACCGGAAAGATATCACGCTTTATCCCGGCGACAGCCTCACCGACCTCAGCAGCTCCATCGGCATCTCGCCCGACAAACGCACACCCGGAAACTACCGCCTGCAGCTCTGGCTCTACGATACCATTGTAGCGGAAAAGGAGTTCAGGTTGATTGAGAAAAGGCCAAAAGCAGTAGTTTTAAAGAAGAAAGAAGCGAGCAAAAAAAAGAAAGAAACAAGCAAAAAGAAGAAAAAAGTAAGCAGAAAAAAGTAAAAACGAGATGCATGGCGGGGAGTGAGAAGAAGACCGGTAGCGGTGAGTAATGAGAGTTAGTAATGAGAAAAATTCCTGTGTGGTGCAATATTCTCCTTCAGCCGGAAGCAAAGATTAGCCCCTAAAAACCCGCCAATTGGTTGGATGCAACCCTCAACCGAAGGAAAGGACAGCAACCCTAAACATTCCCCAAAAATGAAAAAACTTATTCCAAATTCTTTGACCTCAGTAGAAACGGCATCTCCTCAAATCCAAAATTATTAAACTTATCCATTTTAAAACAAAACTCACCTTAACCTGCGTCCAAAAGGAGTCAGCGCCAGCGACATCATCTTGAAATGTTGACTCGCCCATGGTATGCCAATAATGGTGATGGCAAGCAGAATTCCAAAAAACAAATGCGTGAGTGCGATCCAGATGCCGCCGATAAAAAACCAGATGATGTTCATCACCGTCGAAAGGCAGCCCGGGGCATTGTCCATGTATTCTATTTTTTGCCCGAAAGGCCACAGCGCCAATATTCCCAGCTTAAATGCCTGCAACCCGAAAGGAATACCAATGATGGTGATGCAAAGCGCCAACCCCGCCAGGATGTATTCGATACAAATGGCCAGCCCGCCAAAAAGCAGCCAGATAAGATTACCAAGGATTTTCATAATTGCTTATTCCTTTTTAAATAAAAAAACATTGCGACAGCTATATTTTTATTGATAATTCTAAGCGACCGCCAAAGCCAAGCTCAACTATCTTTTGTAGTGTTGAAATACGGGCTTCTTTAATGTTGTTTTCTATTTTAGAAATGTACGATTTTGTTGTTCCGACTTTCTCTGCGAGCTGCTCCTGTGTCATACCCATTTCCAAACGTTTGACTTGGATTAACGCGCCAATTTTAAAGTTTTCGTAGCCTGCTTCAAGCTCATCACGATTTTTTGTTCCGTGTTTGCCATAGTTTTTTTCCTTGAACTCTTCAAGAGTTAGAAGGTTATCATTTTTGGTTTTCATATTCTGCCTTTATTTTAAGTGCTAATTCAATTTCTTTTTGGGGCGTCTTTTGTGTTTTCTTCCGGAATCCATTCATCAATACAACAATTTGCCCCTGGTCAAAAAAACAAAAAATACGAAATATGTCGCTGCCAAGTTGAACACGGATTTCGTAAAGCCCATCTGTGTTTTTTATGTGTTTCAGATATATTTCCGGGACTCTATGTAAATCTTCAACCAATTCTAAAGTCCAGACAATTTTGGCTTTTACTTTTTTTTGATTGTTTTCCAAAGAAATCCTGAAAGTAGTTTTTATAAAATGTAATCTTTCTATATTTCTGATTTATTTCCACAGTGCAAAAATAATATAGTTACCCTAAAGTGAAACATTAAAGTTTTGAGGAATTCATGAATCATTAACCCCGCTACTTTAGCCCTGGGGTAAGACTATGCAAAATATAGTGGGCCTTAGCCAAAAATGTGGACATAAAGAATTGCGGGCTAAAGCCCGAAGGTATCGGTGTGTGTTATTCTGAACCCCGCCCTCAAGGGCAGGGTTAGTAAAACCATCGCTAAAAAACCATCACCATGGTTCCTGATGATGTTCTGTTTTAAAATACTCCCAATCCAACCACCTTCCCAATACCTCACTTTCGCAGTGAAGTCAAAACGCTATCTTTGCCCTCTTTTTTTATAAAAATAACTGCGACAATGCATACTGACGAAACAAAGGATTTTAAAAGAACAACGGTAACCTCGGCGCTGCCTTATGCCAACGGGCCATTGCACATCGGCCACATGGCGGGCGTTTACATTCCTGCCGACATTTACGTGCGCTACCTGCGCAGCAAAGGCGAAGAGGTGCTCTTCATCGGTGGCAGCGACGAGCATGGCGTGCCCATCACCATCAAGGCGCGGCAGCAGGGAGTTGGCCCGCAGGACATCGTGGATAAATACCACGCAATAATCCGGGATTCCTTTGCCGAATTTGGCATTTCCTTCGACGTCTATTCGCGCACTTCTGCTCCGATCCATCACGAGACAGCATCCGCTTTTTTCAAAAAACTATACGACCAGGGCAGCTTCATCGAGAAAGTTTCCGAGCAATATTACGACGAGGAAAATCATCAGTTTCTGGCCGACCGTTACATCACTGGCACCTGCCCGCGCTGTGGCTTCGAAAAGGCTTATGGCGACCAATGCGAGAAATGTGGTTCCACCCTCAGCCCCACCGAACTTATCAATCCCAAGTCGGCGCTTAGTGGCAACGTACCTGTGCTAAAAGAAACACGTCATTGGTACCTGCCGCTCAACGAAGACGAACCGTGGCTGCGCCAATGGATTCTTGAAGGTCACAAAAACGACTGGAAACCCAACGTGTATGGTCAGGTAAAATCGTGGATAGACAGTGGCCTGCAGCCGCGCGCCGTTACGCGCGACCTCAACTGGGGCGTAGAAGTTCCGCTGCCCGGCACCGAAGGCAAGGTGCTGTATGTTTGGTTTGATGCACCCATCGGCTACATCTCGGCTACGCGCGAATGGGCACAACAAACCGGCGGCGACTGGCAAAAATGGTGGAAAGACCCGCAGTCGCGGCTGATACATTTTATTGGCAAAGACAACATCGTGTTTCATTGTATCATCTTCCCGGCCATGCTCCACGCCGAAGGCTCCTACATTTTGCCCGACAACGTGCCGGCTTTTGAGTTTCTAAATCTCGAAAACGACAAGATTTCCACTTCACGAAATTGGGCGGTGTGGTTGCACGAATATTTGGTGGATTTCCCCAACCAACAGGACGTGCTGCGCTATGTGCTTACGGCCAATGCGCCCGAAACCAAAGACAACGACTTTACGTGGAAGGATTTTCAGACCAAAAACAACAGCGAGCTGGTGGCCATTCTGGGCAACTTTGTTAACCGTGCTTTGGTGCTTACGCAAAAATATTACGACGGCAAAGTGCCGAAAGCGGGTGAACTTACGGATTACGACAATGCTGTCCGTGACGAAATCGCCAGCTTTCCCGGACGTATCGGGCGCAGCCTGGAGAATTTCAAATTCCGGGAATCGTTGGCAGAAATGATGAATCTGGCCAGGCTGGGCAATAAGTACCTGGCCGACAACGAGCCGTGGAAGATTTATAAAACGGATCCGGAGCGCGTAAAAACCATCATCAACCTGTCGTTGCAGATTTGTGCCAACCTGAGTATTGTTATTGCACCGTTTCTGCCACACACCGCCACCCGACTGGCAGCGATGCTGAATCTTCCGGAGTTGAAATGGAAAGACGCAGGAAATGCACAACTCCTGGCCGACCATCACCAGCTAAACGCGCCCGGATTGCTTTTTGAAAAAATAGAAGATGAAGCCATCGAGCGGCAGATGCAAAAACTGTTCGACACCAAAAAACAAAATGATGACGTGGCACCACAAGCAGTCCCGGCAAAGCCCGACATCGACTACGATACCTTCGCCCGCCTCGACATACGCACCGGAACTATCTTGCAAGCCGAGAAAGTAGCCAAAACCAAAAAGCTTCTCAAGCTCAAAATAGATACCGGCATCGACCAGCGCACTGTAGTATCGGGCATAGCTGAATATTTTGAACCCGAAACACTCATTGGCCGAAAGGTGAGCATACTCGTTAATCTGGCTCCACGTACCCTGCGCGGCATCGAGTCGCAGGGAATGATATTGATGGCCGAAAACCACGACGGCTCCCTGGGTTTTGTTGCCCCGCCCGATGATTTTGCGAATGGCAGTGAGATAAAATAGCGGCGTTGTAATAACAGCCGGAACAAAAACGAGGAAGAGAGCAGTAGGTGCTTTCTTCCTCGTTTTTTTTTGAATCAAATTGACTTTTTCTTTAAGAAATTGTTTGTTATTTTAGATCTTAAATGTTTTTACTCATTCATTAACACCAACACTTTATGAAAAAACTTATACCAATCTTGCTTCTTTTCATTTTTACAGCCCCACTTCTTTGGGCGCAATATTCTTCCAATCCCGCCGAAAACCTTCGTTTGAGCAGTTCTGCCGGAGAGCAAGCACTGCCCAAGACGGCTGTGTGCCCGGACGGTAGCATGTACGTTTCCTGGTTTTCGTCGGAAGATGGAAATTACAATGTGCGGCTGCAACGTCTCGATGCCAACGGAAACCAACTGTGGGCACCCGGTGGATTGCTGGTGAGCGATCAGCCGCAAATGACGTGGCTCACCGATTATTCGCTTACTGCCGATCCTGCCGGTTATGCCGTGGTGGTATTTCAGGACATCCGAAATACCGATAATAATGTAGTAGCTTACCGCGTATCACCGGCAGGCGAAATGATGTGGGGCGACAACGGGCTGATGCTTTCTAACAGCGATGCATTCGACGTTAACCCGCAGGTGTGTGCCACCGAAGCCGGTAATATTGTATTTGCCTGGCCAAGTCAGGGAACCACCAATGTGGTTATTATGCAAAAGGTCTCGCCTGCGGGCGATTTGCTCTGGGGCGACAATGGCCTCACGCTTTCATCCACAGGAATTTCCTACACTTTCCCGTTTCTGCATCCTGCCAACGGCGACCATGTGTTCCTGATCTGGCACAAAGAAACGGGGCCTTTCTGAGCCGCCAACCGCGGACTGTATGTACAGAAGCTCAACACCGACGGCTCTTTTATGTGGCCTGTTGATCTGGAAGTTTTCCCGCCAATAGGATCCGGCGCAGTAATTACGCTCGACTTTTGCCCGGACGACGCCGGCGGAATTGTCTTTACAAAATACGGCAACGACCAGGGGACGCATTTCAACTGTTGGGTGCAGCACATGACCGCTGCCGGCGCGCTTACCATGCCCGTCAATACCTTTGTTTCTACTTCGATGGACAGGTTGCACATGTATCCTGCTCCGGCCTTCTTGCCGCTGACGCAGGAAGTAATTGTCTATTTTAGTGAGCAGGATCTCAACCAAAACCTGCGCGGACTGTATGCCCAGAAATTTGATTTGCAGGGTAACCGCCAGTGGACTGATGCTGGTAAAATGCTTTTGCCGCTTAGCAACAACGACTATTCATTGCCCATGGCTTCCGGCTATCAGGATAAGGCGATCTGTGTTTATGGTGCTGCCGTTTTTGGAAACGCGCTCGACGAAAAGGTGCAGGCGGTGATGCTTAACAGCGATGGCGCGTATGTGTGGGATGATCAGTTTATAGATATGTGCACGGTGCAAGGTGGCAAGACGCACGCTGTGCTTTCGGCGATGCACAACAACCAATGGGTGGCAGTGTGGGAAGAAAGCCGTGATGGGAATACCGATATTTATGCACAAAATATTCATCCCGACGGCACGCTGGGAATTGTGGGTGGAATGGGAAAAATTCAGGGATTTGTGCGGGATGCGGCCACCAACATTGCTATTTCCGAAGCTACCATTACTGCCTTGAATGCTGATGATGAAACGCTCACCACAGCTACTCCGTTTGGTGCGCATTACAGCATGATGGTGGCGGCTGCAAATTATGATCTTATCTGCGAGGCCGAAGGCTATCTTACCATGACCGCACAGGAAGTGATGGTAGAAGAAGGAATGAACACCAACTTCGATTTTTATTTGCAACCGGCCACCGAAATTACAGGCCTTAGATCGGATGCCCAAAATAAAGCGCAGTGGTTTCCCAATCCCTTTGGTAATATGCTATCTTTGCAACTGCCTGATGATGTATTTGGAAGTTGTTCTGTGGTCATAAGCGATGCTTTTGGACGCAAGGTTTATGAAACCACATTGGATGGTGCGTCAGGCGAGCTTGTGATTGACACGAAAGCTTTTAGTTCAGGATCTTATTTTTATACAATACAAACACAACTACAAACAAATCAAGGTTTAATCATTAAAAATTAATTAAAAATGAAAAAGAAGTACTGGATTATTACGGTTCTGTTGATGGGTTTTGTGCCTTTTGCTGTGGCGCAAAATCATTGGCTTCAGAAGACAATCACTGATCCACAAATGGGTCAAAGTATCGAAACCACTTCTACCACAGCTCCTTTGGGCGTGCCTGATGGAAAGCTGATGGATGATGCAACTATGGCGCCGGGAGTCAACTGGCAGTTTGTGGATCCCGCTGGCGTGGGTTCGCGTGTTGTGGTTGACAATGAGCAAGGATTCACCTTCAACTCGTGGTGGCTCAACAACGAGCGTGTGTCGTTGTGGGATGATGCCAATGTGCCTATTTGGGAATCGCCTGTTCCCGTCGATTGGGAATTTCCTATCGATATGACCAGCGATGGCATGTTTGTGACTTTTGCAATCGACAATGTCGTGCAAATTTACAATACCGCCACACAAGCACTGGTGTGGGAGCTGACATTACCCGGACAAGCTGTTGCTAATTTCCTGAGCGAAGATGGAACCATGGTTTACGTTTTGGAAAATGAAAGTGACGCCAAATGTATGGCTTCGGCCTATGAGGTGGGCAACACCACTCCATTGTGGCAAACAGCTTTTGTCAGCGCTGCCACCACTGCTGCTGCTTCCGGCGACCGCTCCAGATTGGCAGTATGCCAGTATTCCGGTGCCAACAAACTATGGGTCATTGATACAGAAACCGGAGAAGTTATTTTTGATGCAGGTTACAAAAATCAAAACCCGCCTTCCTTTAGCTATGATGGTAACATCCTGCTCAACGGCGATTACAGCGGCTATGCCTATTTGTATAAATACCAGGAAAGCCTTGGAACTTACGAAGAGGAATGGTATTTTAAAGTAGGCGGTGGCGGAAGCTCCGCATGGGTTGTAGGTATGGCCGTTTCGGCTGACGGTACCACGGCAGCCATTGGCACACTGGTGTTCTTATCGAACGGCTTTGATGGTGAAATTTATCTCTTCGACACCTATTCGTCGGTACCTCGTTGGGTGTATGGCAACTGCGGTGATGAGATTACATCCTGCAGCCTTTCCGACGACGGCTCTATATTGGCAGCAGCGGGTTACGGTCCACTCAACCATGCCAAGCCCGATGCTTATTTTTTCCGTAGAGAATCTAATGTGCCGATCTTCACGGTTACTACGCCAGGTTCTTTCAATGCCATAGATCTCTCTGGCGATGGCATGATGTGCAGCGTGACGGGTAAAGCTGTGCATGCCCGTGAAATGGGTAGCGGCGGTTTGATTTACAACGTCAACACCAACCCCGGGGGAGGCACACTTGCCGGCTCCATTAATGAGGATTTTGCTAAAATTGAAATCGAAGGAATTGATGATTATTACGCCTACAGCGCCGACGGCAATTATCTCGTCAGATTTATTCCTGCCGGCACTTACAACGTTAGGGCTTCCAAAGTTGGATTTTATCCGATAACGGTCGAAAATGTAGTGATCACAGAAGGCGGACAAGCCAGTCTGGATTTTACGCTCCAGGCCACCGGCGATGCCCCTTACGATTTGATCGCCACCCAGGGTGCTGCACTTTCTGTTGATCTTTGGTGGAATTATGGCGATCCTAACAATACAGAGGGTTTTAATGTTTATCGTAAAACCATCGCGCAGGCACAGTTTCCCGAAGAACCTATTGCTACCGTTGCTAATATTGCGCTTGAGTTTTCTGACACAGACGTGCTTCCGCTCACCACATATTATTACGCCGTTACGGCCAAATTCCCGGATGACGTTCAGTCGCCTTATTCTAATGTGGCCGAAGGTTACACAGCAAGCGGATTTGTAATTGATAACATCTCTGTTTACACAGGCTCCACTCCGGTAATTGACGGAACGATATCGGAAGGAGAATGGGACGATGCTTTTGTAATGGATGCTTCCGATTTCCTCGGCACTAACGACAATGTGCCCAATCCGGTGGGAAGCGTGACGATGTATTACAAAATGAATGAAGCCATGACTGAGCTTTATGTAGCCTGCATCAACACCAACGATACAGTGCTCGAAGATCATGATGAGGTGGCATTGTACATCGACGATAACAATGACGGCGTTTATCCCGCTCCCGGCGACAACTCCGAGGGAAACTACTGGGCTGTTTATTACGCCTCCGGAAACCTGATACGCTATCGCCCGATTTACAATACTGGTGGCGTGGGAGAAGTGGTGTTGCTCGAAAATCCACAGATTGTAGTTTCAGATGCTACGGGTGTGATCGTGTATGAATTTATGATTCCGATTGGCGATGATGCCGACTGGAAGATTACTCCCAACGAAGACAATCAAAGCGGACTCTTTTTATTTGTGCTCGACGATCCCACCGCCTACGACGGATATTGGCCTGCCCAAAACCTGCAAATCTTCGATCCTATTGGTTATGGAACCATCACTTTTGGCGCTGAAGATGCAACGCCTGAACCACCCCAAAATGGCAACATCTGGTGGGATGGCGTTGATGCTCCGATTACCGTACTAATTTCATGGGATTATCCGGCGATGAACGACTTCGATCATTTCAATGTCTATCTCCACCGCGACGGCAACTCCGAGCTGGTGGCCGAAACCATTGGTTCGCAGCTGGTCTATTTTACCGATAACGGCGACTATGCAACTTTCACCGTAACCACTGTGGATCGTGCACAAAATGAGTCGGCAGAATCTGAGCCAATGATTTTTGATATCACACTCGGCATCAGTCAGCCTGAGTTGGAGATGCAAGCGCTGGTTTATCCTAACCCTTCGTCCGGACAGGTCACCATTGCTTTTGCAACAGCTACTGCCACCCGTTGTAGCATAGATGTGCTGGCGCCTAACGGAACCCTTATGGATGTGGTTTTTGATGGAACTTTGGAGGCCGGAAAACAGCAAATTAGCTGGCAGCCGAAGGAAGCAGCTCCGGGCATTTATTTCATGCGCATCCGCACCGGCGACAACACCATCATTCGGAAAATAATGTTGATGCCGTAGTAATAAAAGCACCAATAAAGCAAATTCCAAATGACAGATAAATTCCAAAAAACAATTTTCAAATGCCACATAGGTTTGGAGTATTGAGGTTTCAGTATTGGAATTTATTTGTGATTTGTTTTATTGAGTTTTGGAATTTGTGATTGAAAGAGTCAAAATTGTTGAATAAAAAACCCCGTCATGCGACGGGGTTTTTCTTTTGATGGATATTTTATAATGTGGCTATGAAAAAATCAAATCATTCGAAGGAAATTAATTTCCTCGGGGGTAAGATGACGCCATCGCCCGCGGGGTAGGTCTTTCTTGGTGAGGCCGGCAAAATAAACACGATCGAGCTTAGTAACAGTATATCCTAGCGATTCGAAGATGCGGCGCACAATGCGGTTTTTGCCGGAGTGCAGCTCGATACCAATTTCTTTTTTGTCTTTTCCGTCGCCCACGTAAGCTATGGCGTCGGGCTTAATCAGTCCGTCGTCGAGTTGAATACCGGCAGCGATGGATTCCAGATCAGCAGGTCGCACGGATTGATCGGTTTGCACATGATAAATCTTACGCACCTTGCTCGAAGGATGGGTAAGTTTTTTGGCAAGATCGCCATCGTTGGTAAATAGTAACAGTCCCAAGGTGTTGCGGTCGAGCCGCCCGACGGGATAAATGCGTTCCTTGCAGGCATTTTCCACGAGTAACATCACGGTGCGGCGGTCGGCGGGATCGTCGGTGGTGGTGATGTAGCCTTTGGGCTTGTTGAGCAGCACATAGCGATGCTTTTCGGAGGCAAGTGTTTCGCCGCCAATTTGAACTTTGTCGGTAGGATTTACCTTGGATCCAAGCTCGCTCACCACCACACCATTTACCTGAACAGCACCACTCGCGATGAGGTTATCGGCTTCGCGACGCGAGCAAACGCCGGCGTTGGCAATAAATTTATTCAACCGGATGGAGCCGCCATCTTTCACATATTCACTGGCTTTCCGTGGGCGGGGACGCCTTTCGGCAGGACCTCTGCCGCGGGTAGTTTTTTCGCCTTGTTCATCATCGCGAAAGCGATCGCTGATAAGACGGGCTGTTTTATCCGATTTGGAAGTGCGACCCGGTTTTGCGAATTTGGAAGGACGCCCTGGTTTTCCTGGTTTGGCAGGCGTGGTCTTCTTTTTTATAAATTTCGAGAAATCTCCCGGTTTTTTTCTTTCGCCCCTTATTCGGGGCTTATCTTTGTCTGCCATAATAATTTAAGCACTTTTTTTTGAACGGCAAAATTAATAAAAGTAATCAACTCTGATGATAGTATAAGAATCAACTGACCAACAGATTACAGCCTCTTACGTCGGCGTGGTCGAACCGGCCAAGCACTTCGAAGGAGCCATCCGGATGCATTTTCCCCAGATCGCGTGTGGCAATAAAACAGCACGAATGCTGATTGGCAAGATCGATGACGTTGATGCCGCCGGTTTTTCCTGTGGCAGCGTGTGATAAAGGGTCGTTCACTTCTCGAATCTGGATTTTCATCCAGGGGGGCGTAACGAAAATTCCATTTCCTGCCGACCACGCCTGCGAAAAGAGTTCGGTCATGCCATATTCGGAGTGGATGCTGCTCACGCCAAAACCCGCTGTAAGTTGGCGGTGCAGCTCTTCCCGCACCATTTCGGGGCGGCGACCTTTCATGCCGCCGGTTTCTACTACGATGGGTTTGGTGTGACTTACGTCGTAATTTTCGATCAGATCGAGCAGGGCATAAGTTACGCCAATTAGCATTACAGGTTTTCCATCACGATGCAGCGTGTCGAGCTTTTCGGCCAAAGCCTTGTAATCATCCAGATAAAAGCCACTTTCCTTTTTTCCCGTTTTCTCAATAAGTTTGCTCACCATGTAAACCAGCGATGAGTGTTGCTGCTGAAGGTAGGATGGCAAAAGCGCCAAAATGGTATAATCTTCCACCGCACCATAAAACTGCTCAAAGCTTTGTAAGAATGACTTTTCGTAGTTGCCAAGGTCAGGATAATAATGCCGGCTCGTGGTAGCTTCTGTGGTACCGCTGCTTTGGAAATAACTGGCGGGAGTGTATTTGCCGGTGACGATGCGCTGTGTTTTAAAAAATTCGATAGGCAAAAATGGAATCTGATTCGGATGGCTTACTTTTACTGGCGCAACTTTTAGATGGTCCACAAACGACCGGTAAATGTCGTTGCCATCATATTGATAGCGAAATATTTTTAATGCGAGCTCGTTGAAGCTATCATCATCTTTAATATCGAAAATTTGTTGACGGAATAGAGGTTTCATTTGGATTTACGATTTACGAATGACGATTTACGAATGACGATTTACGAATGACGATTTACGAATGACGATTTACGAAT